>JACQUW010000260.1 GCA_016210115.1 Deltaproteobacteria bacterium | reverse complement strand
GTGCGGTTTTACGATCTGCTGGACAGTTCAATTTACCTCGCTCTCAGTCATAGGCCGGAGCGAATCTCACAGGAACTCACTCATCAAGACAAGGTGGTCGTCATCGACGAGATTCAGCGCCTGCCGGAACTCCTGAACGAGGTGCACAGGCTCATCGAAGAGCGTGGAATTTGTTTCTTGCTCACCGGTTCCAGCGCCCGCAAGCTCCGTCGCGGCGGGGTAAATTTCTTAGGAGGACGGGCGCGAACGAAGTACCTTCACCCGCTCACATGCCGGGAATTGGGCAACCGGTTCGAGTTGGATCGCGCCGTCGAGCGCGGGTTGCTTCCATCGATCTACCTTTCGGATGATCCCCGGGCCGACCTCCAAGCCTATGCCGGGGCGTATCTGCAGCAGGAGATCGTCGCAGAAGGGGCGACTCGTAACGTTCCGGCCTTCAGCCGCTTTCTCAGGGTGGCCGCCCTGTGTAACGGGACCATCGTGAACTTCACGAATGTCGCCAACGACGCGCAAGTTGCGCGCACGACCGTGTATGAATACTTCGAGATCCTCAAAGACACGCTCGTTCTCCATGAGCTTCCCGCATGGCGAAAATCAAAGAAGAGAAAGCCTTTGACTTCTTCCAAGTATTATTTTTTTGACGTCGGTGTTGTTGGAACGCTTCAAGGTCGGGAGTTTCGACTCGGCACGCCTGAATTCGGCGAGGCGTTCGAGACCTACTTCATGCATGAGCTCCTCAGCTACAGCGATTATGTCTCCGGAGAGCCGTTGAGCTACTGGCGGTCAACTTCGGGATTTGAGGTGGATTTTATCATCGGCGATCACACGGCAGTGGAGCTGAAGGCGAAAGAAAACCTGTCGCCACAGGACATCAAGCCGCTGCTGGCGCTCGCCGAGGAAAAAAACCTAAAGCGGTATCTCTGTGTGAGCCTTGAGCCGCGCCCGCGAAGAATCGGAGGTGTGACCGCTCTTCCGTTTAAGGAGTTCTTAGACCAACTCTGGAGCGGAGAGTATTCGTAGCGGAATCCAATTCCATGCAGGCCGTTGGTGTTAGAGATCTCAAAAGCCGCCTAACCCACTATCTACGGCTCATCAAGGTGGCGAGAAGGTTATGGTTACCGAGCGGGGAAAACCGATTGCCTTTATCCACCCTCTCGATGAGGCCGAAAGCCAGACTTCTATCGAGGAGCGCATGGCGGTGTTAGGCAGGCAAGGGCTAATCCGCCTGCCCACGAAAAAGGGTCGGTTCGATCTGAAAACCCCTCCCATTAAAGCCAAAGGAAAACCCGCATCCCGTATCGTCATTGAGAATCGCCGGGTCACTGGGCGACGGAAACCAAGCACCCCGTGCTATTTTGAGATAGAGGCTGGCAGAGGCTGGTGGTCCGGCTTCAAGGATTTGCGGAGAAATTATACGCGACTTAGCGGCGCGTGTTCATTTGTGAAAGACTCCCTTTAAATTTCTCCCGAATTCTTCACCTCCCACTTCCGTTGTCTGCTTTTGCCTGCCACTATCGACCGAAATGACTTGTAGAGGAGAGGAAGAGGTCCGCCACGGATGCCCTTGATGCGAGCGTATCAACCATGATACTGATACACGGTGGGTCGGAAGAAACGGGGTGGCTATATTTTTGAGACGTATGCGGGCGATCACCCACCCTACCATGTTCATATATACAAAGGGACCCAGTACATCGGTCGTTTTGATATCGAGAACCAGAGACCCATGGACGCGGACTTGCCCGCCCAGATCCTAAGATATCTAGAAGAGCTTGGATACAAGAAGCTGGAAAGAGCTGACATTGGATGGCCAAGGCGGAAACAGTAAAAAGCAGCGAAACGTTAGCGTGTGGTTTTGAGGCCAAGATCCGAGACGCCCGCTATTTGGTTGGGGCGGATCGCTTCACAGTCACATTTGATAATGGCAAAGAGTACAGTTTTTTGCGCTCTCTGTTGGAGTGTGACGACGGATCAGATGTGACTAAGGTCGAAGTGGATGCCAAGCGGTTCTTTTTCCATGTGAGCCAGGCCTCAGGAAACAAGTATGAGGTTCCGTGGGACCGAGTTCTGCACGAGTCCGAGCCATCGTATCCCTATTTTCGAGGGCGGAGGTTTCGTGTCCAAGGCGCCCAGGATATAGGAAAGCGAATTACGAAACTGAGAAAGGCGAAGGGTATGACTCAAGCTGAATTTGCTCGCGCGTGCGGCATCCTTCGCCCTAATCTGTCCCGTATCGAAGCTGGAAAGCACCGTCCCACCCTTGAAACACTGGAAAAAATCGCTGCGGCCTTAAGGCTCCGCGTTGTGGATATACTAGCGAGAAGATAGGGTGAAACGATAGGGTCGGAACAGAGTTCAGCCCGTAATAAAGAGCCAAGAGCGGACTTGACTTCTCTGATGCCTCTTTTTTCTTTCATCTACACAACGACAAGGGTGTTAGCCGACGTACGGAATCTCCGAAGCCGATACCTTGGCATCAATGGCCATGTTGTTCAAGTAAGATTTCGATGGCTCTTCTTCGTTTATCCTTTTCCAGGGTGAGGCCCCCACAACGACATGTCTGATGGATAGGCGGGCGTGGGATCGCCTGACGCTTGACGCCCGCGACCTCATCATTGGAGGGGTGGATATTTGGGGAGGTCAATCCTGGACATTGAATAGGATTGACCTCAGTGTACGCGTTTCCCCCTCGGCCGGGCCGCTGTTTGACCCAAGTATCTACGTCTGATCAAAAGCAGGCGAGAAGATTGCGGGTGGTTAGCCTCGTTAATTCATTTGACGAGTTTTTCGTCATTTGTCATAGTATATGACGATGACGCCGACAAATGACGGCTCGCCCTATATAGAACGAATCCTGAATCTACCAAGCCTTCTCAGAAAGAAGTCCCACTTCCTCCTAGGACCCCGCCAGACCGGCAAGACATTTTTGATTCGCCACTCCTTGAAAGGAGTGCGGTTTTACGATCTGCTGGACAGTTCAATTTACCTC
>JACQUW010000266.1 GCA_016210115.1 Deltaproteobacteria bacterium | reverse complement strand
CTATCAACGTCCATGTTGGAACTCAGAAAAAACGCCCATAGCAGGGTTACATTTTAAATGACGCAATGAATCCCCACAGGGTTACATTCTTAAATGAGTTGACAGGGGGGCGCGAGGATTTTGCTGTCGAGCCTCAGACAAGATACTATAAAAAGCGCAATCAAAAGAGGAGGCAGGAATGAAACCTTCAGCAGAGCGGAAGTTCAACGTCGGCGGAATCCTTCTTCCCCAACCATTCAAGATCCGGCGCCTCGGCCACTTTGGCTTTAACCTCGTCCACATGGAGGAGGGAGTTCGGTTTTACACCGACATTTTGGGCTTTCGTGTTTCGGACAACAACGATTTTTCGCGCAGAGCGACAAGCCCCGATCAGCTCGCAGGATTGGGCGATCCCAAAGGTTATTTCACACGCTATGGGACGGATCACCACGCGCTGGTGCTATTTAACAAACGTGTCCGTGACGCCCTGGATACAACAGGGCGATTTAAGCCCGGAATTACCATCAACCAGATAACCTGGCAGGTTGGAAGCCTGCAGGAGGTGGCAAACGCCATAAAGTGGTTTCAAGAGGAAGGTGTTCAAGTCCAGCGCTCCGGCCGCGACATGCCGGGCTCAAACTGGCACACTTATCTTTACGATCCGGACGGCCACACGAATGAGCTTTACTATGGTATGGAACAGATCGGCTGGAACGGTCATAGCAAGCCGACGGCGATGTACCACCGGGGCTTCCACGAACCCCCGGAACTTCCCCAGATCTCTGAATTCGATGAAGTCCAACAGGCGCTCAACGATAAGGTTGATTTGTTATCCGGATATCGGCACATCGAGCGGCTGCCGCCCACCTACGATGTGGATGGAATTCTGTTGCCGCGCCCGTTCAAGATCGTCCGCCTTGGGCCGCTAAGCTTTTTTGTGGCTGACATCCGAGCGGCCGAACTGTTCTATCGTGAACACCTGGGTTTCATATTGACCGAGGAAATTTCCTGGCACGGCGAGCGTTGTCTCTTCCTGCGCGCCAATACCGAGCACCATTCTCTCGCGCTTTACCCGATCTCCCTGCGCGAAAAGCTGGGATTAAGCCCGCATACCACCTGCATGGCCCTGGGACTGCAACTCGCGAATTATCAGCAACTCAGAAATGCTGTTCGTTTCCTGCGGGAGTTAGGCGTGCGCGTAATCGACGATATGCCTCAGGAGCTCCATCCCGGCATCGACTTCGCGGCGCATGTATTCGATCCCGACGGTCATTGCCTGCAACTCTATTATTACATGGAGCAGGTAGGATGGAATGGGAAGCCGCGTCCCAAAGAGCTAAGGCCGAAGGTAAAACCCGGTGAATGGCCCGAAGTTATCGACCCCATGCCGGACGTTTATCAAGGCGAGCCGTTCCTGGGGCCGTGGGGATGAAGCTCCACAGGTTTACGCGACGGGGAATACGCCGAAGGAACTCACGCTTAGATGCCTGACCAATCCCCTGCTTCGAAACGAGCGCGAAGAGTTTTACGGATCACACCGCTAAATATCGTTCGGGGAGATTTGCCTGCCGCTAAACTCTTCGCGCTTCCTAGCTTACTTTTAGGCAAGAATGTATCGCCCTGACTTTTTTGTGCCAACCCGCCGAATCAATCCTGCTTCGATAAGGGGCTTTAACAGGTCCATGGCTCCTTGTCTGGAGACGCCGAGATCTTCCCAAATCTGCCGCGGAGTTAGGCTCGCGTGATCACGGAGGAGGTTCAGGAGCTTTTCCTGCTTCGGTCTCAAGACAATTCGTCTAACTCCACTCTCAGCCATAAGACGTTGTACCCGTGTCCAGACCTTTTCAAGTGTCTGCTGAACTCCCTCCGCAGCATACTCCAGCCAGCCAGTTAGGTCCCCGCCTTGAGTTCTTACAGCCTCCAGCGCGTGATAATAGCGGGGCCGGTCCTGCCAGTAAAACTCATCAACCGAGAAGATGTGATGGGTGTCAAAGCCCCGCCGATACAGCTCCCATAGAGCCAGTGTTCGACCGGTGCGCCCATTACCATCGGCGAACGGGTGAATTTCCTCAAATCGGTAATGGATAATAGCTGATGTGAGGACTGGCGACCATTTTGTGGCCTCGCGTGACCACCAGTCCAGCAGCTCCGCTACAAGACCGGAGATTTGCTCCGGCGGCGGCGGAACATAACGCCCGACCCGCACCTGCATGTCACGGTAACGTCCGGCTCTCCCCTGCTCCATCACCCCTTCACCTATGATCGCATGAAGCCTAAGCACATCCTCATGCGTGATCAGTTTTTTATGCGCGCGCTTCTCGATAAATCTAAGTCCGGCGAAGTAATTGAGCACTTCCCTCTGCGCCCGCTCGGTCACAGCCGTAAGCGTCCTTCCTTCCTCAAGAGCGCGCACCTGCTCTAGAGTCAACGGATTACCTTCAATAGCGGTAGAACTGTAGGTATTGCGAACCCGGGCGTCCTTTTGAAGCGCGGGAATCCAGGCGACCTGAACCGTCGCCGAAAGAACTTTCTCCCTGAAAGCCGCGATCTTTTCGACGCGCTCCAACAGTCGCGGTGTGACTGCGAAACTGGGTTGGTAGGCCATGATGCCAGCCTAGCGATGAGTCAAGTATAAGTCAAGTTATTAGTCAACCGGCGGACTGCTCAGCTTCCAGTCCTTGGTAAGTTCTTCGACCGCAAAGCGTATGATACTCGGACGGTCCAGGAACTGCTGGGGCACACATGGCACTACAACGATGGCGTACACACAAGACTTTACAGATCATCGTCGCCATTGTAAAAGGAGCCCGAGCGACGGCGATGCGGACAGCTAATATACAGAAGGAATGCGGTTCTATACGGAACTAGATAATCTTGTTTGGCCAGAGAGAAACGGGAACGCAGACGTATGAAACTCGAAATTTTTATCAGAACTGAAACAAGCGCGGACATCCACGCAATAACCGAGGTGACGAGTGCTGCTTTTGAAACTCTAGAAATCAGCAACCACACAGAGCAGTTCATCATCGAAGCACTGCGTGCCGCCAAGGCGCTCACGGTATCGCTGGTCGCAGAGCTGGACGGTCGTGTGGTCGGGCATGTCGCGTTCTCTCCCGTGACCATTTCGGATGGAACACAGGACTGGTACGGACTTGGACCTGTGTCGGTGTTGCCAGAATACCAGCGGAACGGTGTTGGCAAAGCTCTGATACAGCAGGGGCTGTCGCGCCTAAAAGACCTTAATGCTCAAGGCTGCTGTCTCGTGGGGCATCCGGATTACTACAAGAGATTTGGCTTCAAGAACATGCCAGGGTTTGTGCACGAGGGGGTGCCGCCGGAGGTCTTCTTGGCTCTGTCCTTCGACGGATATATACCGCAGGGAACTGTCGCTTTCCATGAAGGATTCAAAGCGGATGGCCAACAAGTCGCTCCAGCGGACGGCTGATTGCCGCCGCTGAGCTTCGTGTTCGACCCAAGACGGAGCTCGAATTGATCGGAGGCATCGCCGGAGACATCATCGCTTCAGTGTACGCGCATCACCCGATTAGACGAAAGACTTCCCGCTTTTTCAACTACGGCGCAGCTTTACGGACCATATCGTGCTCACTGTTGCCATCGCAGAAATGGCTTGTGGTTCAACCGAACGGAAACTGCTCTGCCGCCTCTCGGAGAGGTCGTGCAGCGCTACCGAATCAATCTGGATCCGATCTCGAGCATACGCTAACAGCCAATGAACCCGTCGGCCGGCGCGCCGGGGTTCTATTCAAATTAACCCTTACTAAAGCGGAAGAACCGAACTGAGCCATCCCTCGGGAAACGGAAGCTGCAGCAACCGACCCAACAATATGTAGACAAAACTCCAGGCCAAAGCGGCGAGTAGCAGTGACAGAAGCCATCCCTCACGGCCAAGTAATCGAAGGCAAAGAAAAACAAACAGCGGTACCGCCAGGTAAAAGCCCAACAGCACGATTATCAGGTAGAAGCCGATAATCCAGCAAAACATTTCCACCGTTCGTCGACTCGCGGTCAGCGGTGGCACGTCTTCTGATAGCCTGAAATCCATCGATGGCTGCTCACTGGCGGGTTTCGAGGCGAGCAGGGATAATGCTAAATCGGCCAGGCTAAGAAAGAAAAGCGGTATTCCCATAGCCATTGGAAATAGCGCCGCACGCCAGGGCCAAGCCATGGCAGTGTAGACGGCCCAGGCCGAAACAAACATCAATACCAAGTTCAGCAAGAGTCTGGATTTCTGGTTCATGGACTGACGACGGTCCGTGTCCGGCTCCGCGTCCACCTGTCCTGCAGATACGGGTAAGCAAAAACGAAGAGCACAAGGAAAAACTGGATAATCACTCCGGGACGAAGCACCCACTCCGCCCCGTACCGGGATAATGAAATGTGCAGGTAGGTCTCAGCCATGCGTCCCAAAATGAAACCAAGAATCAAAGGCGGGCGAGGCCAGTCGAAGCGGACCATGAAATAACCCAAACCTCCGAACAGGATCGTTACCGCTAGATTGGTGAGGTCATTACTGGCGGCATAGCTTCCAATAAAAACCAATAGAACGAGAAACGGTATGAGAACCGTTCCGCGAATCGTGGTGACCTTAGCAATGTAGTCAACAAAGCCAAGGCAAATGAAAACCGTGATCATGTTGGCGATGACGATGGTCCAGACCATCGAGAACGTCACGTCGAGATGCTTCGTCAACATATCCGGGCCGGGCACGAGACCCAGGATCAAGAAGGCGCCCAGAAGAATCGCCATGCCCGTGCTCCCCGGCACGCCGAAGGCAAGAGTCGGGATAAGATCTCCTCCTTCCTTGGCATTGTTCAAAGCGCCGGGCGCCAAAACCCCGCGCACGTCGCCTTTCCCAAAACCCTTGCGCTCCTCAGGAGACGCGCTCTGGATGGCGTGAGCATAGGCCATCCACTGTCCCGCTCCCGCGCCTATACCCGGAAGCACTCCGACCCACAGTCCGATGAGAGAGCTCCGGAACGTGATGCCGAAGTAACGGAACGTATCCCTGACACCTTCCCAAACACCTCCGCTCAGCTTTCCCGCGGGAGCCATTCCGGCAATCGCGGTCCTGCGAACCGCGAGATCTACGATTTCAGGAATGGCGAATAAGCCCACCACTGCAGGAACCAGCCCAACTCCATCCCACAGAAACAGCAATCCCAGATCATAGCGAAGCTGGCCGGTTGAAGGGTCAAGCCCGACTGTCGAAAGAAGCAACCCCAGCGAGCCGGCCGCCAAACCGCGGATCTGAGCATGAACACCTCTGCCGATCAATGAGGAGACGCAGGAGATGCCCAGAACGGCGAACATAAAAAGCTCGGGCGCCCCGAACAGAAGGACTAACGGCCTGAGAATGGGAACAGAAAGGGCGAGAGCGGCGGCGCCTATTATCGCTCCAACCAGAGAGCTCATCAGGGCCGCCCCGATCGCCCGCCCGGCCTCTCCCTTTTTGGCCATCGGATGGCCATCGAGAATGGTCGCGGCTGCGATTCCCTCCCCGGGCACACCGAATAGGATCGAAGTGATGTCGCCCGTCGTAGCTGTTACGGAATGCATTCCAAGCAGAAAAGCAAAAGCTTCGACCGGCTTCATTCCAAAGATAAAGGCAAGCATCAGGGAGAGAGTAACGCCGCCTCCCAGACCGGGAAGAAGTCCGATCCAAAATCCAATCCCAATGCCAAGCAGCATAAAGCCCAGAGCTTTCCACTGCAGCACCTGGAAGAGCGCGCTGATGAAGGCATCGATAACCATAGGACGTATGGACAGGGAAGCGTGCCGGTTAACTGACGCTATTGCGTAGCATATCCGTCAAAACCGATAAAGATTCAAGCTGCTCGAAGCTCTTGATCCGCTCTATGAGCTTTGGTGGATACTCGGGAGGCATTATGGTCTGGACGCACTCGTTAAACTTTTGTTCCAATTCTGACCACGTTAATGGGTTAAAAGGAGAACCCGGCGAGTGCAACGTCTTGGCGGAAAACTCCGACCCGCCGCGACAGTGGATCCGTACCTCCACACTCGAGTCACCTGCGCAAGGCCGCTCAACAACCTCGACTTTTCGCAAGAGGGCCTGCGGCTTGGGCCGCAGCACCGCCGAATCGGTGAACGATTGGATGCCGACATGACCATCTATAATTCCCGCCGACAAGCAATACCCCATACTGAACTTTCCCTGAAGTCCGGTTTGCGGCCGGGGGTGGATGAGCGCCTTGGGGTACTCCGGAACAAAGACCGTAACTTTTTCAACATCATTCGCGTGAAGCCGGCTATTCCCGAGGATGTGAAAAAGAGCATCCAGGGCTTTATGGGTCCCCCCACAGGATGGGTAGCGCTTCACCCGTATGCCTGGTTGAACAATAGCCCAGGGAGAACCCAATGATTCGAATGCCCTCGACGGTCGCCAATCGCTTCTGTCAGAGAACAAAGCGAAGCCCATTTCTTCGTCAAAAATGTTTTTGTCTGCGGTGCTCCCTCTGGAAGACAACAACGCGGCTAAAGCCCCGTTTCTCGCCGCATGCCCGACGTGCAGCGGCTTTACCATCGTCCCCACGTTCTGCCGGGTTCCCGAAGCCAGCGAAGCCGCCGTTCCAAATGCAACCTGGATCTGCTCCCTTGGCAGTTTAAGCAACTTACTCGCCGCCGCTGTAGCGCCAAAAGTTCCTAACGTCGACGTCGCATGCCAGCCGCGACCGTAGTGGGACGGGCCTAAGCCTCTATTAAGCGCTCCGGTAACCTCGAAACCAACAACGAAGGCCTCCAGAAATGCCTGGCCGCTTGCCCTTAGCTTCTCCGCGAGGGCGAAGCACGCCGCGAGGATCGGCGAGGATGGATGAAGTCTCGTAGGGCTATCGTAATCATAGTACGAATCATCGAAATCTAAAGCGTGAAAGATGACGCCGCTACAGAACGCGCAATTCAACACCGACGAGCGCTTGCTCGTCCCGATGATCGTAGCATCGCCGCTGCATCTCTCTTCATCCGCCAGCGCGCACGCGATCGCGCTGATACCCTCTCGGGCCCCGGCAAAAGCAACGCCGACGGTATCCAAAATCGCGCGCTTTGCCGTTTCTTTAACGTCGGGGGAAAAATCCTTGTAATTCGCACCCGCCACGAATTCCGACAACTTGTATGTCCAACTGTTCGTCATGTTTTTGAATCACTTTGGGAGATCAACAAAGTCATGTGCAGAAGTTTACTTCCAGGGTGTTTCTGCGGCCGCGTTCTGACCCGCAATTCGGCCGAACACGATGCATTCGCGAACGTTGCCTGCGCCGATGTAAAAGCGATGAAAAAGAGATCCGAATTCGCCCGCGCTATAAAGCCGGGGTATGGGATTGCCATGAACGTTTAGGACTTGCGCCCGAGCGTTCCGCCGGGCGCCTCCCTGGGTATTCAAAACGCAAGGGAATAGGCGCATCGCGTAAAAGGGAGGGCGCATCACGGGACTGAGAGTTTGCAGGGTTCTATTGAATTCCGGGTCATAACCGCCGATGCAAGACATATTGTAGCGCGAAATAGTTTCTTGCAGGGTCTCGGGACTGACCTCGATCTTCTTGGCCAAGAGATCAATTGTCTCAGCTTGCGCGATCCATCCTCTCTCCAGCTCCGGCTGATTGTCTTCGCTCCATTGATAAACATCGCCGATTTTGCCCCTTAGCGTGGTGGCTATCGGACCTGCGCCAAATGTATCTGCATCAAAAATGACAAAACACGGCACCCGGGGGTAGCTGCACGTTCTCACATCCCAGTAAAACACTTGGGTCCACATGAGATGAGAATCCACTCCCGTCTCATTCATGAACCTTTTTGCCTTTTGGTCCACATAAACGTATCCCGGCAGGGGCATTTTGTGGGGGACAGGATAATCGTAATCCGGCACTTTATAGCCGAATCCCGCTACGACGGCGCTCATGTGCCATAAGTCAGCGCCAATCTCCATCACCATATGAATCCCGTCGCCGGTGTTACCCGGATTACAATACGGTAGGTAATAATTTTGCCCCACGTACTCGAGAAGCATCGCTGGATTCGCCGAAAAGCCACCGCAGGTCAGGATGACGCCCCGTTTCGCTTTGATCCTCAAAGGGTTGCCCTTGTGCCTGGCCTCGAGACCGATCACGCCGCCTTCCTCGTTCGTGATCAGCTTCGTCGCCGGGGTGTCGAGCAAAACCTCGATCTTTCGCTGCGTGACATTCTTCACCAGCAGAGTTATGAGATTGGCCCCGCCTCCACCTGACTTTTCTTTGCTGCCGAAGGGGCCCTTGACACGATGCCTATTGGGGCTGATGGAATCCGCGCCCGCAATGTCAGGCTCGAGATGCAGCGGATAATGGTGCGGGCCGTCAACGGACTCCTCCACTTCGCCTCCCAATGCCCGGATCCATTCCGGCACCTTGAGACCTTCGTAAACGTACGTCTGTAAGAGATCACGCGGCGTCGTTCCCTCACAAATCTTATTATAGAAATCGACCGCTCTCTCGGGATCCAGAACGATACGCATTCGTCCGCCCGAGGTTCGGGTCGTTCCTCCCTCCTGCGACATTTTTTCCAGAATCAAGACGGACGCGCCGGCGTCGTGCGCCGCAATTGCAGCCATTCCCCCTGCCCCGCCGTAACCGACCACGATAACGTCTGTTTCTCGGTCCCACTCCATCCTGTTACTCCTTTCTTGGCTCCGCCTATTCGCAAAACCTCGCCTCGTTACCATTAAGAGACCCAGCGATGATCCTGTCCGTTGGCCCTCCCAAATCTTCAAGGCTACTTGACGAATTCCTTCATCACCTTGTCCACTGTCGCCGGCTTGTTCAATATTTGCTCGATCCGCCGGCGAGCCTCTTCCCCAAGAAACATGATGTCTTCCTCGCTCCCAAACACTTTTTTCTGCTCGGCCAGGTATTTTGAATCCTTTAGCATCTGAGCCCAGGCCGTGGTCAGTAAAGATATTACTCCCTTTGCAGTACCCGGAGGCGCTATGACAAACCGCGTGGCACCCTTGGAAATCGTGCGCCACTTGATGTACTCCCAATATGGGCCCGAGGGTAACTTTCCGGTCAGTGCCTCATAGGCTTCTACGAAGGACAGCAGTTCTTTGACTCCTGGGTCTCGAAAAACCTGTCCGGTCCCTGTGATGATTCCGCCCTGCCAGAGCGGAACCCAATTGCCCGCCTGGATTTCTTGGAGTGGCGTCTGCCTGTAGCCGGCAACCCGAGTGACGTATAAATCGGCCTCGCCGCGACCCATCGCAAGATAGGCATCATTGCCGCCGGGATAACCAGCCACCTGGATAAAATCGGCATCTCGACCTCTTTTCAGATTGAATAACGCCATCGTCGCAGCGTCTCTTACATAGCTGTCATCCGGTTTTAAATTCGCAATCACAACCGGGCGTTTCGTAGGTTTCAAGAAACTTTTGTAACCCAGGGGGAAGACTGCCTTTCTTGCAAAAAAAACATCGGTATCCTGAATTCCGGCAATGATCTCCATTTCACGAATGTCGCGCGCTTCTTTGGGGAACTCCCCTGTCGCCTGGCTCGTAGCCAAACCTCCGCCGAACGCGCCGATCGTCATTCCATCGGGCTTCGCCACTTTGCCAAGCCATTGATAAGCAATAAGACCGTTAGCTCCCGGCATATTCTGAACAATCACAGCCGGCGAGCCCGGAATAAACCTGCCGATGTGTCTGGCCATCAAACGCGCCCACACATCCGAGGAACCGCCAGGCGAGTAGTTGTTGAGCAGAACGAGACTCTTCCCTTTATAATAAGGCTCTTCAGCGCTATGAAGAGGACTTCCCATCAGTAGCAACAAGGCAAGAAATCCCATCCGCAAAAGCACCGGCCGGGAAAGCTTATACAACCCTGTCTGTTTCTCTTGTATTCTCATGAACCGCGTCACCTCGCCTCCTTCGATCTCAGATACGCTCTATCTTCATGAAGTGAGTTTGAAATGCTATTTCCTGAACTCCTTCATCACCTTGTCAACTATGGCGGGCTTTTCGAGTATTTGCTCAATCCGGCGCCGGGCTTCTTCGCCAAGATATGTTATGTCTTCCTCTGTACCAAACACTTTCTTCTGTTCGGCGAGGTACTTGGGATCCTTCAGCATCTGAGCCCAAGCCGTGGTGAGCACTAACCCGATTCGTTTCGGCAGGCCGGGAGGCGCTGCCACGAAGCGGGTTGCGCTGCGCGACGTTGCTTGCCACTTGACGTATTCCCAATACGGTCCGGAGGGAGATCTTCCAGTCAGCGCCTCGAATGCCTCCACAAACGTCGGAATCTCTCTGACGCCAGGATCTCGAGCAAACGGGCCCTTGCTATCGAGAATCCCACCCTGCCACAGAGGAACCCAGTTGCCTGCTTTGACTTCCTGAAGCGGTGTCTGCCGGTACCCAGCGACTCGAGTGACATACAAATCGACCTCGCCCCGGCCCATAGCGAGATAAGCATCATTGCCGCCGGGAAATCCAGCCACCTGTATGAAATCAGCATCCCGGCCTCGCCTCAACCCAAATAGCGCCATGATAGAAGCGTCCCGGATGTAGCTGTCGTCGATACGGCCACCCAGGTTTGCAATCACGATGGGCAGCTTTACCGGCGACAGAAAGCTTTTGTAGCTCCGGGGAAAGACCGCCTTTCGCGCAAAAAAAACATCCGTATCCTGAACGCTCGCAATAATCTCCAGTTCCCGGAGATCGAGCGCCCCTTTGGGAAAACCTCCCGTCGCCTGTTTTGCAGCCAACGCGCCGCCAAAAGCCCCGATCGTCAAGCCGTCCGGCTTCGCTACTCTGCCAAGCCATTGATAAGCAGCCATGCCTACCGCTCCCGGCATATTCTGCACAATGACATTTGGGGAACCCGGTATAAATGTCCCGATGTGCCTCGCGATGAGCCGTGCCCACACATCGGAGGACCCTCCGGGAGAGAAATTGTTGAGAAGAACGAGAGTCTTTCCTTTGTAAGGAGCCTCTTCGGCGCCGTTAACCGGCGCCACTATCAGAAGCAGGCCTGCGAGCACTGAAGCGAACTGCGGCCGCAGACGATCTCCCAATGAAAGCCTCCTTCTCGCCATCCTCCTTCTTCCTATGAGCGCCACACCGGCGGCCGTTGAATGTCAACCCTGTAGTCCGGAAATGGCATCTTCCACCATTGTTGCGTTGGTTTCCCCTGGCTGTACCAGCGCAGATACGGATGGCCCGGATCATAGATACATCCCCGCCGCGCGCATTCGAGCCGGGCAACCTCGGTAACGGAGACATTGCCGATGTTGACGTCAGGCCCGAACTGGCCAATGAGCCAGGCCCAGATCTGACTATCTCCGCCTGAGCGCGCGTCCCAAACTTCGAACAGAATTTTTTCAGGCCCCACAGCCTGGGCGACTTCCACAAGCTGCTTTTGCCCGGCCTTGTTTTCAAGCTGGTTTCCGATCAACTCCCTGACCACCATGCCTTCCCAGTAAACGTAGTCAGCTCCCCCATCGAGGAGACCCTGCATTTTGCGCACGACTTTATCGACCACGACCCGGTCCTGCACCTCACGCGTGTCATCGGCCTCGACCCATTTCGCTCCAACCTCACCCACGACCTGGAATCCGACCTCCTTGAGCCTCTGCACCTCTTCTCTCATTTGTTTTAGCGAAAGTCCCACCGCATGACTCTCCACCTCGATGACATTGACGCCGAGTGATCGCGCCTTTTCCAGAAACTCTTTTTGCCTGCCCTGCACTATAGCCAACTCATAAGGGACTCCGCCGATCTGTACATCGATGCCCAGATCCCGATATCCGCGTATGTTCTTGGCCATAATCTCTTCGTCGACCCACAGGCACTGGACGGTAAATTTGACCTTGTCAATGTAGTCCCGATAGACCCTTATTGGGCCCGGAACCCCCTCCAGAGAAGGAGGAACGATAAGTATCGTGAGCCCCGCTTTTCTGGGTTTCTCCGATCTCTGAGGGAGGTCTAAAACATCGTGAAGAAACTTTCCCATTACTGACTCCTTTCGCCACTCTTTTTTTTGGAAATCTATCTTCGGAAAGTCAGCTCCTTTATCACCTGGTCAACTGCAGCCGGCTTGTCCAGGATTCGCTCAATGCGACGGCGGGCCTCTTCCCCGAGGTACATAACCTCTTCTGCGGTCCCAAAGATCTTTTCCTGCTCAAACAGATATTTGGGATCCTTCAGCATCTGGGCGCAAGCTGTTGTAAGCAAGGAGATCAGTTCCTTTGGCGTGCCGGGAGGAGCTAACACGAAACGTGTCGCCCCTTTTCCTCGCGTCAGCCACAAAATATATTCCCAATATTGTGCGGCAGGAGGTTTCCGAGTCAGCTCCTTAAAGACCTCATCGAAAGCAGGAACATCCCTGACTCCCTGGTCGCGAACAATATCACCAGCTCCGGTTACAATTCCACCTTGCCATAACGGAACCCAATTCCCCGCGCGGACCTCTTGTAACGGAGTTCTTCTATACCCGGCAACCCTTGTTACATAAACATCTATCTCACCCCGCCCCATGGCAAGGTATGCATCGTTACCGCCGGGAAAACCCGCCACCTGAATGAAATCCGCATCCCGTCCGCGCCTGAGACCGAACATGGCCATGATGGCCGCATCCCGGACATAACTATCTTCCTCTCCAGCTAAATTGCCGATAACAACCGGTCGGGTTGCAGGGGTCAAAAAACTCTTGTAGCCGCTTGGAAAGACAGCCTTACGGGCAAAAGTAACGTCCGTGTCTTGGACTCCGGCTATGATCCCCATTTCACGGAGGTCCCGCGCGCCTTTGGGGAATTCCCCAACCGCCTGTCCGCGAGCTAATCCGCCGCCAAAGGTCGCGATTGTAAGACCATCTCCCTTTGCCGCCTTCCCAAGCCACTGATACGCAAGCAGACCGCCTGCCCCAGGCATATTTTGCACGATGACTGTCGGGTTTCCCGGGATAAACCTCCCGATGTGCCTGGCCATGAGCCGGCTCCACACATCCGAGGAACCGCCAGCAGAGAAGTTGTTAACAAGAACCAGTGTCTTGCCCTTATAGTAGGGCGCTTCACCGCCAAAGAGTTCACCGGAGCCAATCAAAACCAGGCCCGAGATCAAGATAACAGACACTACTCTTAGAAGTTTCGCGAACGACCCTTTGTCACCAGAATAGTGTGCACGCATATAGCTGTTGCCGGCCGTACAAAATACTACGTTCTAACCCGTTGATTCAGGTTTACCCGGATAGCGGATCCACTTCATCCTTCAACGGGAACTCCCGCCACCAGCCCTCCGAGGCGTGGCCGTCATGCGAGGCCGTCGAGGTGATCCAGGGGTGATCGCCGGCAGGGCCGAATCCAAAGACCGGATACATGCCTCGGCGTATGGACTCGAGCGTGGAGATCTCTTCGATCCTCGCGTTGCCGATGTTGACATCAGGTCCGAACTGGTAAATGTACCAAAAATGCATTGCCCGGCGCGTCTTGCGCGGCACCATAGCCGAACACTCGAAGACGAACCGATCCTGGCCTATGGCGTTAACCACTTCCGAAAACTGCTTGGTGCCCGTTGACTGCTTTTTTAAAATGTCGCTCGCAGAGTCTCCGAGCACTCTCCTGAGCACATGACCTTCGAAATAAACTCTGTCGGCGCCGGCATCCAGGAGCTGTTTGCTCTGATTGACGCATTCTTTCACGTTTAAAGTGACGGCATCGACCCGGGTAGAATCTCCCTCAAAAACCTTCTTTCCGATTTCTCCAATGACTTTAAAACCGAGATTCTTGGCTGTCTTTGTGAAAGCGACTTCCTCGTCCATTCCCCGCCGCTCGGTCGTTGAAGCTGAGATTTCCACCTGCGTGAAGCCCAGATCCTTCAATTTACCGAGAAATTCCGCGCCGTGGTGCTGAAACCTCGCCACCTCGATGATGATGCCTCCCGGTTGCGCGTCGATATTGTAGCTCCTGAAAGTCTCGATTTTCTTCTTTAGAACGTCTACCGGCTGCAGCAGATGCCGGATCGTAAGCTTGACGACATCAATATATTCCGCCCACGCATCGAGTATTCCCTGTTCAAACTGCCAGGACTCACCCGAATCGATGACCATCGTGATCCCGCGGGAGCGCGGCTTGCGGGAGCGCTCGGATACGGAAATTCCAAGGTACTCATGAGTCAGGGTCTTGCTCATCTAGGTTTTCTCCTTCAGGAATATTGATAAATCGATAAATAGCCAGATCAGTTTTGTTTATCGCCGCGCTCTCTTTAACCAGGGAGGTCGACCGTGTAATCCGGCGACGGAACCTCCCACCAGTTGCGAGTTGGCTTTTCATGCTTTAACCAGCGCAAGAAAGGATGCCCCGGATCGAAACTGCAGCCCCTTCGGATCGACTCGAGTTGCGCGATATCCTGAACCGGAATATTGGCCAGGTTAACGTCGGGGCCCAGGTGAGTGACAAGCCAGGCCCAAAGCGGGCTGTTCGGATTGCCCCTGGCGCTCCACATTTCGAAGATAATGCGATCTGCCCCCACCGAATCAACGACCTTGAGGAATTGTTCCTGGCCCGGTTTGTTTTCCAACCGGTTGCCCAAAAGGGCGCGCACGACCATTCCTTCCCAGTAAACATGGTCGGCCCCTGCTTCCAGCAGCTCCTTCATCTGGTTCACGACCTTATCGATATAGACGGAGTTCCTGTCAGGTCGGGTCTCATCGTAATCCACCCACTTGGCGCCCACCTCGCCTACGACGCCGAATCCTTCCTCCTTTAGCCTCCTGACCTCCGCTTTCATCTGCTCCAGCGAGAGCCCGGCGGCGTGACTTTCCACTTCCACAACGTTCGTTCCTAACTCCTTGGCCCTCTCCATGTACTGTTTTTGCTTTCCCTGAAGAACGGCGATCTCGTACGGAATGCCGCCTATTTGCACGTCGACGCCTAGGTCTCTATAGGTCTTGATGTTCCTCCGGATAATTGCCTCGTCGACCCATAGACACTGTGCCGTAGATTTTGCGAGATCGATGTAGTCCTTATATGCGGCGACCAGCTCGGAACCGGCTGCAATCCATGCCCGGTCCAAAACCATCGTAAGCCCTTTCTTTCTAGGCTTCTCCGATCGCTGTGGAAGTTCGAGAATATCATGCATGAGTCTTTTCATAAGAATTCCTCCTTTTTTAATTTTTACTGCGTCTGGATCATGTTCTCTATTTCGTCTCTTAAGACCGGCAGCACTTCATGCACATCGGCAACTAAGCCGTAATGAGCATAGTTAAAAATCGGCGCCTGCGGGTCTCTATTGACTGCGATGACAAGTTCAGAGCTCATCATGCCGGCCAAATGTTGAGCAGCGCCGGAAATTCCGAGCGCAACGTAGACCTTTGGCGAAATGGTCGCCCCGGAAATGCCTACGAGATGTTTCGACGGGAGCCAACCAAGATCAACAAGCGGTCTTGAACAAGCAACCGAGGCTCCTAGGGATTCAGCGATATCGAATATCGACGGTAGATTTTCGGCTGTGCCGATTCCCCGCCCCACAGCAAGAACAATTCTAGCTTTCGAGATCTCGCTGCTGTCAGTCTCAGCTCCAAGAATTTCCACCGTGTTAGCCGATGGGTACCCTTCCAGGTCCGAGTTGTCGAAGTCGTAAGCAAGCAGCCTGCAGCCGCGAGAATCCTGGGGTGGGGACTTCTCGATAGTCGGCTGAAATGTCAAAATATACGGGCGTTGCCCGACGATCTTAAGCTTCGCGTTGACGGTTCCACTGAACATCGGCCGGATGCAAAAGAGATCCCCTTCCGGGCTGATCCCGGCAGCGAGACAATTTCCGGTGAAACTGGAAGACCAGAGCGCTGACAACAAGCACCCCGTTTCGATCCCCAGATGGTCGTGGCCCAGCAAGACTGTTCGCAACGGGAAGTCGCTGTGGACTTTTTGGATGGCTTTGACCATTTGGCCGGCCTCTGGATAGACCAAAGAAGGATGACGAACCACAGCGAGGACGTCGATACATTGCTTCTGCAATTCCTCGATGACGCCGTCGAGATCTGTTCCGTAAACCAGAGCAATCAATTCTCCTCCGAACGACCCGGCCAGAATACGGCCCTGACTCACGAGCAAACGATTCAGCGGATTCAGGCCACCTCTGGTTTCCATCACAGCTAGGACGTTGGATGCATTCATATAGATTGCCAACCGATCAGGCTCACGCGCCGGCGAGTTTGTCTTTGGTCAACGAAAGTATCCGCCGGGCGGCATCTCGCACAGATCCCTCAAGCATCGTCACCGCCGCCGCTCCCCTCTTTTCCTCCACATAGACCGTGTCAATCGCCCACTCCGGTCTCTTTCGAAGCTCGTCCTCTATTCCAAGATCCGCGAGCTTTATGATATTGGCCGGTCTCCTTTTCGCCATAATCACCAACGCGGCTGGAGGATACGAAAGGGGGCGAATCCCAGGCTGAATCGCCAGGACTGCCGGCAAAGGCACGTCCAGTTTCTTGCGTGTCCCTCCTCCGACTTCCTTGGTAACGAGGATGCGGCCTTTTCCGGCCATTTCGAGGCCGGTGACTGCGAAGCAAAACGGCACTCTCAGAAGCCCGGCAACCATGCCGGCGACACATGAATTCATCACGTCAAGCGATTCGACCCCCGCCAATATGAGTTCGCAGCCTTCCCTTTGGATGACTGAAGCCAAGATGAGCGCCGTACGCGCCGGATTAAGGAAAGTCGCGTCCACTCTTATGGTCCGGTCCACACCCTTTGCGGAGACTTTGCACAAAACGTCCTGCGCCCCAGAGCCACCCACGGAGACGGCCACAACCTGGCCGCCGGCCGTCTTTTTCAACGCAAGAGCCTCCTCAACGGCAGACTCATCCGACTCGTTAATAAGAGCCTTGCCGCTTGTTACGGCGAAGGAGCCCTTATTCGCAGCCACAGCCTTGGGATCAAGCCTACCCGGCACCGCTTTAACGCAAACGGCAATCTTCATACGCGCTCAGCCAATGGATACCACGCTCCGGAGCGTACCGTATCGGATGCAATTGCCCGCCGTCAAGACTTGAACTAATATAAACCCAGGTTAAATGTTCTTTAAGCTCAATCGGAGGATATCTGGACCTGAATCATCTCAGAACTTTTTGCTTGATAGCCCAGAAGGGCAGCCTGAGACAGGCTGCGAGCCAATTGAACCTGACTCCCGCGGCGGCATCCATTCGTCTAAAGCAGTTGGAAGCCGATGCGGCAGTGAAATTATTCGAGCACGGGCCGAATAAACTTACCTTGACCGAAGATGGAAGAGTGTTTTTGGAGCAGGTTCAGCGCATTTTGGAGGATCTCGATAACAGTCTCTCGCTGCTCCATGAAAAGAAAGGGATATGCGCCGGAAGCATCTCCGTTGCGCTTGGCACCGACATGACGTTTTTCCTTGCGCCTGCGATTGCAGCTTTCGTCAAGGATAATCCCTTGGTCCGATTGAGCCTCCTGGCCAGGCCTTCTCCCGACGTTCTCGGGCTTGTGATGCGAAACCAGACTGACATCGGCATCGGCCGATACGGAAGTTTGCCAAAAACTGTAAAGACAATCCCTCTGTTTCGATCCGGGTTGGTCGCGATTTATCCGTGTGGTCATCCGGCCTCACTGCGGAGACGATTATCTCTACCGGACCTTGCATCCTATGAGCTTATTCTGCTGACGTCTCAATCGGCCACTCGGCACGCGGTGAACCAGGTGTTTTTCAATAACGGCCTGGAGATAAAGACAGTTATTGAGGCGGGGAGTTGTTTTGCGATCAAGGAGTACGTAAATCTCGGTCTCGGAGTCGGCTTGGTCCATGACACCTGTATGGCTGGACGGAATGAGGCGCGCCTCAAAATGAGCGACGTCAGCCACTTGTTCGGAAAGTCCGAAATCGCATTAATACATCGGGACAAAAAGAACTTCTCTCTGGCACACGCAAGATTTGTTGAGGCGATAACCAGGATGAAAAACAAATTCGGTCCCGACAAAACTAAAAAAGAACGGTTTCTGAAAGGTTCGATTTGAGCGAACCTTACGTTTCGTCAAAGATCTCGACACGGATTGCCTGTCCCCTTCCTGACTCGGGGCAGGCACTGGCAGCGACCAGACAGTCCATCTCCGCGCGAAAATCAACGTAGGCTTCCTCTTTCGGGCGAATCATGGTGTCGAACATGCGGCCTGAATCCGGATCAATGCGCATGGTCTGAAAGATATTGAAGGGACTGGGGATGTCTTCAGGCTCAATGTCCCAAGATTTCAGCGCCTCGGAAAGATTCTCCCAACACCCGTGATCCGGGATATCCTCAGGAGCTTTAGGGTTGATATCAACCCCTTCGGCGAATTCTCTCTTCGCCTTTCCCTGAGCAACAAGCTCAAACCTCTTTCGGCTGCACATCCCCTTCTGCAAGTCGTGTCTGCCTTCATGAAACGTATCCGCGACGATGGTCAGCATGGGGTTATTGAGCTTGGAGACAAGCTGATCGCCCACGCTGATAAACACCTTGGCCTGATTGGTCTTGGTCCTGGCTTGATCGAATCTCTCCTTCAAATTGTGCAGGTTGAAAGCGACAAAATCAACGATGCTCTTTCCGGCAACTCGCAGCGTTTGCCCCCGGGCAACGACAAACGCCTTGCCCGAATTTCTACCTACGATTTCGCTTAAGATTAGCGCCATCCGCTCCTCCGCAAAGCACGCCTGCCAAGCAAAGCGATTCTTCCACCATGCAGTCTGCGCCGTCAACCCATCGAAGGATAACCGCCGGCTGATAAATAGCCATTGCTATGAGCTCACCTCCGGACCGCGCAAAATGTCTTCGATGAGAGTTCGGGAAGCTGCGGTGGGTTTGCCCACCGAATTCACAAACACTCCGAGAGAATAATCGCGTGCCAGCAGACTATTGTTTCGGGCGTCATATACCTCATGGGTCCAGGCGCCGCGCACCTTGCCCATTTCGCAGATCCAACTCACGATCTCAATGTTGTTATTGTCGCGCGCCGGCTGTAAGTACTCGATATCGTGTCCACCCTGAAAAATCATCCAATCACCGGCACGCAATTCTTCCAGCGGATGACCCGCAGATCGGATGGCGTCATAGTAGGCCTGCTCGATCCAGTTGAGATAGACCGCATGGTGGACTCGCCGCAGGGGATCGAGCTCGTACCCATGGACGCGACGGGCGCTGCGATAACGGTAGCTCGTGTTGATCCTGCGCGAGTTATAGGCGCGAATCCCCAGATCGTCGGCCTCCCCAGTCGGGGCGAAGACATTTTTGAATTCCTCCGGCAGCCGCGCCGGGCGGCCGCTCATTGAATCCAGATAGATCCATTGGGCCCGGCCGCGCGCCACGCGCGCCCCGTCCCGGGCGCGAATGACTTCGTATTCGCGAGAACAGGAGGATTCTTCACACTCGGAAATCCAGGTCGTAACCTGAAGCTCCTCGCCGTAAAGCACCTGAAGATGATACCGGATCTGCAGCCGGCGGATAACCCAGGCGCGATTGCGTTCATCGTGCCAGCGAAGAGAATGGCCGGCCTCCGCCGACGCTTGAATCGCAGCCTCCTGCATGTACCTGGCGCAAACGGCATTGTTGAGATGCCCGAAGGAATCCAGTTCGTCATACCGAACGCGGAATCTCGAGGAAAATGTTCGGGCCATCTCGCCGGCTTCCGGGATTTAAATCAACTGATCACGTACGCAGCGAAGAAACGGGTGGACCGCCGCCTCAGCGGTGTTCCTGCTCATCTCCGCTCTCCGCCGCTTTCCGCTTCCACAGACGTTTGAGCCATTCGTACCCTTCCCAGCCGGCAAGAAACACCCCGGCCGCAAAAACAAACCAGCTAACGATGGAAGCGGCAACTATTATACCGATTGTCATCGGCGCCGGAAACGGCGGAAACAGGATGATGATAGAATAGGTAGGGTAAACCAAAAAGCTGAGAGCCATTAGACCTATTCCGGCAACGAATCGGATCCGGCCGGTCTTCGTCGAGAGTGGTCTAGCCTCAGCAGGTTGAGCCACTGACTCAGAGTCGTCTTGCTTCGGGAGACTGACAGGGACCTCCTACCGCGCAGGAACTGAGAGAAAAATAGCATGGATTCTCGATTCAATCGAGGTTCAGCCGTTGACCGTTCTGATGTCAACAGCGGGCCGGAGTCTTAGTAACGAGGCGTCTTTCGAGTCGCCGCGTCGCGGGAGATTTTTGGTTGGAGGAAGAATGCGATGGCATCGCACGTTGTCTAATCTTCGGACCTGTAATCACTGTAACCCGTGTCGTCACCGTAATAACCGTAACCATAGTACGAATAATGGTGTGGATAGTAATAGCCGTAAGCATAAGGATTATAATAGACGCGGGGAGGAGGCCCATAGTAGGGGTAAGGACCCGGGTCGTAGATTACGCAACCCGCCAGGGAGCTCAACGACACCGCCATCATAATTCCTGACACGACTTTTCTCATTGGATCCTCTTTTTCAATTGCTCTGCCGAGCCTTGGCCCCCAGGAGATCTCCCTTCCCCCGCGTCGCTATTCGGGCAAGAATCCATTACTAGTCCGTCCCCGTGACGCTAGAAAGTCTAGGAATCACCGCTGTTTCTTCGCCCAGCACGACCGGTTCATACACGGTAACGGGAACTATTCCAGGATTTTCGCTCACCGCTTTCGATGCAGCATCGTCCTTGTTCCTGGCAAAAACAAATCTCCAGTCGGTTTGATCACAATCCATAACCTTGATCGCGAATAGTTTCGTTGACATAACATACCCCTTCCCTATGCCATTCAAGTTAGCATCCCTGAATCAAGCCTGCGCCAGCCGGATAGCGGTTTGCGTCTCGCTAAACAGGGTGTAAGCAACGAGGTCTTCGATAGTGCACCGTTGCGAATCGCAGGCCGCAGCAAAAGTAACGAGGGCATAAAGACCGGCCTCCGCGTTTTGAAACAGCGCTACGATATAGCCCCCTTCGACGAGAACCGCACTGCCCGGAATCAGCGAGTACCCGTCAAGCAGTTTAAAGTGGCTCTCAGCAGAACCTTCAACGGCTGACAGAGCTTTTCGCTCGCTCGCAGTCAGAGAAATGATTAACACAAAGAGAAAACCGATAATCGCGACTCTGCTAAACCGCAGGATGACATCTATTAGTTTCATTGTCGCCCCCTTATAAATAATGTCGCTTTAAAACTCGGTCCCGCAAGGGCCGTGCCATGCGATAGAACTGGACCGATTGTTTCCTTTTTTTGATTCGCTGAGTGACGTTCTCGACTGGATTTGGAGGGATTTTCCTTCACAATTCTGTATGGATCAGAAATCTTACTACAGTTTGAACCCCCAAAGTTTTTTTCCCTTTTTGGCAAATTTCGTGCTTGGCTGTCGCCAATTCTTCGTGCCCCGCTGTGCACGTCACCTTTATTGACGTCTACCCGCTCAGGACGTGTTATCTTGTTGTGCCAGACCTTGGCTAAATTATTCGAGGTCAGGAAAAACACTCTCGTGATTCCAAACATGCAGGCAAAGAGTTACAATAGATTCGTGGAGCGGTTTTTCTTTGTCGCCGGGTCCGTTTCGGCTTTTGTGGCTGTCGGCCTCGGCGCCTTTGCGGCGCACGGTCTAAAGGGGCGGCTCTCGTCTGAAATGGTGAACGTCTTCGAGACCGGCGTGCGTTACCAGATGTACCATGCCGTTGCCTTGTTGTTGGTTGGCTGGGCCGCAAGCCGGTGGCCAGGAGCGGGCATCGTGGCGGCCGGTTGGTTATTCCTGGCGGGTACGTTGATTTTCTCCGGCACTCTTTATCTGCTCAGCGTGACTGGCCTTCGATGGCTGGGAGCCATTACACCCATCGGTGGTGTGGCTTTTCTTCTCGGCTGGGTCTTTCTTGCCTGGGGGGCATGGAAATATCCCGGATCGATGTGAAGCGCTCGATGGCGCTATCTTGCTATTCGCGGGGAAGCTGCGGCTTTCTTGACAGCAACTCTCGCTTACATTAGTCATAAACCATGATCGTTGGCGTCCCAAAAGAGATCAAAGAAGAGGAAAATCGGGTTGCTGTTACACCGCCGGGAGTTTCGGCTTTCGTATCTCATGGACATAAAGTCTTGGTCGAGAAAGGAGCCGGCGGAGGCAGCGGTCTTCTCGATCGTTCTTACGAGGCCTGTGGCGCCATTCTGGTCGACTCGGCCGCTGAAGCGTGGGAGGAGGCCGACCTCATTATGAAAGTCAAAGAGCCGCTCCCGTCGGAATATTCGTACCTCCGCCCTGGGCTCCTTCTGTTTACCTATCTCCACCTCGCGGCGAGCGAAGAGCTCACTCGCGTCCTCCTCGAGAAACGCGTCATTTCCATCGGCTATGAAACAATCCAGCTCGACGATGGCTCTCTTCCCCTGTTGACGCCGATGAGCGAAATTGCCGGCCGTCTGTCGCTTCAGGTTGGAGCCTGGTGTCTTCAGGCGGAAAACGGCGGGCGCGGCATCCTGCTCGGGGGGGCCTCCGGCGTTCGCCCCGGAAAGGTCGCGATTCTGGGGGCTGGAATCTCCGGATCCAGCGCGTGTCAGGTCGCGGCAGGCATGGGCGCCTATGTCAGCATACTGGATATTAACCCGGCAAAACTCCGGTATGTCCATGATATTTTGGGCGGCTACGTCACCACGTTAATGTCCAACCGCGCTAACGTGGAAGAGGAAGCGGTGGATGCCGATCTCGTTATCGGCGCCGTCCTGATCCCGGGCGCTAAGGCGCCCAAACTCTTGCCGCGATCGCTCGTCAGGCTGATGAAACCCGGCGCCGCCATCGTGGACATCTGCATTGATCAGGGAGGGTGCGCTGAGACGTCCCGGACGACCACTCATCGCCACCCCATTTACGTCGAAGAGGAGGTTGTCCATTACTGCGTGGCCAACATGCCGGCCATCGTTCCCTACACTTCCACTTATGCTCTCACCAACGCCACCTTGTCCTATGGATTGGAAATTGCCGATAAAGGATTCCCCCGCGCTCTCCAGCAAAACAGCGCGTTGGCGCGCGGGCTTAATACCTATCAGAGTATGGTGACTCACGCCGGCGTTGCCTCCGCCTTCGGGCTGCCCCTGAATCCCGTTGAACAGGTAATCGCATGAGGCTCGTCACACGCGCCGATTTTGATGGATTGGTCTGCGGCGCATTGCTGACCGCTATGGAGGAGATCGAATCCTATCTTTTTGTTGAGCCGAAATTCATGCAGGACGGCGTCGTCGAGATTCGACACGGAGACGTTATCGCCAATCTTCCCTACCACCCCAACTGCAGCCTCTGGTTTGACCACCACATCACGAATTCCGACTGCTGGCTGCGCCACATCGGATTTCCCGCTCCCGGCACGCCGCCCTCGGTTGTCCCCGGGAAAGGCGGTTTCCGCCTGGCGCCCAGCGCGGCCCGTGTCGTTTACGAGTATTACACGACGGCAGAAGCCGAAACTGGCACGCCGGGAAAAAGCAACCGGCGGGAAAAACTTACTTCGCTGAAGTCAGAGCGGATGAGAGTTCTTCTAGAGGAAACAGATAAGATCGATGCGGGCCGGCTTACCCCCGACGATGTCCTTCACCCAGGGGGCTATGTCTTGATTTCCATGACGCTTGACGGGAAAAGATTGCAGGACGAGCCTTACTGGGTAAAGCTCATTCCTCTTCTCCGTGATGCTCCTCTAGAAAAGATCCTGGCAGAATCCGAAGTCCAGCGACGGTGCCAAGAGATCGTCGACGCCCAGGAGAAGCTCAAGGAAATTCTTCTCAGCCGGGCGATCTTGAAGGGCAACGTTATTTTTGTCGATCTTCGCGGCATTAAGGACATTCCCGAAGGGAACCGGTTTCTTCTTTACACCCTTTTCCCCGCGGGGAATATCTCTCTGAAGATTGCCGACGATGATCAACGGCCCAACACGACCGCGATCTCGGTCGGCTACAACATCTTCAACACGACTTCCAACGTAAATGTCGGCGCGCTGCTGGAAAGATTCGGCGGAGGGGGACACAGGGTCGTCGGCTCCTGCCGGGTGCCCAATGACCGGGTGGAGGACGCGATCGCCGAAATTTTTAACGCCATAAAAGAGTGACCACCCAAGAGCCGAGAGTCAAGAAGAGAACGAAGATCTTCTTGCTGAGAATTCCGGAGATTTTAAAAGGACTCGAGAAGATCACCCCCGAGATTCGCTACAAGAGCTGTGTTGAAAACAAAAATGTCAGCATTGGTCTGATCTCATTCACCCCGAGAAGGAATCCGGACTCAAAGCAGATCACCCATCGGGACAAAGACGTGCTCTGTCACGTGCTCAAAGGACGCGGGCGTTTGCGCATCAACAAGAGGAAATTATCCCTCGAACCGGGCATGCTCTGTCACATCCCCAAAGGAACCCCGCATGACTTTGCGGCGGCAGGCAAAAAAGAGCTAGTCTTGTTTTACTCTCTTTTCAAAACAGGGTAAAAGAAGATCTCAGTGTTCAGGTCAAACCGGTGCCGCCTCGCTCACCGGCCGAAGTGTTTTTAGAATAGAGTTATCACTAAACATGACGAAGATAGACTTTCCTCCTTCGGTGGATGAAGCCTGCCGCTTGATGGCCGACTCCGGTGGTGCGGCGCGCATCATCGCCGGCGGCGTCGCTGTCATGGTTCTCGTCCGCCACCGGCTCTTTTTTCCTGAGCATCTGATCAGTCTTAAGAAAATCCCGGCCTTGGACCAGATTCAATTCGACGAAGAGCATGGCCTGCGTATCGGGGCCCTCGTGACACATCGCCAGGTGGAGAGTTCGGCGACAATCAAAGAACACTATCCGGCGCTCGCCGTGGGTCTGGGCCAGGTTGGCAACCTGCGCGTGCGCAACTTGGGGACCGTCGTAGGCGATCTATGCCACGCGGATAATCACTCGGATCCCGCGCCTCTCCTGACTGTCCTTGGGGCGAAGGTCAAGGCCCGGAGCATCCGCGGTGAAAGGCTCATTCCGATCGAGGGCTTTCACCGGGACATCTACACGACGGCACTGCAGAACGATGAGATCGTTACGGATGTCTTGGTGCCCCCGCTACGCCCAAAGAGCCGTACCGCCTATCTGCGTCTCTCCGGCGATTCCGGGATCGACCGGCCCCTGGTCGGGGTAGCCGGTCTGCTGAGCCAGGAGGAGGGATACTGCCGGGAGATGAGACTCACTGTGGGTTCTCTGACCTCCGTTCCGCTTACATTTAGCACAGAGGCGGAGACTCTCCAAGGAAAAGAACTCACTTCCGGCGCCACCGAGACATTCGTTCATGCCTGTCTGTCGAGGATTGAATCCGTCGCGGACGGTCGCGGGTCGACGTGGTACAAAAAGCAGATCGCAGAAACCTATATCCGAAGAACGATCCGAGCCTTATTGAACAGAAAACAAAATAGACACTGAAAAATGCAAGACTAAAATTATCTTCACGTTTGCCATTTACCGTTTACATTTCTCCATCGGGTAGAGACTCCAACAAAAACAGAAGCTGTACCAGAGCGCTTAAAGCTCCAATGGCCATCTTTCTCATCTTATTCCTGGCGCTGGGAACACTCCTCAGCGCCGGCTGCAGCTCTTCAAAAATAAGCCGTGAGCCTCAATACGCGCCGGCGGCAGACTTGCTCGACATTCTGAAGGACTTTCAAAGGCTCTCCCGGGTCGACCTCTACCGTTTTCCCATCCCCAAAGATGTGACCGGAACGAATATTATGAAAGCCACACTGGTGCGCCTCGAGGACTATGAGCGGAAAAACCCCGGACAGCTGTCTGATCTTATTCAGTTCAGCAAAGCTACGGCCTATGAGAGGCTACGAGAATACGATCAGGCGGCAGCCCATTACCGCAAGGTTGCCGAGTCCAATGGTCGCCTCGGAGTCGAGGCGGCGCGGCGTATGGAAGCCATCGATTCTTTTCAGATGATCCTGCAGAAAGCTTTGCCGTCTGAGGACCCCGTCGAATATACCCGGGCGCTGGACGAAAAAGTGGAAGCCTGGAACGAGTTGGTTCGGAAATATCAGGAAACTCCCTATGAGGCTCTCGCCCGCATTGAAGAGGAGCGGCTCGATCGGGCGAAAGTAACTTTTGTGGAAGTCAACCGTTTTCGGATAAGGGGCGGCAATGAAATGGTTATTCTGGCTTATACGCAACTGATCACAAAGCACCGTCAGAGTAAGAATGTCTACCGCCACCTTCTGGATTTTGCGGATTTCTATATGCTGCTTGCTAAGGAATACGCAGCCCAGAACGACCCCGAGGGACTCAGCTTCAATCCTGACGCATTCGAGACGCTTGCAAAGGGAGCTTTAAGATTTTATACGGAAGTAGCGCAGGTGGACGGCATCCTGGAAAAGATTGAGGCTCAGGGAAAACTAGAAGCATTGCGTGGATTTGCCGAACGAATGAGGAGATTGAGCCGATGACCCGGAAAATGGCGGGTTTGCTCCTGCTTTGGTCGATTTTTTCCGTCCCGGCGGATTGGCGCACAGAATATCCGAGCCTTTTCGCGCAGGAGCAGGGTTCGCTCCCCGAACGAATCCTCAATCCCTTGCCCGATTACGATCCGTTTGAAAAGCCCGCGCCGGCTCCCCGGTATTTTCCTGACGAAGTGGATAAACGGGTCCGGCAGTTGCTCATTGATGCGTTGACCGGGAACGACGACGCTATGGCGGACCATCTTCGCTTCTTCGCGGCTAAAGACGCGGAGCTAAAGAAAGAGCGCAACTCGTCCACGGGTTTATCCGAAGATGTCGTCGATTTTTACCACAACACCATTCGCGACCGCAGCGGCTACCTTGCGGCGCAAGCGAAGGGGCTTGCAACCGCCTCGCCTCGCCAGAAGCCCCTCATCGAGTCCAGACTGCGCAACGACGACCTCACTCAGGCTCAAGATCTGCTGAAAGCCAGTTCTGCAAACAAATGGGGCGGAGTATTGAACCGGTTCCTGAGCTCTGTTGACCTGGTGAGCATCCTCTCGGGATCCTATACTGCTGCGGCTATCGATACGACAATGGCCCAAATCGTGGCTCTGATCAGCGCGGACATGCCGACGGAAGAGAGGCGAGCCCTGGCCCATTTGCTCGAACATCTCAAAAGATATCCCGATGACCCGCAGAACCGAGAAGTTCGAATGCAGGCCGACGCCCTGCTGGATAAGAAAAAAAAGGCTCTCGCTAGAAAACAGATCGAGAAGGCCAAAGAAGCGGCAGATTCGGGCGATCTGGACCGGGCGCTGTTCCATTATGAAATCGCCTCCTCTATCGAGCCATCTCCTGCGCTGGAGCGGGGCGTGGAAGAGGTGAAAAGCAGAATATCGCTGAGGGAAGAAGAAAGGCAAAAAGGACTTTCGGCGGCAAAACTTCCAGATAACGGCTCCGATTTGCCGGCCGAACGGAACACAGGAGAGCTGCTTTACGCGCTTGCCTTGGGAGACACGGCCCAGATCAAAGCAGCGGCCGCCGAATTGGAAGAAGGAGCTCGCGGCACACCATTGGCAAATGCAGCCAGAGATGCTTTGGCAGCGGCGCTCGAGTCCGAGGGCCGGCACGACGAAGCCAAGAAGATCTTGCAGCAGCTAGCGTCCTCGTCGCATTCACTCAAGGACCAACAAAGGGCGCAGCTTCTCCTGTCCAGCCCGGAATACAATCTTCTGGCCTCCTTTCAGGACGCGCGCAGCCGGCACCGCCTGGAAACCGTCAAATATGTGCTTCTGGGGAAGGATTTCCTAAAAAAGAATCTTCTTTATGCCACGGCTCCCCTTGTCGCGGGAGGCGCCGTCGGGGCCGCCTCAGTGGCAGCAGCTAATACAATGATGATGGGCGCCCATCTGGTTGAAGTGCTCACCTCTAATCCCATCTCTTATCAGCCCGTTATCGACAAAGCAGTGGATTATATTCGCAGCCACCCGCAATCGGAAGGGGCAACCGAGGTCTACACTGTTTTGGCCAATGCCTATGAACAGGCCGGGATGTATGACCGGGCCATCTCTTATCTCGAGTTGTCGGGCAAGAACTCCGAGAACAAGATTACCGAGCTAAAGGACAGGGCCGCCTCGGCCCTGTTTCAAAGGGCCGAGCAAAGCAACGACAGAAACGCTAAAGAAGCTTACCTGCGGCTCATTCTCGAGCAGTACCCCGATAGCCAGGCCGTTAAAATGGCTACACGGCAACTGGCAGCGCTTATGAAATCCAAGAATCAGGGGCTGCGGCTGAGCAAGCGTTTCCTGATGGAAAATCCCGAACTGTATGGACCCAACGGGCTGCGCCTCAAGGCGACCCTTTTCGATGGCAATTTGAGCAATATGGAACTCGCCGATCGCGGTGTCAATCTGGTCGACGACAGAGAGATCCGGCTCCATTTTCAGAGTGCCTGGGGAGTGCAAAGCCAGGTCTATCCGATCGAGAAAGAGACGACGGAGCGTTTGCAGATAGCTTTGAGGCAGAAGAATTACGAGGTGGCACTGGGAGACGTTCACACGCGCTCGAGCGGGACCCTTGGAGGAATCAAAGATTTACCCCCTGCTGTCGTGAAAAGCGCGAAGAGCCTCAGGGTGGCCGACTCGGATGATACCGACCTTACGCTGGTGCAGGAGGCCACCGGAGGGTATTCGGGAAGCCAGAGCACTCCGGGTCACCAGCTGTTGACTGACGACGAGAAAAATCCTGGCAGTAAGTTCAAGCTTCCACCGATCCAGGGAAGCGTCTCTCCGAACCGGGTCGATGTCACCGGAGCCCTTCCAGTAGGGCTTTGGGGAGATCGGGTTGGATTCGGGGCCGACGAAAGAAGTCCTTTTGCGGGAGTCCAACTGCCCGTTCCGCTAATCCGCGGCTTTATCCCGGTTGACTTCATCGTGCAGGGTAGACCCGGCCGTGTTTCCCTGTTCCCCAAGATCCACCTCTTCAAAGACAAGGGAGAGGACCCGGAGCTTTTTCGTTAGCATCGCGGAAAAAATGTTTTCCATGCTTCGACAGGACAGATCCGCTGCCCGCCGTAGTTGTTCATGAACCGAGTAGCATCCATGAAAAAACCAACCGGGACCGCCGAGGGTGGCCCCGAAGGCAGACTTCCGTCTCAGCCGGAAGCACATGAGCCTCAGGCTGAAGCTGCAGACGGAAGGCTTGTCTCTGACGGGAGCGCTTCCGAAGGGTCGACGCGGGCCAGGACGGAACTGGTTCGCGGCTCCCTATCTATTCTTGTCGGCCTGATTGTTTGGGAGATCTGCACGCGCGTTTTTCTCGAGAACGAACTCTTGATTCCGCCTCCTTCGAGCATCCTCCGGTCCATGTGGAATCTGACTCTCAGTGGATCGTTGAACCGGCATCTTCTGGCTACGCTCTTGGAATTTGTCTACGGCTTTGCAGCCGCCTGCGCCATCGGAATCCCTCTCGGATATCTCATGGGACGCTACCGATGGTTTGATGAAATCATGGATCCCTGGATTGCAACCCTGTATTCCATTCCGGTCATTGCTTTTGTCCCCCTTATCATTGTCTGGTTCGGCATTGGAATGTTTTCCAAAATTATAGTCGTATTCAAAATCACCGCGGTAGCCATCATGTTAAACACGGCGGCGGGCATCAAGGGGATCGACGCGACCTGGCTTGAGCTCGCCAGTTCCCTCCGGCTGAGCCGCTGGGAAACAACCCGGAAAATCCGCCTGCCCGGGGCTTTGCCGTACATCGTCACCGGAATGCGACTCGGGGTTGGCCGGGCGTTGCTCGGGGTCATTGTCGCTGAACTTATGGCGGCAAATGCCGGTCTCGGATTTCTGCTGCGCGAAGCCTCGGAAACATGGGACTCCCCCAAGCTGTTCACCACGGTTGTGCTCCTTGCCGCCATGGGACTGACAAGCTTTACCCTGATCAGAAAATTCGAGAAGAAGGTCGCTCCCTGGCGAGAGACGGCGGACTGGTAGATGGGCGGTACTGGATTCAATGTTCCACTTCTATCAGAGCTATGCTTCAGTAATTCATAGGCTGGTCTCTATTCTGGCCGGTCTCGCGTCATGGCATTATCTCGCCACCGTCATCATCGCGGACACGACCTTCTTAGTCTCGCCGGTAGTCGTCATCGAGAAAGCATATGAGATGCTTTTTGGAACCGGCGAGCTGTACCCTCATCTCTTTGCGAGCTCTGGGATTTTCTTTCACGGTTTCATCCTGGCGACCGCCGTCGGGGTCCCGATAGGTTTTTTGATGGCGCTCAGCCCCGCCATCAGAGATTACATGAGTCCCTGGATGACGACGCTTTATACCACTCCAAGAATTGCTTTCGCGCCAGTGTTGCTGCTCTGGTTTGGCATTGGCGCCCTGTCGAAAATTACGGTGGTTTTTCTTGGCTGTGTTTTTCCGATTCTCATCAATTCTTTTTACGGCATGCGGACGGTCAATCGGGAATACGTGGACCTTGCGCGCTCCTTTCGGCTGCGCCGGGGCGCTCTTTTTGTCAAAATTCTCCTGCCTGCTTCTGTTCCCTTCATCCTGGCCGGGTTGCGTTTGGCGGTCGGGCGGGGTCTCACGGGCGTCGCTATCGCCGAGTGGTTTGGAGCCGGCGAAGGGTTGGGTTATCTGATTTTTTTCGCGGGCCAAACCCTGAATATTCCTATTCTCTTTGTCGGCGTCGCTGTCTTCGCTTTTCTGGGGATCGTTGGCTTCGAGATTGTTAGAATGATCGAGGTCTGGAGCAGCCCGTGGAAAAAGGGAGCGCAACAATAGATTTATGGCAGGGCCTGTATTGGAGTTAAAAAACCTGAGCAAGGAGATTCGCACACGCGGAAACGAGCCGTTCCGGATCTTCAGCAGCATTGATCTCTCGATTCGAGAGGGAGAGTTCGTGAGCATCGTGGGTCCGAGCGGCTGCGGCAAGACGACTCTGCTTCGGGTCATCAATGGGCTCATCGCGCCCTCCTCCGGCCAGATCTTTTTAGACGGCAAGGATCAAACAAGGCTCGATAAGGAGCTTCATATGGGATTTGTTTTCCAGGGCGCCTCGTTGCTCCCCTGGCGCACGAGCTTGAAAAACGTTCTCCTCGGCCTGGAGGGTCGAGCCAAAGATGCCAAGGAAGCGGAAAAAATAGCGCGAGCGTACCTCGAACTCGTCGGTCTTTCGGGATTCGAAGACCATTATCCCCACGAGCTTTCGGGAGGCATGCAGCAGAGAGTGAATCTCGCGCGGGCATTGGCCGTGGAGCCTCGAATTCTGTTGATGGATGAACCGTTCGCAGCCCTGGATGCTCAAACGCGCAGCTTCATGCAACTGGAGCTCTTGCGCATCTGGTCGCAAAAAAGAAAAACCGTCCTCTTCGTCACCCATATGATTTCTGAGGCAATCCTGCTGTCCGATCGGATAATCGTTTTCAGCCATCGTCCCGGCCAGGTTAAGTCTGAGTTCACCGTCGCAATCGAGCGGCCGCGGAACATGGAGATCAAATCGGACAAGCGCTTCCTGGAACTGGAAAACGTCGTGTGGAAGCAAATCGAAGAAGAGGTCAAAGCCAGCGGCGGATTTACGCGACTCTGAAGGGACTGCAGTTGTAAACACCGCCCCGTCACTCCAGACGAGTTGTGCGGTGCTAAGGGCAAGACATGGCCAAAGTAAGCCAGGAGGAGATCTGGCGTTCAGGCTAGTTTTATTGCACGGAATATTTGATAAGTTCCAATTCGACGTGATCTTTACCTCCCGGTGAGTCTACATCTGCCACAAGCTTGACCACGCTTTTAGTATCAGGACTATAGAAATAGGTAAGAACGAATCGTGCTCTACCCTGGTCTGCTCTTCGGATCTCAATAGCGCTAACTTTTCCGGCCGCCGTTTCGAGCGGTTGAGGTGTCGGTCCTATGACTTCCGCCGTCGAATCACGCCACTCAAGCTTGCCTGCACGATTTCTATGCGAATAGCGAAAGCTCCATTTTTTTCCAGAGGCAAGAGGAAAATCAAACCACTTTCTCTCAGGATCATTTAGGTTTACTGTTACTAGAACTGCTGTGCCTAGGAAACCGGCACTGGAACTTTCGAATTGACCGTTTTTGAAAGCGATCTGATTTTCACCATCAAACTCGCCGCTACCTTTTACGCGAAAAACCCAGGAATCCCCTTCTTTATAAACCGGCGCCTCGGCATGCTGCGCATGCAAAGCATAGGGCAAAGCAAACATTGATGCGATTGTGACAAATAAAAACACAACAATCGCCTTCATATAATTGAGTCCCCTTTCGCTCAGGCTTTTGCGCGCCGGTATAGATCCCCACACGTCAATACGCGATTCAGCGTATGCGCGGCTCATCAATGAGGCGCATCCCGAGGCACGTACGCAGGCGAGACAATAACCTTGAATCGGCTTTCTTCATATGGCTTCTTTTTCTCGCCTGGGCTTTCATCCTATTGAGACACTAAAGCATGCTACAGCCGTGGGCGCTAATCGAGACCGAGCCCGACGCTGCCGCCTTCGTGAATCCCTGAGATAGAGCAGTTTTGAAGCTCAGCCTCTTTTGACGGCCCACAGATATAACGAGTTCCGGCTACCGTCAATACGTGTTTTGGCGTATATGCCGGTGCCCCCATCACGCAGCAAACTGAGTTGTTTGCACTCTTCGGGCGCCGCCTTTCGTCAATTAACAAAGCTGCCATTGCGATAGAGCGTGCGCCTGTCGACCTTAGACGCGCTTCTCATGCCGTCAGGCATCAGAGAACTCTTCTCGACAACAAAGATGATTTCCCCGCGCTACTCACGCCCCTGGTCACGGAGCGTCAAGGTAAACAACTGCTGGTCCGACTGGTCCCCGGTTCGGACGATGATCTTCTCATTTTGGAAAGAAAACCAGACCGCCTTTCGGCCCGGTATCTTTGAGTCTCTTGGTCTCTCGCGACGAGAGGCTGAGGTGTTGATTTGGATAGCTCAGGGCAAGACCAACGCTGAAATCGGAACCATCCTTGATATGAGCCCACGCACCGTGCAAAAACACCTGGAACATATCTACCAGAAGCTCGGTGTCGAGACCCGCACGTCCGCCGCAGCCACGACCTACGAAATTGTGCTCGCGTCCAGGCTCTAGACTTAATCCGCCGAGCCGCCTCCCCTGGATAAGAGCCAATGGGGCAGCGCTTTGCCAATGCTTGACACACGGTCGAAACCAGCGGCCTGGATGATTCACCGCTATTGAAGTGCCTTCGGCGCGGCGAGTTCCTGCTCAGCGAAAATCACGGCTGCGCGGGCCGAACACATCGAGTTTAGGTTTCCAAAGTCTCTCGGCGACCAGGTGAACCAATCCTTCCTCAGCCTGGATTTTACCGGTCACTCCAAGAAAGTTAGCTGTTTTGGCAAGAACCGCATATCGTTCAAGAACGCGCTCCCAAACGACAAGGTTTACAAACCCGCTCTCGTCCTCCAGGGTCATGAAGACTACGCCTCCGGCAGTCCCCGGCCTTTGACGGCAGATTACCAGGCCGGCGTAGTGAATTCGCTCGCCGTCGCGCATGCACGCGACAGCACGAGCATCCGGAAGACCCTGCGCCAAAAGTTGCGGCCGTAATGGCTCAAGTGGATGTCCCCGCGTGCTGTGGTGGGTGCCGCGATAATCCCAGGTGAGCTCTTCCAATGCGGTCAACGGATTGAAGGACGGAAGCGGCTTGAGGGATTGAAGCGGAAGACCTTCCCTCCGTGTGCGGGCAAGCTGTCGCACCTCCCATAAAGCCGGGCGCCGCTCATATCCGAAGCATTCGAAGACTCCAGCCTCCGCCAGAGCGCTTAACGCGTCTTCTTCTAAGGCCGTCCGGCGAACAAAGTCTGGAAGCGAGACAAAAGGCGACACGCGCCGCGCTTCTTCGATACGCTCGCGGTCGTCAATTCCAAGCCCTTTCACATATCTCAGCCCCATGCGCACGGCGAAACTGGCTCCGCTCTGGGGGCATGACTCGAGCGCGCAATCCCAGAGGCTTTTCCGCGCGTCTATGGGCCGGACGACGACTCCATGGCGCCTCGCATCATCAACGATCGTTGCGGGAGCGTAGAAACCCATGGGCTGGGCATTGAGTAGAGCACAGGTAAATTCGGCGGGATAGTGGCATTTCAGCCATGCCGTGGCGTAAGCAATCAGAGCGAAGCTCGCCGCGTGACTCTCGGGGAAGCCGTACTCCCCGAAACCACGAATCTGTTCAAACACGCGCTCGGCAAATTCGGGAGTGATTCCCTTGGCCTGCATCCGCGAAAGGAGCCGCTCACGGTGACGTTCCATCCGCCCGCTCCGATGCCACGCCGCCATATCGCGCCGGAGCTGGTCCGCCTCACCCGGCGTGTAATCGGCGGCGATCACTGCCAGGCGCATCACCTGCTCCTGAAAAAGCGGCACGCCCAATGTTTTCTCCAGAACCGGGACCAGGCTCGGGTGCGGGTAGTCCACGGTTTCTTTGCCGTTGCGACGGCGGAGATAGGGATGGACCATGCCTCCGGTGATCGGACCGGGGCGAACGATGCTGATCTCGATCACGAGATCGTAGAAATTATTCGGCTTGAGCCGCGGCAGCATGGCCATCTGCGCCCGGCTCTCGATCTGGAAAACACCCACCGTATCGGCCCGGCGGATCATCTCGAAGGTTCCGGGATCGTCCGGCGGGATCGTCGCCATAGAGAGATCTTTTCCGCGGTGCTCCTTGAGAAGACGGAAAGCATGGTCGAGCTGGGTGAGACCGCCCAGCCCAAGGAGATCCACCTTAAAAAGTCCCAGGTCCTCGAGATCCTCTTTATCCCACTGGACTACGGTGCGCCCTGCCATCGTGGCGTTCTCGATCGGAACAATGTCATGTACGTCGTCCTGGCCGAGAAGAAATCCGCCGGGATGAATCGAGAGGTGGCGCGGGAAATCAAGAATCTCGTTGACAAGGCGATGAAGATGCTGGTGCGCCGGCGCGTCCGGGTCGAACCCCACCTGGCGCAGGGTGTCGGGGAGAGGACTCTCATAAGAAGAGAGGAATTTGGCGAGGCGGTCCAGAGCCGTCTCCGCGAAACCCAGGGCCTTTCCCACATCCCGGACGGCGGAGCGAGCGCGGTAATGGACCACATTAGCCACCATGGCGGCCCGATCGCGACCGTATCTCTCATAGACATGCTGGATAGCCTCTTCACGCCGGTCATGCTGGATGTCTAAATCGATGTCCGGCGGCTCGGCGCGCTCGCGGGAAATAAAGCGCTCGAAAAGAAGCCCCATTCTTACCGGATCAATAGCCGTGATTCCGAGGCAATAGCAGACGGCGGAATTGGCCGCTGAGCCGCGTCCCTGACAGAGAATTCCGCGCTCGCGGCAGAATTCCACGATCTCCCACATCGTGAGAAAGTAGCCGGGATAGTCCAGCTCCTCGATGAGCTGCAACTCCTTCTCAAGCTGCTCCACAACCTCAGAGGGAGGCTCTCTATTATATCGCCGGCGAGCCCCCTCAAAAGTAAGCTGACGCAACCACTGACAGGAAGTTCTCCCGTCCGGCAGGCGCTCAGAAGGATAGCGATAACGAATCTCAGAAAGAGAAAACGCGCAGCGCTCGGTTACCTCTTGAGTTCTCATGACCGCCGATGGGTCATCGGAAAAAAGAGAAGTCAAGGCATGGGGAGGTTTGAGATCATGCTCTGCGTTCGGCTTGAGCCTGCGACCGGCGGAAGAAACAGGCACGCCGTGGCGGATCGCGGTGAGGACGTCTTGAAGCGGGCGACGGCTGGCCGCGTGGTAGAGGACTTCCGTCGCAGCGACGATTGTGAGGCCATATCTTTGTGCCCGCTCCCGCAGACGCGCCTCTTGCTCTACCTCTTCAGCGAGTTTGTGGCGCGCCAGCATCGCATAGAGCCTGTCACCGAAGGCGTCACAGAGCTTTCCCGCCGCGACCTCAGGATCACGTCCTCCCACCAGCAGGCTTTGATCGCCGCCCCAGAGCGCGATGAGACCGCTCGCGTGCCGGCAGACTTCATCCCACGTAACCGCGCTCTCCCCTTTCGAACAGCGTATCCGCCCGGCCGTGATGAGCCGGCAGAGATTGGCATAGCCGCTCCGATCCTGAGCCAGAAGAACAATCGTGGATTTATCGTCGAGAGTAATTTCGGCGCCGATAATCAGGCGAATGCCAATTTCCCGCGCTTTGACGTGAGAGCGTACGATCCCATAAACACCGTCACGATCGGTGATGGCGATCGCGCGGAAGCCGAGACGATGGGCCTCCTCTACAAGCTCGTCCGGATGACTCGCGCCTTCGAGAAAGGAAAAATTACTTTTACACCACAGAGGGATGTAGAAAAGCATAAAGCAGCTTCACTCCCGTTATCCAAAGAGCCCCTTCCGGATCCCCATGAACTTTTGCTGCTTGCGCTGCGTTGACGCGGAGTATGCAAAACCCAGCGTTGGAATCTGGAAGAGTTGAAACGCCAATTCGTGGTTCCTCGGATCTAGAGAGTCTTCGATAGATGCGATCACGTTGTCCAGCGGCAGCACCTGCTTAAAAATGTGTTGGTCCCACTCAACCGCGACGAAATCGGGTGAGCAAGAATACTTTTTGTGCAGCTCTTGAAGCCAGGCTTGAAGTCTACCCTTGCATAGCGGATCGAAATGTTCAATTCCAGCAATGTGCAGTTTCATATGTAAGATGAATTGGTTAGAGGAAAGGCAACCCTCTATTCTCTACCTACGGAAAGGTTGGCGAGCGTCATATTGCAAAGAGATCTAGCTGCTTCGACCTCCTCACCTGTTTTGCGCCTGGAAGTACCTTCAGAATAACGTCAGCGGCTACATTCGCCAGTTCATTCGGCTCCAGTTTGTGGAGCCCACCGCCGTACATCCTTCCCTCTCCCATGAGCATTTCAGCCGTAATGGATGACAAGGCCTTCCAAACAGCCCGCTGGAGTTCCGGGTCATCATTCAGGCAGGCTGCCAGAATCGGCTTCGGATACAGCACCAGATAGACGTTCGCAGCGGTGGCCTTCGAGTAATTGAGGATAAAGCGGAACGGGGATTCACTCCGCCGAGTTGGTCTTCCCATGTAGGTACACAGAAACGGCGCAGGTGGCCGGTTCTCTTGGGAATACCATGGCTGCCGGTGCCGACAAAGATAACGCTCATGCAGTCCCTTTTCGATGCCACTCTCAAGGTATTTCCACAGAGCTCGATACCTTGATTTCACCTCACTCTCAGGCAGATTACACGAGAGCAAGTAGCGGCGGCTCGCTATCTGCGGCTCGCCATCTTTATCCGCCAGAATCTCATCGGTGCCAACTTCTCTTGGACTTGGGAGGATCGGCTCTAAGAACTTCTTAGGAAGGCTTAATTGCTGCACCTGCACCGGGGTGAGGACGAAAAAAGATTTACAACCCGTCGCTAATCCACGCTTAATAGTAAAAAGATCGCCTAGTGTAACGCCATCGCGCTGACGGACGGGCCGGGCGACAACCTCAGGCACACTCGTCCACTTTGCGATCTGCTTTAAGTCATCCACTCCTACTGACTCCGAAACTTTCGGGTTGTTCAGTGTGCCACCGAATGTAAACTCCACTTTATGCGTGCGAGGCGGTGAACAGTTCCTAAAGAAAACGACTGCCGAAGACACCAAGGCATCCCCGAACTGAACCTCCTTCGGATCAAAGCGGTGAATTCGATGGAGTGTTACCTTCTTTAGCAGGAACTCTTTCACCTTGCGGCCGTAGTTCACATCCATGAATTCGCTAGGAATAAGCCATGCCCCTATTCCAGCTCTGGCCATCCATGCTTGAGAAAAAACCAAGAAATAAGTGTATAAGCCGCTCAACCCGTTCATCTCGAAATTGAGGTATCGAGCCAGAGCGGCCTGAAGCTCGCGCTTCTGTGTCTGGCTCAAGTGGTGGTGGCGCACATAAGGCGGATTGCACGCTATGAGGTCATATCTCGCGGCCTCGCTCTTTGGGGGCTCAGCCTTCGTGAAATCCTCCATATGCAGTCGTAAGCCAGTCCCCCTCCAAAGCCCTTGTGCTGGATCAGCGTAGTAGGGGTCGATCTCATACCCTACAGCAATTTCGATGCGTGACGCCGTAACCTGCCGAAGAAGAGCCGAATAGAAAGGTCCGGTTCCAAAGCCCGGTTCTAAGAAGCGGATCTGCGGGCGCGACGACAGCAGTGAAAGAGCGTATGCAATAATTTCTGAAGCCAGCTGCGAGGGCGTCGCAAACTGGCCAAGGCGGTTTCTTTCAGCTTGTGTTTTACCTGCATCAAACCGCGCTTGAAGATCGAGGCGAGACTTTTCAAATTGTTCAGGACCGATCATTTCATAACCCGAACTTTATCAGATCGTCCATTCGATGTTCCCAGACCCAATCGATACCTTCAGCGGCTTCGTAGCCAAGGTAACCACTATCGAAGTACCCACACAGGAAAAGGATATAACGGATGTTCTTGCCGTGGTTTCTTCGCAGCTGACCAACTTTCGCCGCTTCTTCTTTTCTCCGTTTGTTGGTGTTGGTGAAATCACCGGCAGATTTGGCCTCGATCATCAACGGCAATTCGCCGCGCTTGGCTTTGACTGGCCAATTTATTTTGCCCTTTTTATGCACAGTGTCTCCACATATGAGATTTCACGCGGCAAGTCTGCGCGTTTTAGCCGTTGAAAAGAAACACATCCCCATCCGGATTGCTGGATTGCGTACGTATCGGACTGCAGCTCTTGGTTCGTTTAAATTCAACGCCGTCGCTCTCAAGGACTCTCCGTATCAGCCGGCGCTCCACTCCGCGTTATCGGTTTCCATTCCCTTCTCCACCCACTCATCGAAGCTCTCGAAGATTTCTGTCGCGGGCCCTATCGGATCACGTTCCGTTTCCCCGTGCCATGTAAGATGCACCACCGCCACCCGGCCGGAACCATCAAGCAGCTTGTAGAGATAGTCGTCCCGGTCGAAGCGCCGTCCGATCGCTGAGACCGACTTTCCATAAAGTGGATGACGCGGCCCAACTTCTCGCTGCAATTCCGAACGGGCAGCCCCCTTGAGCCGGATCAACTGGTGACCAAGGCGCTAACCAAACTGCCGGCATAGATCAGGATTGTAGCCCGTTTTTGATTGGTGAGAAATGACGGATCGGCCCAAGCGGATATTTCAATCTTTGGAGTACGTATCGATAATCTCCCGCCGGCGAAAGCAGTTGACGAGGTGGTCGTTTACCATTCCCGTCGCCTGCATATGAGCATAGCAGACTATCGATCCCACGAATTTGAAGCCACGCTGCCGCAGGTCTTTGCACAGGGCGTCCGACTCCGGACTGCTGACGGGATAATCTTTTTTCGTTTTGATTTTGTGCACGATTGGTTTGCCGCCCACAAAACGCCAGATGTAATCAGCGAAACTGCCGAATTCATTCTGGACCTCCAAAAATTTCCTGGCATTGTTGATAGCAGCCTCGATCTTTTGCCGGTTTCGGATAATCCCGGGATTTCGGAGCAGCGCTCTCACATGCCGCTCACCGAATCCGGCAATCTTCTCCGGAACGAAGTTCGCGAAAGCCTTTCGATAATTGTCCCGCTTTCTCAGGACAGCATACCAACTCAAGCCGGCCTGGGCGGATTCCAGGGTGAGGAATTCAAAGATGGTCCGATCATCGTAGATCGGAACACCCCATTCCGTATCATGGTATTCGATATAGTCTGGTTTGCCTAGATCAACCCAAGGGCAGCGGACCCGGGTCTGGGAGTTCATGTTGGCACGGAGGCGTTCTGCCGAGAAATTGTTCCGGCTCATCGGGGCACGTGAGGCTTAACCCATTAACAAGAAGTCGCTTGCGCCTTTGACGATCGCCGCCCTGTTTTCGTCCGGGTGGAACCAAAGAATGTCTCTATCAGCGCGAAACCACGTAAGCTGGCGCTTCGCAAGCCGCCGGGTGTCTCTTTTCATCAGCGGCAGCGCTTCGTCCCAACTCTTCTCGCCGGTCAAATAGAGCACCATATGGCGGTAGCCAACGCTTCGCAGAGAGTTCAGATCGGGCCCGTAACCTCGCTCCAGAAGACTTTTTACTTCCTGCAGCAACCCGCGGTCCACCATTTGTTCACAGCGTTCATTAATGCGGGTATATAAATCTGCACGGTCGCGATTAAGGCCTATTTTCAGCACTCGAAAAGCATTCTCCCTGAAGCCGTGCTCGGCCTGCCATTCACTCATTCTCTTTCCCGTAGTCTCAAAAACTTCCAAGGAACGTATGATGCGCTGGCGATCGTTGGGGTGAATGCGCCGGGCGGCTTCAGGGTCGATATTCTTCAACCTGGTGAAGAGAGCGCTCAGGCCTCTCCTTTCGAGCTCTTGCTCCAGCCGCTCCCGGACTTCGATCTTCCTGCCGGGACCGACAAAAAGCCCATGGGTTAAAGCTCTGATGTATAGGCCCGTTCCCCCGCAAACAACGACGTTTTTTCCACGCGACCGGATCTCTTGAACGCACTCAAGAGATTTTTCCCGAAATAATGCCGCGTTGAACTCCTGATCGGGGTTAATGATGTCAATCAAGTGGTGCGGCACCTGTCGCCGCTGTTTCGGATCCGGCTTACCTGTCCCAACGTTCATAAAGCGGTACACCTGCTGGGAGTCCGCGTTAATGATTTCCGCGTCTACTTTCAGGGCCAATTCGATCGCAACGTCGCTTTTCCCAACAGCAGTCGGACCAAGAATGACGACGAGTTTGGGTTTCATAAAATGGAAAGCCTTAAGGGAGAGCAGCTGCCCAAGCCAACGACTCGATTCAGGTTCGCCTGAACATCCTCTCCAGAGCTTCGCGGGTAAATTCAAACATCACCGGACGGCCGTGAGGGCATTGAGTCGCAAAATCGATCTGATCCAAAGCCGATAACAAGGCCTGGATTTCGTCCTTCTCGAGTTTTCGACCGGCGCGAATCACGCTATGGCAGGCGATGGTCATCAAACGTTCCTCAAGATCTTCCAGAACCTCACCCGAAGCTCCAACGTCAGCTAGCTCCGTCATCATGGCGCGAATGGCCTCTCGGAAATCGCCGGACGGAAGAAGGGCCGGGACTGCGGTGATCGCGAAACTGTTCGGACCGAAGGACTCGACTGTAAAGCCGAGCCGGTCGAGCAAACCTATTCTCTCTTCGAGGAGAGCGGCCTCAGCGAGCCCGAGTTGCAAGACCTGAGGGACCAAGAGACTCTGCCGCTGCATTTGCCCGGCCTCGACGCCGCTTCTCATCTTCTCAAAGGCGATGCGCTCATGCGCCGCATGCTGATCAATCAGCGTCATTCCGCGAGAAGAAGCACAGACGAGATAGCAGCCGAGCAGTTGGCCCAAAATTTCCAGGGAGGAGAAGAATCCTCTCCGGATTTCCGTTTCATGGCCTTCGAGGTTTGGACGGTCCAGGAGTGGCATGGGAGAGCCCGTATTCGCAAGTGATGCGGTATAAGGGAGAGCAGGCTCGCGAACCCCTGTCCAAGCCGGTTCTTGCGCGCGCTCTGGCTTTCGCATTGGCTCTCTGGCTTCACCTTTAAGGGCTTCCCTGAGGGTTTCCGCAACCGCCTGATGGATTTCACTCTGATGTCTGAAGCGAACCTCATGCTTTGCCGGATGAACGTTCACATCCACTTCCTCGAAAGGCAAATCGAGATAAAGCACGACTGCCGGATAGCGTCCCTTCATCAGCAAAGTGTCGTAGCCCTGGAGAATAGCATGGGTAAGTACCCGATCTCGCACGAAGCGGCCGTTAACAAACGTCAACAGGTGACGGCCGTTCGAGAAAGAAGCGGGCGCCGTGCTCAGAAATCCGGACAGCCGCATTTTTCCGAGGCTCTTGGAGAAATCGACCATCGTCCCGGCAATCTCCTGCCCCAGGATTTGCTCAAGACGCTCGCGAGCCGCCCTTACGGCGACGTACTCGGAGAGGATTCTTCCCCCATGACCGATTCGGAAATGCACGTCCGGGCGGGCCAGAGCCATTCGATTGATGACATCGCAGACATGGCTGAGCTCGGTGGCCGGGGTTTTAAGAAACTTCCTGCGGGCGGGCGTATTGAAAAACAGATCACGAACCTCAACGGTCGTGCCGGAAGGGCAGCCCGCCGGAATTGGCTCTCCTGTTTTCCCTCCCTCGATTCTTAACCGGCAGCCGGCTTGCTCCTCGCGAGCCCTGGACACGATCTCAAGGCGCGAAACCGAAGCAATACTGGGAAGCGCCTCGCCGCGAAAACCCAGCGTCGAAACCCGAAAAAGGTCGGCTTCGTTTTGCAGTTTGCTCGTGGAATGTCTCTCGAAAGCCAGCGAAATATCAGAAGAAGCAATCCCCTCTCCGTTGTCGCTCACTCGAATCAACGAGCTTCCGCTCCCCTCTACCTGCACGGATATCTCCGAAGCCCCGGCATCGAGGGCGTTTTCCACCAACTCCTTGACCACAGATGCCGGCCGCTCGACCACCTCTCCCGCCGCGATCCGGCTCGCCCAACTTTCGGGGAGCAAAATAATTTTCTTGCGAACCAAGAGATTTCCTTTCGTTCTTTCTTGACGATATTCCCGCGGCGCGATTCGGAGGTTGTTCAACAATAGTCTGTCAGTCGAGAGCGGGTCAAGGTGCTGCCGCTGTTGACAAGATTCAATTTTAGTAGATAACTGAATGTATCGCGCGGCGATGGTTACAAGCCGAGATTTTCAAAAACGGAGGCAATCGTGGGAAAACGGTTCATGATTTTGGCGGTAATTTGCGCCGTGTTCTTTGCCCCTCCGATCGGGTCTCAAGAGAATACCGTAGTTGAAGTCAAAGTGAAAAGGGTCATGCTGGACCATTCCACACGGACCCCGACTGCCGTGGTGATTCTCGAAAGCGTTAAAGAGAAAAAGATCGTTCCCATCTGGATTGGCAATGAGGAAGCGACGTCTATTGCCATCGAGCTGGAAAGTATCGCGCCCCCGCGCCCCAATACTCATGATCTCATTCGCAATATTTTTCAGGGAGTGGGAGCCGTGTTGCAGCGGATCACAATTACCGATCTAAAAAACAACGTCTATTACGCGACCCTTTCCCTGAAACTCAAAGGCCAGGAATATCAGATTGATTCCAGACCAAGCGACGCGATAGCCGTCGCCCTGAGAATGAAAGCGCCGATCTATGCTTCGTCTCAAGTTGTCTCCAAGGCGGTGCAAATCCCATCGCTTGAAAAAGGCAGGGAGGACACCAGGAAGATTCTTGGCATCCATCTGCAGGATTTAACTCCCGAACTGGCAAGCTTATTCGACCTTCAGGTCAAGGGCGGCGTTCTGGTGGCGGATGTCGAAGCTAAGAGCCCGGCCGCCGCCAGCGGCGTCCAGAGAGGCGATATTATCGTTAAGGCGAACGATAGGGCAGTTCACAAAGCCGGCGAATTGGAGACCTTCCTTCGCAACCTCAAAAAGCCTGCCCAGGTCAAGCTCGAGCTTTCAAGAAAAGGCAAAAACGTCACAGCGGTCTTTGACGTCCCCGCCGGTCATTAACGAAAAACACAACGGACGGCGCGGGCGGGACCGGCTACTCACGAGCCGGTCCGAGAGGGTTAGCCCTTGCCGTTACTGCTGAAAAGCATTTTTCCCCATTTTTTCGCCGTGGCATCCAGCACCTCTTTGCTGGACTCGGCAACGGGTGGAAAGTCCTTCATCCATTCATACGGCCGGCAGGCGTCGATAATCGCGCGGGAATTGAAGCCTTTCTTGCTCGGGTGAATCACCGGGTCCAGAGGACCGCTCCAGCAGCGGCGAATGATCTCGATGTCCGCCTCCGGATCCGAGCGGCTTGCCATGGCCCAAATCATATCGTCGGTGTTGCTCGGATCGATGTCATCGTCGACGACGATGACGTAGCGTCCAAGGTAAGCTCCGGCGTGGCACTGCGAAGCCACGAGCGCCGCCTGCCGCGCATGCCCAGGGTAGCGCTGTTTGATAGAAACGACCAGCACAAGCCGGCTTCCTCCGGAGACTGTAAGCCAGACGCCTTTTACATCCGGCACGCCGGCTTTTTCCAACTCGTCCCAGACCAACGCTGAGCGCAGGTAAGATCGATACCAGCCAAGCTCCGCCGGGGGTCTGCCCGGAGGCGAGCCCAAAATAATCGGATCGTTCCGATGATACAGACGACGGACCTTTACGAAGGGCTCCGGCCGCTCGGCGCTACCATAATAGCCCGTCCACTCGCCAAACGGCCCTTCCACTTTCACCTGATCAAAGATCACGTCCCCTTCAACCACAATCTCAGCAGTGGCCGGAATCGGCAGGCCGGAGTACTCTCCTTCCACCAGCTCGCAGGGTTCTCCCCTTACACCGCCGATAAATTCGTACTCGGGCATCCCGTATGGAACCTCAATGCTTCCTGCCAGAAATGTGAGCGGGTCATGCCCGAATGACATGGCGATCTTACACGGCTTTCCCGAGTTGATGTATTTTTCCCTTTGTATGCGGCCGTGTTTCCCCGGGGAGATATAGAATCCGACGGTATCTTTGTCATGGATCATCACCCGATAAGTCCCCCAGTTGGCCCAGCCTTCGTCGGGATCGCGGGTGATATCGATGCTCCCGGTTCCTATAAATCGGCCACCGTCGAGATCGTGCCATTTGGGAGTCGGGAATTTCAGCAGATCGATATCGCCGTCCTTATAAACATTTTCAAAAAGCGGGGCTTTTTTGACGAACTTGGGAGGCATCGGTTTGATCTGCTTGTATCTATCTTTCCAGGTCCGCACGAAATCCATTTTAGTCTCGCCGGGAGGAAGACCGAGTGTGAGGCCCATTCTTTTGCGGGAACTCAGTGAGTTTGTAACGATCCGGTAGCCTTTGGGATACTCCTTGATCTCGTCAAAAAGCACGGCCGGACCGTCTTCCTTGTGATGCACCAGTTCCGTGATGGCGCCAATCTCCAGGTTCCAGTCGCAGCCGTTTAGACGCTTAAGCTCTCCCAGTTCGTCCGCTTTTCGAAGCCAATCCCTGAGATCTCGATATTCCATAGATTCCTCCTAGCTTTCCCCGCGCCGGCGAAATCGCCGTGATGAGATACGAGGACCTTAGCGAAAATTCTCCGCGGGGTCAAGTTCAGTTCGGGTAATGGCAAATAGCGAAGAGCGAATGGCAGAAGCAATTAGCAGATAGCAATGGCCGATGCCAAATAGCAAAAGCCATATGATATTTTTTACAGACCCTTAACGATCAGCGGGTTTCCCATGCTGCCGCTGCTGCAATATTTCATCCAGCCGTTTCCGGTCTTCTTCGGAGATTTTTTCCTCGAAGCGCTTTTCAGCCCGTGGCTTAAAGTAGCTTTCTATGTCCCGGCGCAAATACCACAACCCAATGACACATAAGACTAAGAACAATACGACGGCAAAAACGCCCAGTTTGTTTTTTCTCTTTCTTTTTCGCCTCATCGGAGAACGATTGACGGGCCGCCGGTTCGGCCTAACGGGAGGAACCCGGGATCAGGGGCTCTCCCATCTCCAAACCGCGAGGCAAACTTATCGAATGAGCCGCGGAGACATGACGCTATGGCAGCGGCTTGAAGCTGAAGTCATGGGTGGCATTGATGACGCGAATCGTATGGGTTTTAGAGCGCATGACGACCGACTGAGTCGTAGCGCCCCCTGGAAAAAAATGGACACCGCGGAGATAGTCGCCATCGGTTACACCCGTGGCGGCGAACATCACATCGCCACCCGCCAGTTCTTCAAGCGTAAATTTTTTCCCGACATCCTTGATTCCCATCGCCTGCGCGCGTTCCAACTCTTGTTGGTTCCGCGGCTTCAATCGGCACTGCATATCGCCCCCCACGCAACGCAGGGCAGCCGCCGCCAGAACGCCCTCGGGAGCGCCGCCGATACCCATGAGAATATCAATCCCCGTTTCGGGGTTGGTTGTGGCGATGGCAGCCGAGACATCGCCATCGCTTATCAGTTTAATGCGGGCGCCTGCCCGGCGAACCTCCTGAATAAGGGTATCGTGCCGAGGCCGGTAGAGAATAACCACGGTCAGGTTCTCCATGCGTTCTCCCTTGGCCTCAGCCAGGGCTCTGAGATTTTCCGTGGGGCTTTTATCCAGATCGATAATTCCCTTTCCGGCGGGCCCCACGGCAATCTTATCCATGTAGGTGTCGGGGCAGTGGAGAAAATTGCCGCGATCAGCGATTGCTATAACCGATAAAGCATTGGGGCCCCCGTTGGCGCAGATCGTTGTTCCTTCCAGCGGGTCCAGCGCGATATCAACGGCGGGACCGTTGCCCGTTCCCACCTGTTCGCCAATGTACAACATCGGCGCCTCATCTCTCTCGCCTTCTCCAATCACGACGGTTCCATTTATCGGAACGCCATTAAAGGCCCGGCGCATCGCGTCCACGGCAGCCTGATCTGCGGCCTTTTCATCTCCCCGGCCCATCAGGGAGGCCGCAGATAACGCAGCGGCTTCGGTCACACGAACAACCTCTAGGGCAAGGTTTCGGTCCAAGGTGCTGCTCCTCCGATAAGTGCGTCCATCAAAGTGTGAGCCTGAAAGACGACAATCCCAGTCTTTCGGGCGTCTTTCTCATTGAAGCCAAACTGTCCCTTCTTTTCCGGCGCGCCTGAAGAACAGAGCGCGAAGGGAACGGGATCGGGAGTATGAGTTTTAAGAGCTATTGGAGTCGGGTGATCGGGAATAAGAAGGATTTTCCAGTCCGGCCAACGATCCATGCGATTCAGCAGAGTGCCCACGATTTTCTCGTCAAAGTCTTCGATCGCCTTTATCTTTTTTTCTAGATCTCCCATGTGTCCTGCTTCATCCGGAGCCTCCACATGGATAAAAATAAAATCCTTTTCTTCCAGGGTTCTAAGACCGTATTCTGCCTTCCCCTTGTAATTGGTATCAAGAAAACCCGTAACTCCCGGAACGTGAACCCGCTCCAGTCCGGCATAGACACCCAGGCCATGAATTATGTCTACAGCCGAAATCACGCCGCCCTTAATTCCATATCTCTCCGTCAGCGATGGCAGGCGAGGGGCTCTTCCCTGGCCCCAGAGCCAAATCGAGGTGGCCCTTCTTTGCCCTCTTTCTTCTCTCTTGCGATTGACGGGATGCCTGGCAAGTATTTTCTGCGAGCGTTCCATCAGGTTCCGAAGGAGTTCCGCACCTTCTCCTTCTGGCAGGTGGGGTTCGGCTGGTTTATCCGTAATATCGTGTGGCGGAGTCGTGTTCATCTGCTCCTTTCCACCGCGCCAGACCATCAGATGCCGGTAACTTACGCCCGCGTGAAACTCAATGTCCTTCCCGCCCAGCTCGCGGTTGAGATCCGAAATGATCTCGGCCGCCTCTTCGCTGGCAATGTGACCGGCGGTAAAGTCTTCCATAATGACGCCGTTTCCGGTCTGCTTCAGGGTAACGAGATTGCAGCGAAATGCGATGTCATGCGGGCCCAGGGCTACACCCATGCTCGCGGCTTCAAGCGGGGAACGGCCCGTATGGTAAAGGCGCGGATCGTAACCCATAATGCTCATATTCCCGACATCGCTCCCGGGAGGAAAGCCGTCAGGAATCGTGTGCGCAAGCCCAAACACGCCGTGAGATGCAAGCCAGTCCATGTGAGGAGTGGCGGCTGCTTCCAGGGGAGTTTTTCCGTTCAGACTATCCAGAGGGTAATCAGCCATTCCATCCCCTTGCAGTACAACGTATTTCACCTGTGCTATGCTCCTCCAAAGATCTTTTTTAAAGCGCTCATCTCTGCCGGGATTCTCATCGGCTGCGGCGACTGGCGCCATTCTTAAGTCCTAATCTGTCCAAATCGGAAACCAGATTGGAGGGAGTAGAATGTAATCCTGTTGGCCGACGATTTCCAGAGCCTGCTTCACCTGTTTTACGGTCGCCGGCTCCAGGGTAATGACAAACGGCAGTATTTTTCGGCTCCCGATATCCTTCCCACACCCGGCCGCAAGCCGCCGCAATTCCTCGTCACTATGACTGAGTTGCCAGACCTCGGAAATATTGATGTCCCTTTCCCCGAATGTCTGGCAGATGTCTCCAACGATTCCTGCCCGGTCCGTCACCACAAACCGGATGTAGAAAGAGGCCAAAATCTCGTCGGGAGAATGAAGGCCCAGCACTCCCGGCGCGACCAGACTTGGCGGGCCGGTCACGCGCTGCCGGCGGCCGCGGGCGAGATCCATCACATCTCCAAGAACGGCCACGGCTGTTGCGCCACCTCCCGCGCCGGGACCGACGAAAACATAATTCCAATCGCGGCTTTCCGGCTGCTCCCGGCTGGCGTCGTCCTCGCTACGTCTGCCTTTGAAAAAAATCGCATTGGTGGCGCCGTCGATCGAAGAAAGGAAGTGGCTGCGCGGCACAAGCACCGGCGAAACGAAGGCTTGCAGCGAAGCTCCGACACTCCTGGCGACGGCCAGATGCTTGATCGTACAGGAAGCTTTCTTGGCCGCGTAAAGAAAATCCATCGCGTGGATTTTGTTAATGCCTTGGCGCCAGAGCTTTCCCGGTTGCACGTGAACGCCGAAAGTCACGGCGGCCAGTAAAATAAGCTTCGCTTCGGCATCGCTTCCGCTGATGTCGGACTCGGGATTTGTCTCGGCGTACCCACATTCCTGGGCTTCACGCAAAGCGACGCGATAGCTCTTCCCGCTCTTTGCCATCTCGGAAAGGATATAGTTACAGGTGCCGTTCACGATCCCGTAGATGGCCGTCGGCTCCTCGGCCGCGAAGCTTTCCGTGAGAGAACGAATAATCGGGATGCCGCCGCCAACGCAGGCTTCGAACCTGAGTTCCTGGCCATAGCGGGCGGCGGCGTCCCAGATCTCGCGGCCGTGCCTGGCCAACACGGCCTTGTCCGAGGTCACCAGGCCTTTTCCGCTCTTAAATGCCCGAATGATGTAATCCTTGAATTCGCTGATCTGCTGGTCGTTCTGAAATCCAAGAGCCTCTATGATGATCTCTGCTTCGGGATGTTCGACAACCTCCAACGGGTTTGTCGTAAAGAGCTTCGGATAGGTGGAATACCACCTTTTCTGTTCGGGATGTCGGGTAAAGATCTTGACGATCTCAAGATCGAGGTCCGGGCGCTTCTGATCCTTGAAAATGAAGTCCTGGATCGCCCCGCCCACGGTTCCCGAACCGAGCAGGCCTATTTTGACGCGTTTACGATTTTTTTCTTGTGCCACTGGAATTCAAGAGGAGTGGAATCAGCGAGAGCCGCCTCAATCCAGCAATTTGGCCAGCGCGCGTCGAATCGTCCGGACCGCCTGGCGAGTGCGGTGCTCGTTCTCTATCAGCGCAAAGCGGACAAAGGAGTCTCCGTACTGGCCGAATCCGATCCCCGGGGAGACAGCAACCTTCGCTTCCTGAAGAAGGACCTTGGAAAATTCGACCGAACCCATTTTCTTGCATGGCTCCGGGATTTCAGCCCAGACAAACATCGTCCCTTTCGGCTTTTTGATTTTCCACCCGACGCGGTCAAGCCCGTCTACCAGCGCGTCGCGGCGCCGGCGGTAGGTTTCGCAGATTTCCTCGACGCAATCCTGCGGGCCATTCAGCGCATGGATAGCCGCTATTTGCACCGGCTGAAAAATTCCGTAATCCAGATAGCTCTTAATTCTGCCAAGCGCATGAATCATGTCGCGATTCCCCACCGCGAACCCAACCCTCCATCCGGGCATATTGTAGCTTTTGGAAAGCGAAAAGAATTCCACGCCCACTTCTTTGGCCCCCGGCACCTGAAGAAAGCTCGGCGGCTCGTAACCATCGAACTTGATGTCCGCGTAAGCCAGGTCGTGAATCACCAGGATATCCTGCTCCTGGGCAAAGCGAACGATGCGCTTGAAGAAATCCAGCTCCACAACCTCGGTCGTGGGATTATGAGGGAAGCTGATGATAATGAGCTTGGGCTTGGGCCAGCTCTGCTTGATCGCTTCTTCCAGGTGGGCGAGAAAACCCTCGCTGGAATACATCGGGATGTTTCTCAGGTCTCCGCCGGCAAGGACCACAGAGTACTGGTGAATGGGATAAGTCGGGCTTGGGCAAAGAACCACGTCGCCCGGATCCACGATCGCCCAAACGAGATGGGCCAGCCCTTCTTTGGCGCCTACGGTGACAATCGCCTCCGTATCAGGGTCGATGTCCACCTGGAAGCGGTTCTTGTACCAATCGGCGATGGCAACCCGCAGTTTATAGATTCCCCTGGAGACCGAATAACGATGGTTGTGCGGCTTTGCGGCGGCCTCAATAAGCTTCGAAACCACGTGGGGAGGACTGGGTTGATCCGGATTCCCCATGCCGAAATCGACGATATCCTCTCCTCTTCGCCGGGCCTCTTGCTTTAGATCATTGATGATGTTGAAGACATAGGGCGGGAGCCGCTTAATCCGCTGGAATTCCACTTTTTTACCTCTGATTAGCTTTCATCACTTAGCTCTCAGCCATCGGCAAGATAGGCCAAAAGGGGGCGCCGATAGACCTTATTTGTTCTTTGCTGAAAGCTGTCAGCTGATGATTGATGGCTTATTTTATAAGCTATCCTCTTGCCGTGTGCAAACGGCCGCCCGGGCAAACCGCCAGGAGTGAGGGCGAACCAGCGAATTTTTAATCGGTTTCAGGGGTGATGATGCCGATGGGCGCTGCAAATAGGTTTTACAGTGAGTGGTTCAACATCGTACCGGATATCGCCTGGATTGCACCCGGTCTCGGGCCTTTTCCATCCGCGTTTACATCGACGACGGTGTAACCATTACCGGCCCTGTGATCCGTCGCAAGAAGACGAGCGCCCAGCTAATCGGTATTGGGCACGGAAGAGGCGAAGCTGGTCGCAGCCAAAACAATGGATCCAACCGAATTTCTGGCATTTCTGGCGGCGCATGGAAAACTGAATCGGGAGTTTAAAACCAGCGCGGGTAAAATCAACTACCACATGCCCTGTCACCTGCGAGCGCAGAACACAGGCTATAAAAGCCGAGATGTTCTTTCATTGCTTCCTGACACGCGGGTGAGAGTCGTAGAGGAGTGTTCCGGGCACGACGGCACTTGGGCCATGAAGAAAGAGAATTTTGAGAGCTCCCTGAAATGGGGCCGCCGGGCGTTTAGCGGGATGAGCGAAGACAATCCGGACGTAACCTGTTCGGACTGCCCTTTGGCTGCCATGCAGATCGAGCAGGGCACGGGCCGCCGTCCGCTCAATCCGATACAGATTCTGGCCAGGAGTTATCGCGGGGAGCAAATTATGGCCACCGACAAACCAAAAATAGAAAAAAGCCGCGCGCGATGCGAATCCACTTATCCCGCCATGCTGACGGACATGAGTCCAGGTTCATAACGTAAGCCGCTCCGAGCAGGATCACTAGCGCCGCTTTGACTTGCTTACCTTGACATGGGTGGGCGCTAAGCCTAATCTCTATTTATTTAGATGAAAGGGGTTTCCATTTTTTTTATGACATCGCGCCATTGGGATTTTGTGATGTGGCAACAGGCCAGCGATCTGATCGAGCAAGCCGAAAGAATCCAGAGAAATTTTCTACAGGTTTTCGTCCGTGGCCAATACGAAGGGTCTCTCAATCGTCTGGGCACTTGGGCTCCACCAGTCAACGTGGTTGAAACCCCCCAGAGCTGGTGGGTGATTTCCGCGTTGCCAGGAGTCGAACCCAATCACCTTGAGGTTCGCGTGGAGGGCGATGAGTTGATTATCTCCGGTACGCGTCCTCTTCCAAGATGCTGTTCTGAAGGCGAGCTCAAACTATGGGAGATCCCGCTCGGACGTTTCGAGCGCCGATTGAACCTGACGCCGGGCGTCCGTTTCATGATCGGCGAGACACGCCTTCAGGATGGGCTCTTAACCATGGAGCTAAAAAAGGTCTCATGACCACGGAAGAGCATTCCAAAGAAGACACCGTTGCGGGGGCGTCTGAGATCAAACCCCACGTTCAGATTCCCGCGGGGGCGTTGCCCATCTTAACATTGCGTAATGCTGTTCTTTTCCCCTATACGGTGATGCCCCTCTCTGTCGGCCGCTCCGCAAGTCTTCAGGCTCTGGAACAAGCGGTACGCCAGCAAGTACCGGTTGGAGTGGTTGCGCAAAAGGACCCCGATATAGAAGTTCCCCAGCCAAAAGATCTCTATGAGATCGGCACGGCCGCAGACGTCCTTCGATTGTCGGGCTCCCGTGGACACCAGCGGCAGATTATCGTGCAAGGCCGGCAGCGAATTAGGATTCTTGAATTTCTCCACACGGATCCTTTCTTGGTTGCGCGGGTCTCGTACTTGGAAGAAGGCGTGCCGCAGACGAAGGAGTTTCAGGCCAGAATCCTGCATCTGCGTGAACAGGCACTGAAAGCCTTATCCCTGCTCCCTCAACCCATGGCCGAGCTGAGATCTATGATCGAGAGCATCGAGGATCCCGTAGCTCTGATCGATGTCATCGCATCAACCCTTGACTTAACAACTTCCGATAAGCAGGACATTTTAGCTACTCTTGATGTGGAGGTCCGCGTCCAAAAGGTCTCCAGTCAACTCACACGCCAGATCGAATTGCTCGAGCTGAGCCAAAAGATTAGAGCCGAAACCAAGGAGTCGATGGACAAATCCCAACGGGAGTATTTTCTGCGCGAGCAGCTCAAGGCCATACAGAAAGAGCTAGGCGAGGAAGAAGGCAAAACGGCAGAGATTGAGGAATTACGGAAAAAGATCGAGGCGGCAAACATGCCGCCCGAGGCCGAAAAAGAGGCGCTGAGAGAGTTGACCCGCCTTGAACGCATCTCCGAGATGTCGCCTGAACATTCGGTGATTCGGACGTATCTGGACTGGATGATCGAACTTCCATGGAGTGTGGTGACCGAGGAACAGATCGACCTGCCGAAGGCGCGTGAGATTCTTGACGACGATCATCACGATCTGGAAAAAGTCAAAAGACGCATTATTGAGTTCCTCGCGGTTCGGAAACTCAAGCCCCAGGGGAAAAGCCCCATCCTGTGTTTGGTTGGTCCTCCCGGAGTCGGTAAAACGTCTCTCGGACAAAGCATCGCCCGAGCGATGAACCGGAAGTTCGTCAGACAGAGCCTGGGCGGGGTGCACGATGAGGCGGAGATTCGGGGCCATCGCCGGACGTACGTCGGAGCACTTCCAGGGAGAATCATCCAAGGCATACGCAAGGCCGGCGCCAAGAATCCAGTCTTTATGTTGGACGAGGTCGATAAGCTCAGCGCGAGCTTTCATGGCGATCCGTCCGCAGCGCTGCTGGAGGTGCTTGATCCGGCACAGAACTCGACCTACCAGGATCATTATCTCGATGTGGCCTTTGACTTAAGCCAGGTGCTTTTTGTCGCGACGGCCAATGTGCTGGACAGCATCCCCCCGCCTCTGCGTGACCGCATGGAGGTTCTCGAGCTGCCGGGCTACATCGAAGAGGATAAGGTGGCGATCGCGACGCGTTATCTTATTCCGCGACAGGTTGCGGAAAATGGCCTGCAATTAGACCAGATTACTTTCACTGAAGATGCCGTGCAGGAAATTATCCGGTCCTACACGCGCGAGGCCGGCGTGCGTCAGTTGGAGCGTCAGTTGGGCGCCATTTGCCGTAGTGCCGCAACGCGCTTTGCGGAAGGCCTGGACGGAAGACTGACCATCGATGTTAATGCGGTCCGGGAGGTTCTCGGGTCCCCCAGGTTCTTCAACGAGGTGGCGCTGCGGACGAGCCTCCCTGGGGTTGCGACCGGCCTGGCATGGACGCCGTTCGGTGGCGACATCTTATTTGTCGAAGCTACGAAAATACCCGGCGAGGGAAGATTGATTCTTACGGGCCAGCTTGGCGATGTCATGAAAGAAAGCGCTCAGGCCGCGCTTAGCCTGGTCAAATCACGAGCCGAGGAGCTTCACGTCAATCCCGATCTCTTCAAGACCCATGATGTGCATATTCACATCCCCGCGGGTGCTATCCCTAAGGATGGTCCGAGCGCGGGGATCACCCTGTTCGTGACGCTGGTTTCTCTCCTGACAAACAGATGCGTCAGCCATGAAGTTGCTATGACCGGGGAGATCAGCCTGCGCGGCTTAGTCTTGCCGGTCGGCGGGATTAAGGAAAAGGTACTGGCGGCAAAGAGAGCCGGGATTTCGTGCGTTCTGCTCCCGGAGTTGAATCGAAAGGACTTGGAAGACGTTCCGGAACCTGCCCGCCGGCAGATCCGCTTTGAGTTTTTAAAGACGGTAGACGAAGCACTGGGACTCGCCCTCGAGCCATCTGAACAGGAGAAAAAACCCGGAGAAGCCCCCAGGGTCACGCTTCAGTAAAGGAATTGCATCTCAGCACGCGGCTATCTTATAAGTGATTTGCACGCCGCTGTCTTTGCTATAACAGTTGCTCTTACTTCTGGTTTTTTTCCTTCATTCCAGCTCCCCTGGAATCAGTGAAGATCGCCCGTTGAAAGGCAACCTGCTCCGTGAGCTCTGTTTCGGACTGCCGGTTTTCTGGAAAACAGCAGCCCGCTGTGATAGCTTAGCATTTTGGCAATACGGAAGAATAAAAATTCTCCCGGGCTGGAGGGACACTATTAACCATTGGCCATTTGCCATTTACAGTCTCTACACGCGCCCGTAGCTCAATTGGACAGAGCATCAGACTACGGATCTGAGGGTTGGGGGTTCAAATCCCTCCGGGCGCGCCAGTAATTCCAACTACTTGCACGCCGTCCGATGCGCTCTCAACTTGAGCTGCTACCATTTTGCTACCACTTGGCCTATCGTCCAGGCCGTCAACAGCCCGTCTATCGTTCTTCAAACGATGCCCGTAAGTGTCCACGGTGATCGTAATTGAATGGTGCTCTAACTGCTCTTTGACGTAGTTCAGATCCTCGCCTTGCTCGATAAGCAGGGAAGCAAACGAATGGCGGAAGTCGTGAAACCTTACCCGCCGTAACCCTGCAAGGCTCAAAGCCCGCCAAAAAACGTTATGTCTCACGTTCGCCGCGTCCAGGCATGTGCTGGCCGGGGTAAGGAAAACAAACTCCGGAATCTCTCTCTGCCCTTTTGCCAGCGCCTCTTCTCTCCGCTTCAGGTGTAAGGTTCTCAGGGTATCTGTCAGATGCTGGCTCATGTGAACTTCCCGGCTCTTTCCGCTCTTCGTGGTGCTGATCTTCCCGCGGCTCATGGCTTGGTTCACGACGATGAGACGGGAATGAAGATCAACGTTCGGCCACTTGAGGGCCAGCAGCTCCCCGAGCCTGAGCCCGGTTCGAGCTGCGGTTAGAAAGAACGGATACCAAAAGGGCATCTTTTCTTTCACCACCGCCAAGAGGTGGGATATTTCTTCCCGGTTTAAGGGCTTGGGCCGCGCGTGCCTCATGTCCGTTTGAGGCGGAAGGTACTTTCTGAGCTTTAAGGCCGGGTTCAGGACGGCTTCGCCTTCCACCATCGCGTCAAAATACATGGCGCGTAGAGGCGCGATGATGCCCTTGATGGTATCCCGGCATAGGTCGCTTTCCTTTAGCTCCCCGATAAGCCCGATCACATCCCGGCGCTCCAGCTTGGAAAAGCGGGCTTCCCCGAGCCGTGGGAGGATATGGTTTTCGAAGGCCGCGCGGTAGCCGTGAAAGGTTGAAGGTTTCAGCCGCGCTTTGGCTTCGGTTTCAAGCCGCCCTTTCTTTTACGGTCACCTTCCCGTCGACCGTCCTCTTCTCCCGGCCAAGGATCTTTCCCAGCTCCTTTTCCGCGTCCTTCCGCGTGTCGTGGGTGATCCAACGGCGCTTTCCAAGGTTGTCGCGGTAGTCCACCACATACTTGCCGCGCCTTTTTCTGATGCAAGCCATCAGGCGCCACCCCCTTTCTTCCCGGCCTTCTTGAGATACGAGGCCATCAACTCTTCAAGGATGGAGTTACAGTCGCGCTTCTGCTTTATCGCCTCGATCTGCAACGCCTCCCAGAGAGCCCCGTCAAGGGTCGTTGTTACTTTGACTCTCATAGGCTTTCCCCCTTTCTTTGTTTTCATACGGCCATACGTACAGCCTTCTGAAACCTTTGTCAAGGGGTTGCCTCTCTTTTTTTCTGGCTCTCCATCACTTCCCGAAGGTCAAAGCGGATATAGCGGCCGATGCGATGCGTTGGAATGTGGCCTTGGCGGGATTGCTCATAAACCCAGGAGACGGGCACCTTTAAACGTTCTGCCAGTTGCTCAGGTGTCAGGAGTTCTCTGGCGTGCCCGTTCTGAGCGGTAGCCGCCAGAATCTCTTCCCTCACTGCTTGGCGGATCTGGTGAATCAGAAGTTCAACGGGGTTTTGTGTGTGCTCATTCATCGCGGTGAAATTCGCTTTTAAAGCCCTTTTGTCCCGGGTCAAATCCCGGAGCTAGACACAGGCCATGTCCCGCTTTTTGTCCCGGTTTCGATGTAGCAAAATCAAGGCTTTTTTCGACCCCCTCCGGCCTGTCCGTGGCCTTCGCTCTCTGGCTTCTCTTCTTGCAGCCCGGAAAAGCCCATTTTTTGCGCTCAGCAACCGGCCTGCCGCATCCGCAAACACATAGCCGAGCTCTACCGGATTCGGCTTGGTCGAACCGGAGTTCCTGAAAGTAAAAAGCCAGAACGGTACGGTACGGAATCGCCACGTCAGCGTACTTCCCAAGCATTACCCGGTGAAAGAACTCGCTCGGCTCCTCGATCTTCCCGCGAAATCTTTCAGCCAAGAACTCCGGCGTCCATCTCCGCTTGGTTGCCAGTTTTGAAAAATCAGCGAAGGTAATCCCGTCCATAGATCAACCGTCCCGGCCTTCCTGGATTACCCTGCAGCCGGGGAAAGCCAGCTTAACTTTGTGGATCTCTTTCAGTTCCTCGATGTTCTTCTTTTTCAGCTCTGGGAGCTCCTCGGCATAATAAACAGCGTCGGAATCATGGGGCTCAAAGCTACGATCAAGCAGGAACCAAAGATAATCGTCCAGCGGATCGGAAAATATCTTCACGGCACAAAGGCGCCCATCTTCGCGGCGGGCTTCGGCGACCACAAAAGCCTCTATCGGCTCCTCTTCTGCTTGGGCCAATAGCTTCGCCTGTTCCCTATCCTCCGGGGTTAATGGCTGGCCGTCTTTGCGCCGCGCTAGGACCTTCCCGTCTGCAGTTCTTTTAACTTCCAAAAGTTGATTCACAGGATCTCTTCCCAACCGTCTTTGGATTCGATTCCCGAAGCCCCCTCATTTAAATTCGATTCCATTCGATTCCCGTTCGATTCCCGATTTTCTGGGAATCGAATTCCGTCAACGCCAGTAAGGCTTTTTCCCGGTTTTTCGGATTCGATTCCCGAACCTCTTCCCCCCATACCCCCCATCTCCGGAATCGAATTCGGATTACCCACCAAAGAGGGAGCCACAGAATACCGAAACGGCTTACCCCTTTTCCCTTGGCCTGCGCGCTCCAACGCGCCGCGTTTGAACATTTTCGAAATGGCCTTGCTGATAATGATGGCTCTTAAGGGAATCGTCGTCACAATTTGTTTATGAGTAACGTCCGGCCCCTCGGCTTCTAAAAACTCCATGATTTTCGGCTCGGCCTCTTCTATCTCGGCTTCTTCCATGGTGCCTTTGATTTCCAGCCAGCCGGTAGCGCGGTCAAAACCGATGGATATTTCCGGGATGTTCTTCCCGCCTCTTTGATCGCTCCGGAGAATCCGCCGTTCCGAGTTTGGAAGCCTTTTCAGGTGCAGGTATGAATAGGCAAGTCCACGGATTGCCGTAGATCCGATCGCGCTATCCAGATCGTCGCCTGAATCCTTCTTGGCATGGTGCAAAAACATCATATGGATTTTCTGCTCTCTGGCGGCTTCGGTTAAAGGCTCGATCGCGTTTGTCACCTCGCTGTAGTCATTCACGTTCTGGAATCTGAAAAGGCGCTGTAGGGTGTCCACGATTACGAACCGCGCATCATTCTGTTTCACCCATTGCATGATCTCCGCGATGGCCTCTTTAGGTGCAGAGCCGGCATGAATGAAGATCGGGTCCGTCCCTCTCGGGCCGAACGGCTGAAACGTCTCAATCATTTCCGGCAGGCTCGCGTCTAATGAGAGATAGGCTACAGCGGATTGCTGAGTTTCCCGGCCGAGAAAGGGAAGCCCGCGGGCGATTGCCAACGCGAGGTTCGCCGCTAAGGTGCTTTTCCCGATCTTTGGCTTGCTCACAAGCACAGCAGCGCCGGCCGCCGGCAGGGTTTGATTCCAGATCCACCGAGTAGGATCGGGCGGAAGGGCGAGAAGCTCCTTCATGCTTAGGAATTGAAGGCGGAGCTCTGGCCTCTTTGGTTGCTGCGCTCTCAGGTCGCGCTCGACTTCGAAAGCCCTCACGCTGATGCCTCCGTGCTCGACAACAGCGCTTCGATGTCTGCTCTGCTGTCATAAATCTCGATAATGAATTTCGGGTTTTGAAGATAGTCGGCAAAGTCGCTGAGAATCGTCCATTGACGCTCGCAGACTTCTTGCTCTTCAGTGAACGTGCACTGCTCAGCAAGCTCTAAGCGTTGCCCGATCTCGCGCAGAAGAGAGTTTACTTTCGCTGTCTGTTCATTCGCCCAGTCAGCGATGGCGCGCGCGGTTTCGAGCAAAGGTCTCCCGGGTCTGCCTTCGGTCGATCCGGCGCCTAAACGTGAGCGGGCTTCAGAGAAAGAGACGCCGTCCAGCTTCATGATGAAGTCGTACACGTCGCCGGACTCACCACATGCAAAGCAATGAAACAGCTCCTTCTCTTCGCTTACTGACAAGGAAGCGCGGTGATCGGGGTGAAACAGGCACAGCCCAAGGTATTCCTTGCCGGCTTTCCGAAGCGGAACGCGCTCGCCTATGACCTCGACAATGGAAGGCTTCAACGTGAGTTCCGCTCCTGGCCGGTTTCGTTCTTTGCGTAAAGCCGATTGTGTTTCAGCCACTCTTCGATTTCGTTCGCGTCAAAACGGAGCTTCCCAAAGACTGATAAAGCCGGAATCTCCCGTCTGTTTGCCATTAGGACAATTTGGTTCCGTGAGACCTTCAACAACTCAGAGAGTTCCTCGACGGTCAGTAATTCCATGTGTCTGATGGTACCAAACACGCGGAGTCGAAAGAAAGAAAACAGCAGGGTGGAAGCAGAAAAACGCGATAAAGAAATGTAGAAAGGAGAGTTTATTTATCTTCGAGCCACCATGGGATAAAAGAAGGACTTTGGCCTGCAGGCGAATTGCCTTTGCGTTTCTTGTACACCATGAAACATTGCTTTAAGAGCTTCACGTGCGAAGGCCACTCCGGATGAGCCTTTTTTAGCTGCTCAACCCTGACCGTAGCCTTCTGTCTCTTGGCCCGTAAGCTCGATGGAGCTTTGGCGAGCCTTGGCCCGATTGCATTGGTTCTGAGCCTTTCCAACAGCGTTTCGGCTTTGAGATAGTCTGGTTTTCGGCTCTTCTCGCGGAGATGCTCTGAAACTGCTAGCAGAAAGAATGCTGCCCACGTATCCGGCTTTCGACCTGTATCTTTCTCTGCGGGCTGGTACTCTTTGACGAGCTTGAGGAAAGGTACCTGCCGTAGCAATTCTCTTTCTTTCCTACTTTCTTCCGCTTGCAGATCCATCCGGTGTTCTTTGAAAGCCTCCGTCGCGCTTTGTATGAATGGCACCCATAAATCAGCACCCGACGTATATATTGCCACGTCACTTATGAGCTTACGCCGCGCCTCGGATGGGATCAGCGTCAAGGGGTCCAGCGTAGCATCTACCCGGCGATATTCTTTCAGATACTCAAGAGTGAATTCGATCAAATTGCTCGCAAATAACAGGAGTGGCTTGACATTTTCTTCACCGACGGAGACAACTGGCGTTGTCTTTTTTTTCGGTTCAGTTAGAGATTGCTTCGTTTTTTCCCTTTTCTCCCAGAAGAAAAAACACCAACAGAGCCATTGCAAGTATTCTATATCAGCCTTGGCGGCGTGAAGGGACTTGAAGATATCGTATAGCGGATGATCCTTAGTGCGAAACTGTGTTTTGTTCCACCAGGTTGAAAAATCTTGTAGCATGTCCGCCTCCTGTCGGATCTCCTGCTTTGGTTTGGAAAGGGGCCAGGCCGGGCAGGAGGGCTCCGGCTCTTCGGCGGCCAAACCTAGGCCCCCAACATTCAGATAACTATAACGCTATCGAAAGGAAATGAAAAGAATTTTCTGCCTTTTCAGGGGAAGCCAAAAAAGGCAACTTTGAGGCTTTCCAAACCCTACCCGTTTGCGTTACAATCCGCGGCGAATCGGATAGGGGATGTTTTCAGGTCGCTAAATCAAACGAGTGTGGCTCAAAAACAAAGCATCGAGAGGAGGAGACAACAATGAAGCGACTGGTTTCAGCATTATTCCTAATCGTGGCGCTCAGTCCCGTTTCTGCCTTTGGCTTTGGCGAGGTCTTCAAGGTGGAGACAACCGGGACCGAATACTGCGGGGACTTCTTCAGCCGTAGGATTAGCCCAACAAACAATGTGGATTGGTGGGTGAGGGTTGTGAGCGATACCGAGCTCTCCGTGTCTTATACTCCCGATTTTCAGCCTGGGACATTTTTCGCGATATTCGGGCAAACCTACCAAACCGGCAGCACAAGCGCTGCGTTTGTCGGCGGCCAGCTATTTCAAGATTTGTCTTATGTAACGATTCAAGGGAAAGCGACTTACGACAAGAAAACAGGAGCCATCAAGAGCCTAGCAGGCACATTTATCTCGAAGGATCTCATGGGAGATGGCTGTTTTTCGTCGGGAACTTTCAAAACAGTACGTCGGGTGCTCTAATCCGCGTGGCTAAGGCTTTCTTGACCCGCGTAAGAGGATACTTCCCGTCCGCTTCTAACCCTGAAGGTACCTCCATAGGCAAGCAGGGAGAGATCATGGCGGTAGAAGAGAAGTCCAAGGGCGCAAAGCAGACGGGTAGACTATTCCTTCCGGCTCTCTTGCTGCTAGTTTCGATTGGATGTGCCTCACCCGTTTATCTCGTTAACCCCAATACGGGGGAGATCGCGCAATGCGCCTTCAACACAGCTTGGAGCGGAGTTGGCGGCGCTGTCGCCATGGGTATTGGAGCCAATATCGCGGTTCAAAGATGCGTTGATCAGATGGAATCGCTTGGCTATGTCAGGGCTGACAATTTTGCAGAAGCCAGAATGCGGCTCGACGAAAAGCGGCTACGGGATGTAATGGACTTTCAAGAAGGCGCTGTGAAACAGCTAGCACAGCTACGAAAGTTATTTCCTGAGAAGCCGTTTTGCAGAATTGGGGCCAGTTTGTGGCCTGACGGCACCGTTGTTCGCGTCGAGCAGCACGCAGGGAAAGACGGCCTGCGACTGGGCGACCGCATAGTTGCGGTGACCGGGCAACGGTCTGGCGACATGCTGGATCTAGTTGCGGCAATCACTAAGAATGGCCCAGATGACGAGCTGGTCCTTACTTTAGTCAGGGATGGGGCTGAGGTGGAGCACAAAATTCGTTGTACGGATGGCCGGCCGGCTCGAGATAAGTTAATTGCCATGTTAGAGGCCGCATCGGGAGCAAGATGGCGTGATTGTGTGACGAGGTCCTATGAACTGGAGCGTCCACCTTTGAATCTGAATTATGTTGTTTCGATGATGCGCGCTCTCTGTAACGATGCTGACCGGGTTAGGGCCAACCGACAACCAACCATCAGTGACGCAACACTTTTCTATGAAGGGCGAGGACGCCAACTTGAAGAGGCAAAATATGTTCAAGATGGGATGGTGAAGATCCGGGGGGAGGTCTTATCAACAATTTCTTGGTTAGAACAGAATAAGTTTCAGAATTTTTCCATCGATCTAAGACAGCAGTTAGAAAGAGGTAGCTCACCAGAGCGCCTTCCGGTGAAGGCACCCAAAGTTCAACAAGTGCCGCTTCCGGGTTTGGAGTGGGTACCCCAACATCTTGTGGATTGTTGTGCTCATGGAGATGATGTCTCCTATCGAGGGTACAGATCGAGCCCGCCGCAGTGGAAGTAGATCGCTGTTCGGT
>JACQUW010000256.1 GCA_016210115.1 Deltaproteobacteria bacterium | reverse complement strand
TCCGGCACGTATGTCATTTTGGAAGAAATGCGGGTTGTAGGCTACTACAGCCTCGCCGCCGGTTCAGTCGCATGGGAGACTGCGCCGGGGCGCGTAAGACGCAATATGCCGGAGCCGATACCGGTGGTGGTCCTGGGACGGCTTGCGATCGATCGAGCTTTCCAGGGCCAGGGGCTTGGCCGGGCATTGTTGCGTGACGCGCTGCTTCGCATCATAACTGCCTCGGATATTATCGGAGTTCGCGCAATTTTGGTGCATCCGCTGTCCGGCCGGGCGAGGCGCTTTTACAAAGAACACGGCTTTGTGCCTTCACCGGTCAATCGATCGACACTGATGGTTACGGTTGCACAGGCTATGAAGGAGTTCCGGACAGGCTCCTAGCCTGGTCTGGAGAGTTTTCGGAATTCCGGAAACCTGGAAATGGTCCTTTAGTGAATTCGCCCAGCACCGATTAACCCGCTTCTCCCAGAGCCTCGCCGAACAATTTCTAAATCGACCCCGTTAACTTCCAACCCTCATCCACAACGCCGAACGACCGCGGCGAGGACGGCACCATGAGGAATTTCGGAGTCGTCAGTGCAAGAAAGTCTCGAATATCAAAGTCTGAGATACTTGACTCATCGCCGCGAGCAGCGTTATAGGTGCCGAGTTCATCGCGATTGAGCCGAAAATACTTCAACGTTCGGAGGAACGATTAGATGGAATGGAAAGAAGCGCTCCCCCTGTTGCAGGAGAATCACACCGCTGTCGCCATTAGCGTCACGCCGAAGGGCCGCGCGCAGTCGACCGTCGTCTCGGCGGCCGTGCTGGATGGCAAGGTCGGGTTCGCGTCGCGGCCGCACACTATCAAGGTTAAGAACATCCAACGAACAGGCCGAGCGACCGTCACTGTCATCAAGCTCGACACCCGGCGCTACGTCACCGTTGAAGGCCCGGCGTCCATCGAGCCTTGGCAAGACACGCCAGCGCACATCAAGCGCCTCAAGGACCTCTACGTTGCCATGGGCCGAGCCCCCAAGGGCACAGACGAGGAATTTGCCCAACAAATGCGGGACGAAGAGCGAACCCTGGTTTTAGTTACCCCCGAGCGCCTCTATGGCAGCCTCCGACAAGGCGCCTAGCAGACCGCTGAAAAGACCCATATGCTTCGTTGCACTCGATCGGAATGACGGCCGCAATCTGTTCCCTGTCCTGCTCACTTGGTGCCATGGCGATGTTTCCTTTCTTTGCCGATTAAGGAGTTCATAAGTAACTTTACGTTCTCCAAAGGCGGCCGGAAGGTGCGTTAAAAGCAGCGGGTTCCATCATTCCCATGAAAGCGGAATCCACGGGAGAGGCAAAAGCAGACTGGATGCCCGCCTGCCCGGGCATGACAGAACAGCCGATTTTCGCAACAGGAGTGAGAGAAGCGCCATTGGTGCAGTGATTCAATCCTCCCTCGCCTTGCTTCTCTTCATCACAGGCTTACCTTCTCTCATCGCTGGCTCCTCGACTCCCCAACTCCACTTTTCGCTGGGCTTGATCCTGATATATGTTCCGGCACCGACATATCCTTGACGTGTGATGAAGTCAGCGATCCCGTGAATCTTAATGCCTCGTGGCCTCCACGGGTTTATGCTTTCCAAGTCATCAATAACCAGCGACACTTTTGGATTGTTTTGAGCGTTCTTGTATTTCAAAGTCGTGGGGAGATTTATGCCCCCAACATAAAAGTACGTGCCGTCGAAATCAAAGCCCACGGGCGCCACGTCAGGCTGTAATGCTTTAGAGACAGTGGCGAGTCTCGCCAGCCGTTGCGACTTGAGGTAGGCGATCTCTTTTTCCAAAAACATTAGCGATCTCCTTCCGTTTCAGTGTGATTACGTTCGCGAGGGCTGTCAAATGCAAGCAAGTCAAAAACCGGATATCGTTCGGCTACCGCAGCAAAAGCACGCGGCTCAGACCCCGCTTGTACCGGGAAATACCGCTGGACAGTTACTCTGAAGCAATCCAGGTATGCCTTGAGGATATCGGGCTTTTCCTCGTTTGGAACCACCCGAATGCGGAATCTCTGACGCTTGGTACCTTTCTTTAGAACAACTTCGCCTGCGGTCTCGGCATTACGGACCCATTGCGTGCGTCCTCGGGGAGCGACGAGAAAGCGTCTTCCCTCCAACTCCAGCAGATCGATTGGAGTCGAATAGAGGCGTCCGGTCCTGCGGCCCGGCACCTCCACGAGGTAGTTATGGCGCAGGCCGATCCCGAGCCCCACCAAGGCACCAAAGACCTTATTGAAGATGCGTTCGAAAGGATTCGGCTTCCGAAAAAATGGATCGGCTTGATTCATAGTCGCGCGTCCATTCATCTCGCCAAATTCAGTGATTGCGACACAACGGCGCTCTGCTCAGGTCCCGTCATGAAGGAACATCCTGCAGCAACAGAATGGTGAAGACCGACATGCTTGCCGACATCCGACGCAGGACTGCGTCAGAGTAAGGGGTATGAACATCTGCTATCGTCGGATTTGGGTCCATCGTCGTCTCCGTCAGGCGAGCCTTTCGCGTAACTGATCCCGATTTACTGCAGATCGAACAAGAGAACTTCAGTGTCATCGGAGGCCACAAGCTTCAGCAGGTCTTCTTCGCTGACGGCCGCACCATCCCCCGCACCGAGCGGCGTCCCATTCACTGTCGCAGCGCCGCGCGTTACCTGCAGCCAGGCCTGCCGACCTTGTTTCAACTGATAGTTCAACTGCTGGCCCTTAGAAATTGCAGCCAGGTATAGCTCGACATCCTGATGCACTGTGACGGAGCCATCCCGTCCCTCTTTTGAGGCAATGAGATTCCATTTGCCTCGACTCTTACCGACCGAAAAAGACTGTTGTTCATAGCCTGGTTCCAAGCCAGTCTCGTTGGGAATAATCCAGATCTGCAGGAAGTGCACGGATTCGGTTTGCGATGGGTTGTACTCGCTGTGGCTGATCCCTGTTCCGGCGCTCATCCGCTGCACATCGCCGGCTCGGATCACCGAGCTCGTGCCGGTGCTGTCTTTGTGCCCCAAGGCGCCTTCCAGCACGTACGTGATGATTTCCATGTCGCGGTGCGAATGCGTGCCAAAGCCCTGGGCGGGACTCACGCGATCCTCATTGATCACTCTGAGATCACTGAAACCCATGTGTTGTCGATCATAGTAGTCGCCAAAGGAAAAGGTATGGCGACTGTCTAGCCAGCTCAGCTTTGTACGACCCCGATCGTTGCTACGACGGAGTTTAATCATATTGGCCTCCTGACATAATGCGGCCATTCACGTTTGCTGCCTCGTGCCAGCCAATAGCGACGCCGCCAGTGTTCACAGTGTTTCCAACGTTACTTTTTGGCACGGTAACTCGTAATCAAGTTTCCACTAGGCCGGAATATACTTGGAAAGAAGGTTTCCCAAGCCTTCAATGTCGTTACGCCAATCGCGATGAAGCTCGCAGGCCACACTGAGCCAGTTCATGATGACCAGGATCTCCAATCGGCCGAACATGCCTATTGAACTTCGGTTGTCCGATTCTCCAGTCTACCCCTATAATCCGAATAGTCCGGTACGAGTCGCTGATAGGCGCTTTCCATTAAGGGGGAAGAGATCATAAAGTCCGCGGAGGCGCGGTTGCAGGCAACCGGGATGTTCCACACCATCGCGATGCGCAACAGTGCTTTAATATCCGGGTCGTGGGGAAGCGGCTCGAGCGGGTCCCAAAAAAAGATCACGAAATCAATTTCGCCCTCGGAGATCTTGGCCCCAATTTGCTGATCTCCGCCGAGCGGCCCGCTTTCCAGTTTAATGATCTCCAACTGCAGTTCTTCCTCTAGAACTGTACCGGTCGTGCCCGTCGCATACAGGCGGTGCCGAACCAGGAGATTTCTGTTAAATTTTGCCCACGCAAACAGATCTTGCTTCTTGTTGTCGTGCGCGACCAACGCAATCTTCTTTGCCGGCGCCATCGCAATATTTTTGTAATCCATGGGCCACTCTCTTTCTGCCCGATCGTAAGCCAAGCTCGAATGCCGAGCGCGTCAGAACGGTGCTTCGTCCGTGCCAATGGGGCATGGCATAGCTGCGCCACCGGCTTCTCCCGTTCAAAGAAGTGCCGGATGATGAGTCGACCCCGATGAGTTATTGTAAACGATGGCAGACCTTTTCATAGGACCTCTTTTCGCCTGCCTTCGCGGTGGGAGCAGATGCCCGATAGTAGGCAATAGGTCCAAAGAGCGTGGTCCGGTGGTTGACTTCCTTCGGATTTTCCAGCCCGGCCTGGCTCATGAAGGTGAGAATTCGGCCCCCGAAGTTGTCTTTCAGGCGGTGACCAAAGTGAAGGAAGCGAGCAAAAAAGCCATGTGGGTTGGAGTCCGGCCCACCAAAATCGAGCATGTGAAGAGAGCCGCCTGGTTTGAGGACGCGCCGGATCTCACCCAATGTCTGCTCCTTCTCGTCCGGCGCGAGGTGGTGGAACATAAAAGAGGAGAACACGCGATCGAAGGACGCGTCGGGATATGGAAGCTCGTCCGAAAACGCTTGTTGAAACTTGATGGAGACCGCTGCTCGTTCCGCTTTTCGTCTTGCTCGGGCGAGCGCCTTCGGATCGGGATCGAGTCCAACTACGTCGAGGTCCGGGTGCAGGCGCTTGATCAGCATTATCAGGCTGCCCGTGCCGCAGCCGATGTCGAGAACGCGGTGATTCGGCCGAATGGCCGCTTGCTCGAGGAGCGCCCTCCGGGCAGCATCGAGCCCGAGCAGCTTCGAGATCGGATCGTAAAGAGGCAGCCACCAGTCGTGGCCAGCCGCTGGGATATAGGTCCTTGGAGATTTTGCCATTGTTTTAACCCTCCGGTGCGCCACTATCGAAACGGAATTCATTGCCGCGCCTCCCTTAATACAAGCCTTCTTTCTTTTGGACTTCACGCATTGGTTAAGCGTGACCGTCCGGAGTTTGTCAACCGTCGCGCCTGAAAAAGCGCAGCCAGGTGCAACATGATGAACAACGGCACAAAATAAGCGGGGATCAGGACGAGCGGCAACTGAGCCATCGGACCTGTCGTTACTTCACCGGCGACGCCGGCAGCGAGGGCCGAGCTGAGCGCTCCGGTGCTAACGGCTACGACGAGATCCAATATCCCAAGCAGATTCCAGACCACGAAAGTCTTGCTGGCTGCAAAGCTTTGGCGGCGGATGAGAGCAACTATTACCCAAGGGGCGGTGACTCCGATCGCGATATCGCCGAATCCTGCAGGCCACGCGAAGAGGCCGGGTAGCACACCGTGCACGTAGAGAGCCAAAAACCCAAGCCCGGCAAATCTCCAAGCCTGTATTCCGGCCGCGAGGCGAAGATCAAAGGCCAAGACGAATTCGCGAAAGGCCCGTAGCCGCCAGAAAGCGGCGAGAAACAAGATGATAGGTAATGTGCAGCCAATGATGATCGGAAATGGTGTTGCCCCGGGCGGCCTGACAAACGATCCGTCCGCGCCGAGAACAAAAACGAGCGTGAGCCAAATGGCAAGCACAACTGAGACTAACGACGTCACACTCGAGTAATTTTCACTAGCAACAAGTTGATTCGTCTTCCTTACTCTTGCATATTCCATTTCTTCCTCCGAACCGGTTTGGCTTCATCCCCGCCAGCCGTTACGCGCCGCCCTCGCACGCGGCGACGTCCAGGAGATCACCGGCTTCAATGCAGCTCAGCCCGTACTCCCGGATGAGGAGCTCCGCCGCGTCCTGCAGGCGGTTCTCAACCAGAGCCCGTTTCACCTGGACAGAAATTGTCTTTCCCGCGAGTAGCAATGGCACCATTGAAAAACTCATGGGGAGCTCCTTTTCGTGATTTCGCCCGAAAGTGGCTTCCTCAGGGGCACGCCTTACGGTCGCAGCCGACCTGCCTGTGCGCCCGCCTGCCAGGGCGCGGGCAGGTGTCCGCACGCAGACAGCTGGGCCAGTACCTCGAGGCTCCAAGGTTGGTCATTTCCTGGTCTCTGCCTTCCACCACCTGCACGGTCCTACGTCTGCGACCTCCACGCCTGCCCCTTCGCTCACTGCTTTCATTGGTTAGGGCGATCCAAGTTCATGATCATTCTTCTGCCTATTAATTGTCTGCCGAAACTTACCCAGCCTTTTTCCGCTTTGCCCACGTGGTGGCCTCAGTATATTTCGGTAGCATTTTTTCCCTCCATCGCAGCAACCCCTGACGAACGTACTGGGGATTCAACCCCAGAGCCTCACAGATGTTTACAAAGGAAAAAATCCAATCGCCGCTCGTTTCGAAAATCCACTCCTTCGCCTCCTGAAAAAGCCTCTTCTTTTTCACCGTCCCTGCCAAAAGATTATCCTGGAAGCAATGGACCGCATCCTCCAACACGGCCAACATCACCCGCTTCTCCGGCTCCAAGATGGTCCTTCTGCGGAGGTTCTGAAAGTATTGAGCGGACACCAGCGTGTCCGGCTGAAAGAGTGAAACGAGCTTTTCGTCCAGGGTGAGGGCAGTGTTATCGACCGTGTATTCAGAGCTTTCTTTTGCCAATGACATGCTTCCTAACTCCTTCGTTCACTTGACTTAATACGCTCGTTCTCCTCGCACGATCTGCTCTACGACGGCTTTGTTCATGCATCCTTCCGCTACAAGTTCAGCGCCATGCCGATACATCTCAGCCAAAAGTTGCCTCCCTTTTTCATCGATAAATGTGACCGCGCACAGGAGGACTCTAACAGGCTGGCCGGGGTTGGCGGCGTTTCGCCAACAATCTTCCAGTTCTTGAACCCAGGGTCCGGCCAGCTTTCCCTCGAGCTCGAAAGTGATTCTTGGGCCATCAGTTTGACTGGTGATTTTCAACATAGTTAATCGAGTTCAGTTCCACGTGATTTCCCGGTGGACCACCACTTCCTCCCCGTTCTCATTCTCGACTATCGGATCACACCAACAGAAAACCGAGTTGATGTGCGTCAGCCCTATGGGCATCTCCACCACGGCTACTGCAGGGGCGATCCATGTCCGATCGACAAACATCTAAGCAAGCCTCCTTATCCCTGCTCTCAGGCGGTTCATGAACCACTCGATCGCCGTCGAGACAATCGCGAGTTCGAAGCCTTGAACTGCGATCCGAGCCCACAAAGTCGTCCCGGTTAGAAGCAGGGCCGCCATAACGGTTGTATCGAGCTTGATTGGGTTCATTCTTCTCTCCTTCCGACCACACGTAAGGCAAGCGCGATGCCAGTCGGAATTGATGTCTGGAAGACACCCTAAATGATAGAAATCAGAACAGTTACGTACGGCGTCTATGAACTAAATGAGGAATGTGACGACGGAGACCTGCCGACCTGTCGGCAGGTGCCGAAATATTGGCTTTAATTGGGACGAGCGATGCCCAGCTTCTTAATCGGCTTGAAGCGTTGTGCGTTTGAGGCCATCAGAGTAGGATACGAGCTAATGACGTTGAACGATGAAATCAAAACGGCAGAGTGCTCTCACCCCACGCTTTCGTCCGGACTGGCCGGATTTTGTATTTGCCTTTTGCGAAAATGAACCGCCTGGTCCTCGGACGCTCGCGCGACTCGCAAGGCGAACGGGGCTTACGCCAGAGGACTTGTAAAGACTTCCTGAGACGTCGATTGCTCACGTCGCTGAGCGTGGGTCCACTTCCGATCCTTGTTGTTTTCGCGGCGGCACTGCTGACGAGCAGCCGCTTCGGGCACGCGCAAACAGGACCTTCGCTCGGCACCGACCCAAACCTCTCGCATCCAACCCGCGTCGCGACCGTCAAGCGCAACGGCTACACGATCTCCGGACTCGTGACGCACCTTAAAGACGCGAAGACGTTCAGATACGCGATTGCCCTGTTTCCCGGCCATCCCGGGATCATGCGGCTAAGGGAGGAAAACGGCCAGCCGAAGTTCGAGCTTCGGGGCAATTTTCTCGTGCGCTCGCGCAGGCACTGGCTGGACGACGAGACGCTGCTAGCCGTGGTGGATGCGCCTTCCGACCAGTGGAGCACGTTCTATCAGCAGTTTCGAGCGACTCCTCGATATGGCGCCGATGTGGAGGCACTGCTCAAGGAGATAGGTCGGCAATACAGCGTGGAGGATTGGACGTTCGTCGGGACAAGTGAAGGGTCGGTCAGCGCGTTTCATGCGGCGCGCATGAATCCACGCCTGGCACGACGGACGATTCTGACCGCATCGTTGTTCCAACCCACGCGCAATGGGCCCGGCCTTTCCGGTGTGAACCTGGATGAGCTTCCGGCACAGTTGCTCTGGGTCCATCATGAAGACGATCCCTGCCCCTACACGTCGTACAGGGACGCACAGGAGTTCTCCCGAAGAAGCCGCAAGCCTCTCCTTACAGTCCGTGGTGGCGGACAAGGACGCGGGGAGGCCTGTCAAGCGTTCACGGCCCATGGATTCGTCGGAATGGAGCGCGAAACGGTGATGGCAATGCGGTCCTGGGTGAAGACCGGAGCGGTGCCAGCTGACCTGAGACGGTAACTGATTTGCGCGCTGAATCGAGGTCGTCATGCAGCCCGACACGGAAGTTGAACGTTCGGCGCGACTCGACGAAAGAACCGGTTATGAGCACGACAAAGCCAGAGTTCAGCTCTAACGAGGAGTTTTATGCCTTTGTGGACCTCCTGCGCGATAATCTGGCCGAACTCGGGTTTTCTGACGCCGCAGGAGAGTTGAACGAAATCCTTCACGAGATTGCGTGGACGACCTCGTCTGAGATATTTGGAGAAATCAAGCGAGCCTTGCTAAAAGTCAAGGCAGAGGAGGGCCACCGGCTTCCGCCATGCCTTCTGGAGGACATCGATGTCTGCCTCAGGGCAATCGAGTTGGCATGGTACCGGGCCAATCGCAAGGCCTAGTGCATGCGCAACGGTTTGGCCGTTACCCGGGCAGTCTGAGATGACGATGCAACTGCGCGACATTGTGAAGGCGCTGACGTTTGACGTCTTTGGAACCGTCGTTGATTGGCGCTCGTCGATTATTCGGGAGGGGCAACTCCTCACAAACACGAAGCGTCTCGACGTCGATTGGGCGAAGTTTGCCGATGCCTGGCGCGCCGGATACCATCCGGCGATGGATCGAGTTCGCAACGGAGATCTTCCATGGACAAACATAGACGCCCTGCATCGCCTCATTCTTGAAGATCTCCTAAAACAATTTCACATCCATGGGCTCTCGGATAGTGAAATCGATCACCTCAATCGAGTCTGGCATCGGCTGATCCCATGGCCGGATTCCGTGCCGGGGTTGAATCGCCTGCGGTGCCGATATATCGTCGCGACGCTGTCGAACGGAAACATCTCTCTTCTCGTCGATATGGCAAAACACGCCGGCTTGCCCTGGGATTGCGTGCTATCGGCGGAGCTTTCGGGCCACTACAAGCCGGACAGAGAAGTTTATGAGACCGCCGCGCGCCTTCTGGGCTTGGAGCCCGCGCAGGTGATGATGGTGGCCGCGCACAAGAACGATCTTCAAGCCGCCAAGGGCGTCGGCTTTAAGACCGCGTGGGTAACGCGCCCCTTGGAACATGGACCGGATCACGTGCTCGATACCACGCCGGATCCATCATTCGACATCACGGCGATGGACTTTTTGGATCTCGCCGCCAAGCTCGGCGCGTGAGCTGGAGTGTTGGCCCGCGGGGTGTTTGAGCCCTGATCGGCCGTGATTACCGTTGGATCTGCATGGCGCCCGGGCTGAGCGATTGAAAAAATTTGCGAAATTACTCTTGATGGAGGTCTGGTCATGCCGTTTGCGCAGCTGAAGGATCTGAAACTCTATTATGAGGTGCACGGTGAAGGTCCTCCTTTTCTCTTTGTTAGCGAGACTGCCTGTCATGGAGAAGTTTGGAAAACGTATCAGGTTCCAGAGTTCTCCCGCGATCACCGGGTCATCATTTATGATCAACGCGGAACCGGTCGCTCGGATAAGCCATCGATGGATTATACAACCGGGATGCTGGCCGACGACGCCGCCTCTCTCCTGGACCACCTAGGGGCAGAGCAGGCCATTGTCTACGGCCACTCAATGGGAGGCAGGGTAGCTCAGCTTTTGGCTTTGGATTACCCGCGCAAAGTCAACAAGCTGATCCTTGCGTCATCAGGCGCTTCGCATACGGCAAGCGGGATCCCGCTCAATATGTGCCTGGAATTGGTGGAGAAGGGATACGAAAGGTATGCAAGGGATCACGCCATCAGGATTGGCTTCACAACGAAGTTCGTCCAGGAGCATCCTGCTGAGGTTGAAAAGTTTCTGGAAATCCGATTGGCCAACCTCCCTCCACTGGAGTGCTACCTTCGACACGCAATAGCCCGTCAGGCACACGACACAAGCGGACGGTTGAAGGACATCCGTGTACCGACACTCGTCACGGTCGGGGATGACGAAGCCAGGACGACCAGCGACATTTCCCACTGGACATCCGCCGATATCCTCGCACGCACCATTCCCCGAGCCAAGCTGGTAGTTTTTCCTGATTCAGGCCATTATTACTTTTTTGCCAAACCGGAAGCGACCAATAAGGCGATACGAGAGTTTTTGACAGAAGCGTAGTCAGGCTTTACGGCGGTCGAGTAGATGCGAGAGCGTTACACGGAGAAGCAAGGGCAGTACTTGGCATTCATCTATTACTACACCAAGATTCACAGGCTTGCCCCCTCTGAAGCGGACATGCAAGCCTACTTCGGTGTTACTCCGCCGACCGTGCATCAAATGGTGCTGTCTCTCGAAAGAAAACGACTGATTGAGCGCACGGCCGGCAAGGCGCGATCGATCAGAGTGTTGTTACCCGGGCATGAGTTGCCAGAACTGAAATAGCAACAATTACCCCACGCGCCTCAGGCCGTTGCATCCCGATTTGATTCCGGATCCGCCTCGGCTCCGAGAAGGCTTCGAGTTCGTCCTGGTCGATCCGGTGAAGTACATCGATAAGATCAGGCACTATGAGAAGCTTTGGCGCCAGTGGGTGGTCAGAGGATGAGGGATGCAGACGGGAGGAGAGTCAGGCGTGAAGCTATGGGTCGGAACCAGCGGCTACAGCTACAAGGAATGGCTGGGTAGTTTTTATCCGGAGCGGCTGCCTGGAAAAGAGATGCTGCGTTTTTACGCCTCCCGCCTTCCCGCCGTCGAGATCAACAATACTTTTTACAGGCTTCCCAAAGAGAGCGTTCTTGCGGCCTGGGCCGAACAGGTGCCTTTGGATTTCCGCTTCGTCCTCAAGGCGTCACAAAAAATCACCCACGTAAAACGTCTTAAAGATGCGGGGGCCGAAGTCGAGTATCTCTTTCGCGCAGCGGGCGCGCTGGGTCCAAAACTGGGCGCTACTCTTTTTCAGCTTCCTCCCAATCTCAGGAAGGATATCGAGCGGCTTAAAAACTTTCTCTCTCTGATGCCCAAGGAAGCGGCTGCGGCTTTTGAGTTCCGCCACCCCTCATGGTTCGATGACGAGGTGTTCGCCTGCCTGCAAGCGCATAACTGCGCGCTCTGCGTGGCCGATACCGACGACAAGGAAAACCCGAATGTCACATCCACGGCAGGTTGGGGCTATCTCCGGCTCCGGCGCTCGGAATACAGTCGCGCCGATCTGGCCGAATGGAAAGAACGGATCCTCTCCCAGGACTGGGATCACGCGTACATTTTTTTCAAGCACGAGGATGAAGGGATCGGCCCCAAACTGGCCGGCGAATTTCTCAGTATTGTGGCGAGCACTTGATCAAAGCTGAGACCGAAGGAGCAGGCCTGTAGGTCGCGAAGAGGGTAGAAAGTGAAAAGTGACTCGGACCATTCACGTTTCACCTTTCACGTTTCACGATTATATCGGCTGCGACCGAAAGGCGTGCCCCTGAGGGAACCGGTTCGGCGGTAAAGGAATTTCTGGGACACGATACTAATCATCTTCCTCTTGTCTCCGCCTCGGTCGATCCGCTTGTTTCAGGATTTTTTTGCGCAGGCGGATCGATTGCGGGGTGACCTCCACCAATTCATTATCGCCGATCCACTCGATTCCTTCTTCCAGTCCCATTTCGCGGTGAGGCGTAATCAAAATGTTTTCGTCTCGACCGGCGGCCCGGATGTTGGTCAGATTCTTTTCCCGGCAGATGTTGACGTTGAGGTCGTTGTCGCGGGAATATTCCCCGATCACCATGCCTTCATAAACTCGAGTTCCCGGAGCGATAAAGAGAATGCCCCGCTCTTGAAGATGGAAGACGGCGTAGGGCGTCGCCATACCTTCGCGGTCGGCGACCATCGCTCCATTGACGCGCGCCTGGATCGGGCCATGCCATGGCGCCCAGCCGTTGAACAGCGCGTTCATGGTGCCGGTGCCTCGTGTATCGGTAAGGAAACGGGAGCGAAAACCGATCAGCCCTCTCGATGGAACGGCAAACTCGAGCCGGACCCGGCCGGATCCCGCGTGGAGCATCTTGGTCATTTTTCCGCGGCGGACGCCCAGGAGTTGTGTGACCACACCGATGTAATCTTCAGGAACATCGATTACAAGAATTTCCACCGGCTCATGAAGCGCGCCCTCTATCTGGCGAGTGACTACAGTCGGCTTTGAGACCTGGAGCTCATATCCTTCCCGCCTCATCGTTTCGATTACAATCGCAAGCTGGAATTCACCCCTGCCCGTGACCTGCATGGCGTCGGGCGATTCGGTATCCTCGACGCGGAGGCTTACGTTCTTGCGCTGCTCGTACAAAAGGCGCTCGCGCAGCTTGCGCGACGTTACAAATTCCCCCTCGCGCCCTGCCCAGGGAGAGTTGTTGGCGCTGAAGATCATCGCGATGGTGGGCTCGTCCACTCGCAGCGGGGGAAGCGGGCGCGGGTGATCCCGGTCCGCGATCGTGTCTCCGATGCGGATATCCTCAATGCCTGCCACCGCGATAATGTCACCGGCCGCGGCGGATTCTACCTCGACGCGCTTGAGTCCCTCCCAACCGTATAGCTGCGTGATCTTGACGGGCTGCCGGAGACCGTCCGCGCGGCAAAGGGTGTAGGGGCCGGCAGTCAACGTGCCGCTCTTGATCCTGCCAATCGCCAACCGCCCCACGTAATCGCTGTAGTCCAGATTGTTCGCCTGGAACTGCACCGTGCAAGAAGGATCCACCTTTGGTCCGGGGAGCGCCTGAACGATCAGGTCGAACAGGGGCTGCAGGTTATTGGACGGGCTCTGCAAGTCGCGAGTGGCAATCCCGGCGCGGGCGTTTGTGTAGACCACCGGAAAATCCAACTGCTCCTCAGAGGCGTCGAGGTCGATGAAAAGATCGTAGATCTCGTTGAGCACCGCCTGGATCCGCGCATCGGGGCGGTCGATCTTATTGATGCAGACGATGGGCGGCAACCCCGCCTCTAAAGCCTTTTTCAGCACAAATCTCGTCTGCGGCAGCGGTCCTTCCGAAGCGTCGACTAACAGCATCACGCCGTCCACCATGCCGAGCGTGCGCTCGACCTCGCCGCCGAAGTCGGCATGGCCGGGCGTGTCAACGATATTGATCTTGACATCGCGGTAATGGATAGTCGTGTTTTTTGCCAGGATCGTGATCCCCCGCTCCCTTTCGAGATCCAGCGAATCCATTACGCGTTCGACCACCTGTTCGTTGGGTCGAAAGATGCCGCTCTGGCGCAGCATGCCGTCGATGAGAGTCGTTTTCCCGTGATCCACATGGGCGATGATGGCGACGTTGCGAATGTCGGCTCGCTCTTTTGGCTGTAGTGGCATTGATCTCCTTTGGAGTTCTACTATAGCACGCTGCTGAAAATTTTCCGTTCTTCCTTCGAGAGTCTCAGAATCTATCCTGAGTTTGTCGAAAGAGCGAACTGAGGAGGTGATATCTGGTAGCGTACTGGAATTAAAGTTCGTGCAAAAATCATTAGCACGCGGCTAAGATCCCCCCAATCCCCCTTTTATCCCCTGGATTCTATTTGCAGGAAGTCCGTTTGTTTAGCTTCCCTCCTTCATTTTAGAGTTCCCCTCTTTAAAAAAGAGTGGACAGGGGGAGATTTTCCGAGTTTCGCTGCCTGCGTGCTCAGTGCGCGGCCGTCATTTTGAGGCCGATCGCATCCAGGTGAGCGATGATATAGGCGAGAACCGAAATCAGGCAAAGCGTGAGATAACCGACCTGGATCCATTCCGATTTTCCCAGCAACTTCCCGTCCCGGAGCCGGCCGGGCAGCGCGGGAAAAAGATTCAACGCCTGTTGCCGGAGCGTCGGCATCGCCAACAGGTCCGCGAGAATATTGTACCCGTCCATTTCGAGAAAGTTGAACGGGTAGATATTCAAAAGCGCGCTTTCCCAGAACAGAATGCCGGCGCCGAAAAGAAGGGACTGAGCCATTCCCGGTTCGGACCAGAAAGCTCCGAGAAAAGCGAGGCTCCCGAAGACGACCTCAACCATGGGACCCGCCAGGTCGACGACCACCCGCGCCCTGCGGCTGGCCATGAAAATGTCGGTGACGTCCGCGTAAAATGTCGGCAGAACGCCTTGAAGCAAGAAAAATCCCATCTCTCGAACCCTTCGGCCATAGGCCTTGCAGGCGAGGGCGTGGACCAGGACATGAAGCATGGCGGCGACCAGCAGCGCGCCGACGATGACGGCGGTGCTGAGAAACGGCCACGCCGCCAGGCGGAGACTGATCTCCCGGGCCTCCGGCGCAAGCCGAACGACCGCCGCAATGGCCGCGACCGCGAGGATCACGACAACCGAGAAGGTAACCGGGTGGATCAAAAGAAATCCGCCGCGGTTATATAGAATGGAGCAATATCGGTCGGCGTTGCTTGTCTTGAACGAGATGCGGCCCCAGAGCTTCATAGCCGCGCGAAACGTTCGCGCCCACCACGGGCCTTCTTCACCGGCCAGGCTGCGGCGCAGAGCCGAAACCGCGGGTTGTTCAAGAAGTCCAGCGTAATGCAGTTTCGCCAGGAACTGGCGAATCACGGAATAGTCAAAAGAGCCGAATTCGAAATGAAAGGCCCTACCGATATCCATCAGCGAATTCCGGCCGTCGAATCGCTCCCACAAAAAATGTTCCTTGGGACTCAACAGCAAGTAGCGGTCGAGGCGCCGGTTTCTCAGAATGTAGCTTCGGGAACCATCGGGACTGCGCGGCTGCGGCTTTAGCTCCCATTCCGTCTCCGGCAGGCGCGCGGGCCTGAACAGGTAATAAACCTGGCTGCTTTGGACTTCCTGAACTTGAAAGCCGGACTCCCCGGCCTTGCGCGTCAGGAGCTCGAGCTTGGCTGGATCGGACATGGCGCTGTTCAGGTCGATTTTCGGCCGAGTAAGACAGGATTATCCGAGGTGGAATACCCGGTTGCTTCGAGGCCCCAACGGAGAGCCTCCCGCGCCTGCTCATTGGTCGCCCGGAGCCGCTGGATGAAGACCGTCACCATGCGATAGCAAATCCTCGCGGCCATCTCCGGATGATCGGAGAAGATTCGAAGAAAGACGCTCCGCCCTAGCGCCCAGAGGGTCGTGTTCTGTTCCGCGTGAGCCGAGGCGGAGCGGGGTGCTGAATCAAAGAGTCCCATCTCGCCAAAAAAATCTCCCGGGTAAAAACGGGTCAGCACGATATCCATGTCGCCGCTCACGTGTTTGCTCACCACCACCTGACCTTGCTCCACGACGTAAAGCGCGTCTGACTCATCCATTTCACGAAATATGATTTCGCCGGCTTTGAATGTTTTCGGAATCAGGAGGGGAGCAAGTATGGAAAAACTCTCACTATCCAGATCCTGAAACAACATTACTTTCTGTAAAAAATCGGGACTGTTCCCCATAAAGCAACTTACATGCCGAAACCGGTTCATCCTATCCGGCACTGCCTGGAAACGCAAGCCGAGGTCAAGCGTGCAGATGGCGAATGGCTCAGTTTTTTCTCCGGATGCTCCCGGGGTAAAAACGGAAAGCGCTCAATCTTAGCTTTTTTTCCGGCTCATTTTCTCTGCTTCCTTGCGGCTGAATCGTCCGTAGAGTATAAAATTTGAAATGATGGGAGGAATGGAACGGCTCAAAACTTATTTCTGGCGCTACCGAACACGCTATTTCTGGGGAGCCTTATGTCTTTTCGGCACCGCGACATTGATTATGTGGATCCCCTGGTGGATCCGGGAAGCCATAAGGATCATCGAGCAGGGAGGGCCGGTTCAAGATGTTACTTTTTACGTCTGGGTGATCGGGCTTGCGGCGGTGCTCCAGGGAGTGATTCGCACGTTCTCCCGCGCCTTTATCTTTAATGCCGGGCGCGATATCGAATACGATCTGCGGAACGACCTCTTCGCGCATCTGCAAAAGCTCTCGGTTTCGTATTACCAGTCGCAGAGAACCGGGGATCTGATGTCCCGGGTCATCAACGATATCTCCGCGGTCCGGCTCCTGTTAGGGCCGGGAATCCTGAATCTCGTCAACGCCCCTCTCTATTATCTTTACGCTCTCATTCTGATGCTTTCGATCGATGTGCGGATGACTCTCGCAGCTCTCCTGCCGTATCCCGTGTTGATCTGGGCGGTGCGCAATTTCCGCGGCAAAGTTCTCAAAACCTCGCTCAAAGTGCAACAACAGATGTCGGAGTTGAGCAGCCACGTGCAGGAGAACTTGAGCGGCATGCACGTCGTCAAAGCCTACACGCAAGAACAGAACCAGATCAATCAATTCGCCGAGCTCAACAGAGACTACCAGGAAAAGAGCATGGAACTTGCCAGGCTGCGGGGCGTGGTCGGCCCGTTCATGCAAGCGATCAGCGGGCTTACTGTCCTGATTGTGCTGGGTTACGGTGGTTTACGGGTGATGAGGGGCGATCTGTTTGTCGCGGATATCGTTGCTTTTATCGCTTACCTCAATGTGCTGGCCTGGCCCACGGCCGCTTTCGGGTGGATGATTTCGCTGGTGGAAAGAGGGAGGGCGGCGATGGGACGCCTCGAAGAAATTTTCAAGGCCCAGCCCGAAATCACCAGCCCGCCGGCTCCGCTGTCGTTGGAGAACTCTGCGCGAAACATCGAGTTCCACAATGTCTGGTTTTCGTATGACCGCAAGGCAGACGGCCAGGCGGTGCTGAAAGATATCAGCTTTACACTGCCGGAGGGGCGGATGCTGGGGATCGTCGGACGAACAGGATCGGGAAAAAGCACTCTGGCGCAGTTGCTGCCCCGGCTCTACGACGCCACTTCGGGAAGAGTTTGTTATGGAGGCAAAGATATCCGGATGCTGTCGCTTTCCGAGCTTCGAAAGACCATCGGTTTTGTGCCTCAGGATTCCTTTCTCTTTTCCACTTCTCTTCACCGCAATCTTACCTATGGCTGTGACGGCGTCGCTGATCAGGAACTGAACGATGTGATCCGGCTGACGCGGCTCGATCGGGACCTGGAGATCTTCCCGAAGGGGGTGGATACGATTGTGGGCGAGCGGGGGATTACGCTTTCCGGAGGGCAAAAGCAAAGGGCGACGCTTGCTCGCGCTCTGCTCCTGGACCCACCGGTCCTGGTTCTGGATGACTGTCTTTCAAGCGTGGATGCCCAGACTGAGGATGAAATACTCAAAGGGCTTCGATCCGTTCTCAAGGGAAAAACCTGCATGATCATTTCCCACCGGATATCCGCCGTCAAAGAAGCCGATGAGATCCTGGTCTTGGATGACGGCGAAGTTATCGAGCGAGGGAATCACCAGGAGTTGGTTCGCAGGGGCGGCCTCTATGCGGATCTTTTCCACCAGCAGCAGCTCACCGAGGAGCTGGAACGCATCTGATAAGAAGCAGCAGAAGGCAGCGCAGAACATACCATCGATGGCATTAGACACTCATCAGGAAGACCCGTTCAAGAAGGCCTACGATCTCAAGCTGGTTCAGAGGTTCTGGCGCTTCATTGTTCCTTACCGCCGCCTGTTTTTCCTGGCGATGTTGCTTCTGCCGCTGCAGCAAGTCTTCGGCCTCGCCCAACCCTACATTATGAAGGTCGCTATCGACCGGACGATTGCGAGCGGAGACTTGCGTGACCTCGGAACCATGGGAGCGCTTTTTCTCGTTGCGCTCTTGGGCGAGTCGGTCACTTTATACTACCACTATTGGCTGACCATGCTCGTCGCTCAGCGAAGTCTTGCGGATTTGCGCGTGGCGATTTTCTCGCACGTGCAAAAGCTTCCCATGAATTATTTCGACCGCAATCCCGTTGGCCGTCTGGTGACCCGCATGACCACCGATGTCGATGTCCTCCAGGAGATGTTCGGCGCGGGCGTGATGACTCTCATTTCGGACTTCATCATGCTGATATGGATAGTGGCGATCATGTTTTATCTTCACGTGGACCTGGCTCTGATCTCGCTCGCGTTGATCCCTCCGATGGCTTTGGCGATCAACTTTTTCCGGGTCAAGGCGCGCCAGACTTATCGCTTAATCCGCGAGCGGATCGCGCGAATCAATGCCTATCTCGGAGAGGCCATTTCGGGCGTGGCGGTGACGCAGCTCTTTGTCCGGGAGCAAAGGAGCTATGAGGAGTTCGACCGGCTCAACGCGGCGCATCGGGACGCCAATCATCTTTCCAATACTTATGAAGCGGCGCTCTATTCGATGGTTGAAGCCGCCGGGTCGGTAAGCGTGGCGCTCTTGCTCTGGCGTGGCGGGGGCGAGGTCCTGCAGGGCGTGATTGGAATCGGAACGCTGGTCGCGTTCAAGGAATACATCCACCGCTTTTTCATTCCCCTTCGGGACTTCAGCCAAAAATACACCGTCATGCAGTCCGCGATGTCTTCCGCCGAGCGCATCTTCGACCTGCTCGACACTCCGATAGCGATCGAAAGCCCGCGCAAGCCCGCTATCCCGAGACCCTTTCGCGGTGAGGTGGCCTTCAATGACGTCTGGTTCAGCTATAAGGAAAACGAGCCGGTCCTCAAGGGCGTGTCGTTCCGGGTGAAATCCGGCGAGAGGGTGGCCCTGGTCGGAGCCACGGGTTCAGGGAAAACAACCACGATCAAGCTCCTCAGCCGGTTTTACGATGTTCAGCGCGGTTCCGTCAGCGTGAGCGGCGTCGATGTCCGCAATTGGGATCTTCAGGCATTGCGGCGGCATATCGGAGTAGTGCTGCAGGATGTGTTTCTTTTTTCCGGAGATGTTCGAATGAATCTCTGCCTGGGGGACCGCTCCATCCCCATGGAGCGGATTGAACGGTCGGCCCGATACGCCAACGCGGAATCTTTCATCTCCCGGCTTCCGGATCGATATCGGGCGCAGGTCAGAGAGCGAGGGAGCAACTTCTCGGCCGGCCAGCGCCAGCTATTGGCCCTCGCGAGGGTCTTGGTTTTTCAGCCGGAAATTCTGGTGCTGGACGAGGCGACTTCCAGCGTGGACACGGAGACCGAGCTTCTCATCCAGGACGCGCTCGAGAAAATCATGCGCGAGCGCACCTCTCTAGTGATCGCGCATCGCCTCTCGACCATTCGAAACGCCGACCGCATTATCGTCCTCCACCGGGGAGAGATTCGGGAGATGGGCTCTCATACGCAGCTTTTAGCGAAGCGCGGCATCTATTATCGCCTCTACAAACTTCAATACGAGCTGGAGGAGATGAAGCTAGGCATCGAGCCTGCCGCCGCCAAGGCGCAGCCATGAGCGCCGGGCCGCGGTAAGAAGCAAAGAGCCGGGGGGCATGGAGCACGGAGCAAAGAGAAAGAGACGGATATAGGCCAGCGGAGTATACGAAATCGTTTCTTTTTCGAAATCAGTTAACAAATGATCGGTTTCGACTGCCTATTCCCTAATCCCTCCTCTCTGCTCTGTGCTCCCTGCTCCATGCTCCCTGCCTTATTCGTGGCTAAAATAAATCCGCAATCCGAATTCCTGATCCGACCTCTGACTTCTGACCTCCGACTTCCGACCTCAGACCTCCGACCTCGGATTTATTGTTTCGGCTCCCTGTCCCCTGCTCCATGCTCTGTGCTT
>JACQUW010000267.1 GCA_016210115.1 Deltaproteobacteria bacterium | reverse complement strand
GGAGCCTGGGGGATGCGTTCCGCACCACGCCGAGATCGGCACTCGGATCTGCCGCCACGCCTGCCATGAAGCTAAATGTCTCCATGTAAGCCAGCAAGACGATGGTGGCAAAGACGGTTAGCAGGAGTTTGAACAGGACCCAATAGTGCCGGAACAAGCCCCACTCGGTGCAACCGAGTTCTCAGGGGTGGGATTCACTCCGATTGGGCTACGCTGCCATTCAACTTTAGCAGCTTACCCCATTTTTTGACGATCTTGTCATGCAATTCTGGTTTAACTTGAACCACGGGGAATGCGCGATCTTTCCACTCATAAGGCCAGCATGCGTCGATGACTGCCTTGGATGTAAAGGTGTCGTCCGGATTGTGAGAGGTCGCCTTTAAGTCCGGCGAGATCGCAGGATCCGCTGAGCTGCTCCTGCATCGGCGGATGATTTCCACAGAGCGCTCAGGATCGGCCCGCGTAGATAGGGCCCATATCACATCTTGGAGATCTGTCACATCGATGTCGTCATCGACCACCACCGTGTATCTACCAATATAGACTCCTGAGCCGCATTGGGAGGCTATCATCCCTGCCTGCCGGGAATGACCTGGATAAGCCTGCTTAATGGAGACCACGTTAAAAAGCCGGGTACCTCCAGCCAAGTCGCACCACACACCGCGGACATTAGGGACTCCCGCTTTTTCCAATTCGTCCCAGATCAATGCGGAGCGAAAAATTCCCTCTTTTAGAAGGTCTGAAGGAGGTTTTGCCGGCTGAACGCAGGTAAGAATCGGGTTTTTCCGATAGAGCACCGTCTTCACATGCATGACCGGCTCCAAGACTGGCGATAAACCGTTGTTAGCATAGTAGCCTGCCCACTCGCCAAATGGCCCTTCTGGTTGAGTATCGCCGGGATAGCACTCCCCTTCAACTACGATTTCCGCAGAGGCCGGTATCGGTAATTTCGTGTAGGGGCCCTCTATGACTTCAATGGGATTGCCCTTTAAGCCTCCTGCGAAATCGTACTCAGAGGTTCCCCAAGGGATCGTCATCGTACTAGACAAATAAAGAGCCGGATCAACGCCAATTGCGACAGCGACCTTATACGGCTCACCGCGTGAAAAATACTTATTCATCATGCTCCGGCCGTCTCTTCCGGCACTCATATGCAGGCCCAGTGACTGTTGACCGAAAAGCATGCACCGATATGTGCCCAGATTTACCCAACCTTCGTCTGGATCTCGACTAATGACGCAATGCCCTGTTCCAAAGTATCTGCCACCGTCATTGTCGTGGTGGAGTGGCGCGGGAAATTTGTATAGGTCTACCTTGCCGTCGGTATCGACGTTTTCCATAACTGGGCCGTCGTTGGCCTTCTGAGGGGAAACCAACACCATCTGTTTCAGTCTATCCCGGCACGCTCTAACGCAACTCAATATGTCCGCTTTATCCAAGTTCAGGCGGAGAGTGAGCGCCAGGCGTCTTACGGATTCGAGCTGGCCGAACAGAATGCGAAATCCGGTGGAAAAACCGGGTATTTCGTCAAACAGCAACGCGGGTCTGATACCTCGTCCTTCTCGGCTGACAGCTTCCCAAATTCCTGGAATTTCGAGGTCGCGGTCAGCTCCGCGGATTGCCGTAAGCTCTCCAAGATGATCAACCTGTTCCAGCCAATCTCTAAGATCACTATAGTTGCTGTCTACGAATCTCAGTTTACCAGTATCTCGACTCATTATGATTCTCCCTCTCGGTCATTACCAGCACTTTTAGGCTGTTCGTGTCTCAACCAGTCTAGCAATTCTATTAAACCAGTAAGCGTCGCGATTCCCGTTATTGTTGGGAAGGGACAGGGTATGTTTTCCGAAGGTGAGCGATAAACCCGCTTCGCTCCATTTCCTTTACCAGACTGTCGTCAATCACTTCCCTCGGGTCCTTATCCTTAGCCTTCGGATTTCGGAAGGCCATTACCTCCAGAGTGTTTTGCAGCCCTTTGAGCGAGGAGTAAGGAACTTCTGGAATCAAGGAGCGAGCGTTAACCGTATAGGCTTCTTCCAAGGCATCTTGATCCTCTGTTTTTAGAAAGGCAGCGAGGATCGTCTTGGTCTCATTTTTATGGCTTTTGAAAAAGTAAGTCGCTTCTGTGACCGCCTTCAGGAAATTGAGGCAAGCCTCACGATCCGCCTTGAGGTAAGAGCGGGTGGTAGTGTATGCCAGTTCCTGAAATTCGAGATCCAGCGATGAGAAATCGACCAGTCTCCGAAATCCCGCCTTTTCAGCCCTTTTTGTAAATGGAGGTTGAACGAGCACAGCTTTCAACTTGCCGCTGACTAAAGCCGTTAGACGCTCTTGGTGGCCGCCAACCGATAGAAGGATTACGTCCTTTCCCGGCAAAATCCCCTCTTTTCGGAGGACGTAGTTTGCCGCAAAATCCGAGGCCCCTCCAAATCCGGCGATTCCTAAATTGTAACCCTTGAGCTCCTGGAGGCTCTTGATGGATGGGGATACCATGAGCCCGTAGGCCAGCTTGTTCGTGAGTCCCCCGATTTGGACCACATCTGCGCCTCCGATAGCAGCCCCTAGAGTGGAGTTGGCGGACATCAGACTGATTTTTACATCTCCTGATAACAATGCTGAAGCCGCGATAGTACCGCTGTTGAAGTAAACGATTTGGTCCTGCAATCCATATCGTTCAAAAAGGCCGGTCTTATGCGCTACGGATAAAATCGCGCTCGATCCATTGATGGTGCTAAGGCCGATTATAATTTTTCTCGAGGACTGGGCATTTACTAACGAAGTTTGCAACAACAATCCGATGCCCAGCGCTATAAGACATAACGGCCGCTTTCCCAATCTCTTGAAGATCTCTCCACTCATCACTTGTCCCCCTTCGGAATTCGCAGAAACTCTGGCGAGAAAATGCGCTCTGTTTTGAGGTATTGTCTCCTTACTTATAGACTCGCACCTCGACACAATGATCTAAGGCCGTGGAAATCTTGTCGATGTGGTCCAAGTCGGTGGGTAGAAGAGAGTTAAAGTTTACCCCTTTCCCCTGAGCGACCGGCATTCCCGGAGACCAGTGGCCGAAATGCCCGCCGATCCCGACGACCTCGGGATGTATGCACTGGGTTAACTTGGCTGTTGCTCTGACCTTACGCATCGGAGATTCCAACCACACCTCATCGCCGTCGCAAATCCCCTTCGCATTGGCCACGTCTTCATTTACGAGAATGCTGTAGGTATTGGTCCGCTCACACAGTTCATTAATCCAGGGATTTTCGTTGGCAAACCCGCCATAGACATAGGGCAACTTATAATGAACCGCTATGAAATCGTAATCGCCTTTTTTGACGGCTTGATACGAAGAACAAGGCATCCATTCTGAGAGCGGCGTGTAATCCGAGAACTCCCACTCCAATCCCATCTTCCTGGTAACCTCTTTCAACTCCTCACCGCGATCCAGGAAGTGCTCTAGGTAAATGGGCAATCTACTTTCCAGGAAGGGGCCGATGTAAACCTCGTCTATATCTCGTGGAATGCGAATAACTCCATTCTCGCGAAACCACTCAAGGCCATGATCTTCGCCGAACCAAGAGCGGGCCATTCTATCTATGACCTCGGTGGCGCGGTACTGATGATCTGGCTCTAAGGCGTGGGGCTCCTTGAGGCGGTAGATGTGATTCAGGAGACGGTAAAAGTCGCCAAGGATGCCGAGCCTTTCGGCCATGTTCATGAGAATCTCTTGGGGCGGCCTGACGTTTTGCGGCGGATCCACTGCGGGCTGTCTCACCTGCCAGAACCAATCATCTTGACCGCATGGAGGAATACTCGTCGAGGTATTCCCAACGGTAAAATCGAAACGTTCGAGATAACTCGGGAAAGGAAGAACGATGTCGTCGAAGAGGTTTGTCTCGTTGATCTCCACGGCGAACCCGGCAATGAATGGTATGGATTGGTAGAAACGTTCCACTGTCTTTAAGTCACCGAACGAACCGAGCAGCGAGTTGGTGGGAGTGTGAAGCAAAACCTCGATTCGGTAATTGACACCGTAACGCTCTGGATCCTGGAAAGTAATGGGTAAAAGGGTGTGAAAGTGGGGAGCTAAAGGAAAGAGTTCTGCCAAGTCCGTTCGGATGGGTTTTGTGGGAGTACGGCCGGGAAAGGCTTTCGGATGCGGGAGAGACAATACATTACCACCGTCTTCGAGCAGGCCATCGGTACCCCCTTCAGGCCACCAGCGATGCGGTCTCTTGCCTGCGGCCGCCGTGCTCAGGATCCCTCCAGGTACGTTGACAGCCCCCATCACGATGTTGAGAAGCTTCAGCGGCCAAGATTGATGAAAGCCGTGCTTGTGGCCCTGCGGCCCTTTGGCCCAATCGACACAGACCGGTCGGTAAGGAAGCTCCACAGTATCGATCCTTATACTGCCGCCCACGTTGGCAGCCTCGCCAAACTCCTTGGCAATTCGTCTCAGAGTCTTGGCCGGAATGGTCGTAATCTCCTCCACTTTCGCAGGCGGGTACTTCGCGACATGCTCGCGCAAAAGCTCAAATGATGGCCGCTGTCCCCCGCCTCCGCCAGTGATCGCCGGATCGGTCAACGTCGGATCGTCATAGCTCTTGACCTTCTGGTCTACAGCGTCATAGATCATGGGCTTGCGAGACTTTGGATCCCGTAGGTAGCGGCCATCAGCAGCTACGAGATAAGGAGCGTTGGTTTTGTGCTTCAAATAATTCGCGTCATAAGTCCCCAGCTCATTCAGCAAAACATTAAGCATGCCGAGAGCAAACGCCGTGTCAGTCCCAGGCCGTATGGGAATCCACTCGTCCGCTTTACTCGCCGCATTCCCTCCTATCGGGTCAACCACCACGAGCTTCATCCCTCGAGAGCGAGCATCCGCCATGTCCCTGAGAATGTGGTTGAAAGCGCCGCGGGCAGCAATGGCAAACTGCGTCCCAACCAGCAGGCAGTAGTTGCAGTAATGGAGATCGGGTTGCTGGTGAAACCCACCGCCGGAGAAAAACTCCACCGGATGAACGACTTTGCCACAAGTGGGTGAAGCATTGCCGGAACAGTGTGGGGTGCCAAACGCGCTGGCAAAAGCATGTAACCAGGTGTGAAGATCCCCTGTTATCTCCCAGCCCTGAATGTAAAGCTTCTTTGGATTTTCCTGAATAGCCTGGAGACTGGCAATGATCGAGTTCAGCCCTTCCTCCAGTGAAATCTCACGCCAGCCGGGATCCTCGTAGAGTCCTTTCTTAGGGTTGGTCCGCTTGAGCGGGACTTTAACCCGATTAGGGTTGTAAACATTCATGATGCCGGCCTTGCCCTTTGCACACATATTGCCGCGATTCTGGGGATTCTTGGGCTCACCCTCTATGGCTTTTATGACCCCATCCTCAACCAGCACCCGAATGCCGCATCCGACGTAACACATACCACAAGCCGTTGGTACCCACTTTGATGCCATGGATCTTCTCCTTCAAACACAAGCGGCATTTGCCGGGGTCACCATCATATCTTCTGTTCACCAGAGCGCGACGCACAATAGCGAAAAAGGTGTTCAATCACAACGTCACCGATTTTCGCCTTGGCTATTGGGAAGACACAGGGTATGTCTTCCGAAGGTGAGCGATAAACCCGCTTTGCTCCATTTCCTTTACCAGACTGTCGTCAATCACTTCCCTCGGGTCCTTATCCTTAGCCTTCGGATTTCGTAAGGCCATCAGCTCCAGAGTGTTTTGCAGCCCTTTGAGGGAGGAGTAAGGAATTTCTTGAATTAAGTACCGCGCATTGACAGTATAGGCTTCTTCCAGAGCATCTTGGTCCTCTGTTTTTAGAAAAGCAGCAAGGATCGTCTTGGTCTCATTTTTGTGGCTCTTGAAAAAGTAAGTTGCCTCTGTGACCGCCTTCAGGAAATTGAGGCAAGCTATACGGTTCCCTTTGAGATAAGAACGGGTGGTAGCGTACCCGAGTGTTTGAAATTCAAGATCGAGCGAAGGAAAATCGACCAATCTCCGAAATCCCGCCTTTTCAGCTCTTTTTGTATATGGAGGCTGAAGGAGCACCGCTTTTAACTTGCCACTGACTAAAGCGGTTAGGCGTTCTTGATGGCCGCCAATTGAAAGAAAAACTACGTCCTTTCCCGGCAATATCCCCTCTTTTCGGAGGACGTAGTTTGCCGCAAAGTCCGAGGCCCCTCCAAATCCGGCGATGCCTAAATTGTCGCCCTTGAGCTCCTGAAGGCTCTTGATCGATGGAGCAACCATAAGCGCATAGCCTAGCTTGTTAACAAATCCTCCGATTTGGACCACATCTGCGCCTCCGATATCAGCAGCTAGAGTAGAGTTGGCGGACATTAGAATGATTTTGGCATCTCCCGATAATAACCCCGAAGCGGCAAGCGTCCCGCTGCCAAAATAAACAACTTGAACCTGTAATCCATGCCGCTCAAAAAGGCGGGTCTTTTGCGCAACAGAGACAATCGCGCTTGATGCGGTCAAACTGCTAATTCCAGATATGATTTTCTTTGGCGGAAGCTGGGCATCTAGCAGGGATACTTTCACTAACGATATAACGCCCAAGATGAAGAGACATAACGACCCGCTTCTTAATCTCGCAAGGATTTTTCCATCCATAATTCAGCCCCTTTTGCCCACGAAATCCGGTCAACAATTTCTCTCAGTCGGTTGCTCTGCGGCATTGCTATATAGACTTACCTGGATGTACGATTAAGGCTGTCGGATCTTTTGAGGTTTCCGGGACCGGTCGGAAGAAGGAAGGTGAAGTTTTCTCCCTTACAGGACGCGTGAGTTCTTGTGAGATCAAACCGTTCTCACCAATCAGTACACCTTACAAGTTTGCTGTGTGCCGCCCCACCAATCAATGCCGTCCTGAACAGAACGCTTTTCGCCAACAAAACTTGTCCCGGGCGATACAGGAGGGTCTCCCGGCGTCAGCTCCACTACATGAGTATCTCCCACCCCTACAACCTTAGCAGGTGCCGGGAAGCTAACCATCTCGTCCAAGCTGCCCGTACTGACCATGGCGGTAGCCTCAGGGACGTAGAAAACAAGCGGCACCTCGGTTCCCTCCCTGCCACCCCACTCCGGCGTTAAGAAGACCGTCCTCACACCTTTTCTTTCGCACGCTTGAACAGTCAGCATCACATCGACGAAATTATTTCCGGAGGGGCCTGTTCTCGTGATGACGGCGCCGTCTGCCTTCAGAACTCTGGCCATCTGCGACGCGCATGCCGCAGTGACCTGTTTGCCAAAATCACTCTCGAAGCGGGTTCTCTGTAGAATGACCCCCAAAAAATTTAGCCGTTTTCCATGCTCCTTGAGTAGCAGCAGGATTATGGGATGATTCATCCACTCCCAGGTGCTTGGGAATGTGCTCTTTCCCCCTCGGCGAGCATCTGAGGTCACTGCCCCGTCCAGGAATTCGTTGGGATGGACAAGAGTGGGAAAAGCCTCTCGGATAGGTAACCCGTACAGGGCCACTCCGGAATGCGGCT
>JACQUW010000258.1 GCA_016210115.1 Deltaproteobacteria bacterium | reverse complement strand
GTTCCAGTTTTGGCTTGTCGGTCGGAAGGCCGAGCGCCAGCGCGACGCGTTTATAGGCCGCATAGGGAAGACTGCAAACCCGGAAGCCGGCCGGATAACCTTTGACCTTGTCGAAGAGCAGCATCGGCGGCTGCGGCACAAGCTCCGCCGTCGATTCGACCAAGGCGCCGATCTCACCGTCCCAATCGGCGTCTTCAATCAAACGATAGTCGCTGATCTTTTTCGCCTTTTCGATGAAACTTCGGAAATCATGATACGCGAGTTCAGACACGGGTTCTCCTTTCAATCTTGAGCGATTCTCGGTCGGTTGATTTTTCGCTGAGTCGGCTGCTTTCTTTCCGAATCATTCAACGGCACCGTAAAGCCGGCAGCGCTCCTTCCCGCCCCGTCGCATCGCCACCTACTCCTTCACGACCGACACTTCGCCCAGGATTCCCTTCCGAGAAAGTTCCTCCAGGTACTCTTTGTGAATTCCCGCCGGCTCCTGGTCGAGAGGCAGCATGTTGTGAAGAGAGGTGCGATAGCGATCCTGATTAAATTGCGGGCTTCGGCCGCGCATGGCGAAATGGCGCATTGCGGAGCGCCCGCAATTGAAATGAGCGTGATACATCAAATCGCCGGGGGAGTATACGGAGTTCGGTTGCAGCGAATACTTGACCCGCGGCTCGTCGTCCCTCCACATGACCACATAACCCTCCCCTTGGGTGACGATCAGCACCGCGCCGGGACCATGGCGATGAAACAGGCTGCGGCTGGTCGCGGGGAACTCCTGGATATGGCAGCCGTAAGTGGTCCCGGCCAGGGTAAAGCGCATGATCCGCACGCCGTTCCCCTTCATGGGGAAGTCGTCCAGCTCAAACCTGTTTACATCCGGAATCAAGTTTGTTTCCCAGCAACGGTCGGCCAGCCGCTTATTGACCCGAAAGTAATCGGGAGCAGGGCGAAATCGATCCCGGAATTGGAAGGTATCGGCGAAAATGAAGTCCTGATTGTGAAAGAGGTTTAACAGGTGGGGACAGTTGGTTCCAGCGAGAAAACGCACCGGCGTATCGTGAGAAACGTTAAAATGTTGATAACTGGCATTGAGAGGTATGGCGAAAACAGCCCCTGCGCTCCATTCAAAACTCTGTTTCGAGTTCTCATCGAGCCAGACGGTCGTGGCGCCGCTCCCCGAAGCCACGTAGATGATGGTCTCGAACAAGTGATGTTGAGGCAGCGTCTTTCCCCGGGGCGGAATCTCACAGACGTAAGCATCGGTATCCTGCTGCCCGCCGAGATTGAGGTAGCAGCCAAACGCGCCCATGCGTTTCCAAGGCCTGAGCTCAACGGCCAGGATATCTTCGACGTAATGGCCCTTGATCACCGGGATCGCTTCCTGTTCGAGAAACCGATCGTAAGCGGATGGGTTAAGCTCGATTTTTTCCCTGTGGGGGAGTGTCGCGGCCATCGTTCAACGCTCTTTACATGAATCCGGTCAGGGCGTCACCGGGCGTTCACAATGTTGTAGTATGCTTTGCTCAACGTCTCGTAATCCCTGCCGATATCCGGCCTGACGAGGTGGAGCTTCACGCCCTCCACAAGCTGCGGGTACTTGTTTTTGATTCCGGGCCGGAGAACCGTTCTGCCAAGACTTGCAAGGTAGCGCTGTCCCTCTTCAGAAAGCATATAATCAATAAAGAGACTCGCAGATTTTGGATGGCGCGCATCCCGCAACAGAAGCAATCGCCAGGGCCATGCCACCACAGGATCGGCTTGGACGATCTCCAGCGGCAATCCCTTCTCCTGCAGCTCAAGAATACGATAGGCATAGAATCCCAGGCCGACGGAGAACTCTCCCGCTGCCATGAGCTGCGCCAGAAGGGTCCGACCGCTGCGCATCGAAGGTTGCTGTTTCATGAGCGCCTGAAAATAGTTGACCGTTCGTTCCTTGCCCCAGATCGGAACCAGGGCAGCGAACAATTTGGCCAGATCGCTTTCCATGCCCAGCTTTCCCTTCCACTTCGGGAGCAATAGGTCCTGAAAAGTCCTCGGGGCTTCTTCCTTGCTGACCAACTTCTTATTATAGCCGAGAGAGTTTGTGATCACGTAGGTACAGCAAGGAAAGAACCCTTCCGGATCTCGAAAATGCTCCGGGAACGCGTCCGTCTCTTTTGACTTATAAGGTTGAAGAAAGCCCTTTTCCCTAAGCACCCAACCGCTGAGCTCATCGACGTTAATGACATCCACTAACGGCCTTCCGGCGCGACCTTCGGTCAAGACGCGATTGACGACCCGCACCGGATTAGCCCGGAAGCCTTCTATCTTGATGAAGGGATACTTGCTATGAAACGCCTGAACCACCTTGTCATGATGCTCAGCCGTCATAGTGCTGTAGAAGACAAGTTTGCCCTCTTTTTTTGCCTCATCGATCAAGGACGACTCGCCGAGCCCGGTTAGCGGCGGCAAAAACCAAATCGACCAGACCACAAGCGCGATCACACGGCTAATGCTATGGATTTCCACAAATACCTTTTTGCCTGGTGATGGAGCTTTGCTCAATTGAAACCCTCGCCTTCTTTCCTAACTGTGCTTTTCCCAGCTCGGTGCGGGGGGTTGCCTGACCGGACGCGTTTCGATGAAAGCCGGTCCGGCATCTCACTTCAGAACCCTGTTCATGAAGTCGTCGACAAAGAATCGTTCCAAAGCCGCCGGCGTATCTAAATTAACTCCGAGCTTTGCCGCGGCTACCAACGCCTCTATGTTTTTCTTGCTCAAACTGATCGAAAAACTGTCGACGGTATAGTCGAAAGATTTGCTCAAAAGATTGGCATTGGCGGCCGGATCTTTCTTCACGGCTGCGGAGATGATTTTTTCCTTATTGTTTTGTATGAAGTGCATTGCGTTTCGCAGCGCGCGCAGGAATGCCGTCACTTCTGCAGGATTCGTTTTGATCTTTTGCCGGTTCGTGACAAGCACCATAAACGGAAACTCCGGAATCGTTTTGCCCGTTTCCAAAATCAATGGGTAGCCCTTTTGCTCCATGGCGGCCTTTTCGATGGCGGAAAACGCCGCCGCTTGAATGACGTTGTTTTCCAACGCATAAACACGCGCGGGACTATTGCCTGCATACAGTACCGTGTAATCTCTGTTTCGCACCAGCCCCTTCCTGGACAGAGCCTCCACGGTGGCAAACTCGGTGATCCCTCCGGCGCCGGTTACACCGATCACCTTGCCTTTGAGATCGCTCAATTTCGTAACCCCCTTCGCTCCCATCAGGACCTGATCGATGTAAGCCGTATGGCCGCCCACAATGGCGACCTCGGCTCCTTTATGAATGTTACTGACCGCGGTGATGCCCGCCATAACGGCATAATCCGCCTGGCCGCTCACCAAAGCTGCCATAACGACCGGCCCGCCCCTCACATAAACGGGTCTAACTTCGAGACCTTCCGCGGCGAACATGCCAAAATCCTTGGCCGTCGCTACCGGGAGAGAGGTGTTCCACGACGGAGACGGATATGCAACTGAGAGAGTCCTGGCCTGAAGCTGGCCGGGAAGCGTCAGCGCAATTGTAGCAACAAAAAACAAGAGAATGTTTTGAAAACGTCTTTCCATTCGGTCAACCTTTTTCTTCGTATCCAGTTTTCAGATCAATCCGCCATCAAGAGCTCGGTTAGTCGGATTACCGCTTTCACTTGAAGCCGTATTGGCGCCATTTTTTTTGAACGGCTTCGATGTATTCTCCGGGAACGCGAGCCGCGGGGGTATAAGGATGTTTCCGTGTCGCGTCGAGAAGCATTTTGCTTCCAGCCTGCCGTCTTGGATCGTGCTGGGGAACATCGGGAGGCGCCGTTGACGGATCCACTCCCGACGGAACCACTCCATCGACAACAAAGGTGTCGCGCGCCGGTTGAGCCCGGAAACTCATGGCCCATTCCACCTGGAAGGGATTTCGAACATCGATGTCATCGTCCACAACCACAGTGAACTTGCCTTCCTTGTTCATCAGCGACCATGCGCCGAAAGCAACTTCCTTCACCTGCTCGGGGTATTCTTTTCGCATGGAAATCACGAGCATGCTGCTGGCGCCGCCGCTTTCGGTGAAATGCACATCCTTGACGGGTAGTCCAAGAACCTGGCGCAGGTGGTGAAACAGCCCGGCCGATCGGCTGAGGCTTCTTATGCAACTCGACTCGCTCGGCGGCATTTGACTCAGAAAACAGTGATAAACCGGCGTGCGACGCCGAGTCATACACGTCAACTCGATGACGGGACTCTGTCCGCCCGGGCTCATGTAGCCCGAGAACTCTCCGAACGGGCCTTCGAGTTCCCGCACACCGCTGCGGATGACTCCCTCCAGGACAATCTCGGCATTCGCCGGGACTTGCAGATCGACCGTCTCACAATCGACCAATGGCACCGGCTCGCCGCGCAAGCCTCCCGCCACGCTGAACTCATCCGTTCCGTACGGAAACTTTGTGATCGATGCCAGGACCAGAGTTGGGTCGGTTCCGATGACGACGGCCACAGGCATCTCTTGCTTCCTGGAATCGTGCTGACGGATATGCCGCGCCGCATGCTGGGCGGAGCCAACGTAAAGCCCCAGGCGCTGGGAGCCTTTAATCTGCACCCTGTAGGTTCCCACGTTTCGCCTGCCGGTTTCAGGATCCTTCGTCACCACCAGCGGCGCCGTAATGTACGGTCCGGGATCTTGCCCGGGAGTCCAAACCACCTGGGGCAGCACATGAGCATCGACTTCCGAACCACAACAGATCATCTCTTTGCACAGTCCCGTTTGCACATTCACGGGCTCGATTGGATTCCTTTGGGCTCTCTCCCAGACGGCCGGTATTTTGTCCACGTCCGTCGAGAGCGCAAGCGCATAGATCGATGGCGAGCCGCCGATGACCCCGACGACGAGCGGCATTTGACTAGCGCCGACCCGCCGAAAACCAATAGCTGGCCGGTCGATCCAGCCATAGCGGTCGAACGCGTGCCGGGTGATGGCAGCGACTTCCCAGGAAGGATCGACCGGCTCATTGATCCAGTGAAGTTTTCCGGCAGCCTCTAGAGACCGGAGATATTCTTGCAAATCGGAATAGGCCATGATCGCGTGGAATCGAAATTCGGTTGCGGAAAATTAGTTCATGATTTCATAGTAGAGCTTGCTGGTGGACCCGAAGTCTCTCGCGACCTCGGGTTTTACCGGATACAATTTGCGCCCCTTGATCAGCCGCGGGTGCTTGATTTCGATACCGGGCCTGACGACGGTCCTTCCCAAAGCGGCCAAAAGCCGTTGGCCCTCTTGCGAGAGAACGAAGTCTATAAAGACTCTAGCGGCATTGGCGTTGGGAGAGTGCCTGGCGAGAAGCATGAGCCGAGGCCAGGTGACGACGGGATCGGCTTGGATGATCTCCAACGGCGCACCCTCCTCCTGCAGCTCGAGAACTCGATATCCGTAAAACCCCAATGCGGCGGAAAACTCGCCGGCCGCCAGCAGCTGGGCGAGCAGCGAACGCCCGCGCCGCAAGGAAGGATTCTGGCTCCTCAAGCCCTTGAAATAAGCAACGGTTTTTTCCCTGCCCCAGATCGACACCAAAGCCGCAAACAACTCCGCCATATCGCTTTCCATGCCCAACTTCCCGCGCCATTTGGGAGCCAAAAAATCTAGATAGGTCTTCGGAGCTTCCTGTTTGCTGACCAGCTTTGTGTTGTATGCCATATCACTGGTCAGAACATCAACGCAGCATGGGAGAAGGCCCTCGGAATCCTGAAACTCCGCCGGGAACGCCGCCGTTTCGACGGACTTGTGCGGCTGGAGAAGGCCTTTGTCTTTCATGACCCAGGCGTTGAGCTGATTCACGTTAATGACGTCGACCAGACGTTTTCCGGCGCGCCCCTCCATCAGCACGCGATTGAGCACCGTGATCGAGTTCGAACGAAATCCCTCCAGCTTGATCGAAGGGTACTTTTGATTGAACGCCTTGACCAAGGCATTGTGGTGCTCGGCCGTCATGCTACTGTAAAAAACAACCGGACCGGTTTTATTGACTTCCTTCGAACCCGCCGCTGCATCCGCAGGGTCGTGAATAAACGTGAAAGCCGCCCATATCGCAGCAATCACGGACACCCATCCAATCACCCGCATCTTCCCATTCACTCAGTTCCTCCCGCCGGACATGCGCCCGTCATTGTTGCGTCAGCGTGCCAACCGAAAGGTTTCATTGTACAGACGCACGATCTCCGGAATGTCAGACGAATCTCGGAACGCAAATATCCGCTGAAAACCCTTGAACAGTTCCGGCGGATTGGCATCCACATCGGCCCGGGAGGGTATGTGACTGATGGCCCGAAGGTGCGTCTGAGCTTCTTTGGAAAACAGGAAATCAATGAAGAGCTTGGCGGCGTTGGGATGCGGCGCGCGTTTTGCCAAGCTGATGGAGTTTACGTTGAAAACCACCGGCTGTAGCGTAACCCAGCCGATCGGCGCGCCTTTGCTGACATAGTCATGAGCATGGGAACCATAGGCCATGGTCAAGGGAGCCTCGCCCGCCATCACCAACTGGATACTCAGGCGGGATCCCCGGTGAAATACGGGATCTTGCTGCGCCAGCTTTCTGAAATATGCCAGGCCTTTCTCGCGTCCCCAGTGGGAGAGAAGCCCATTGAACCAAGGGAAACCCTCTGTATCAAGAATCAGTTTCCTGTTTTTCCACTGTGGCCTCAGAAGATCGTCGTAGGTTCTGGGGACTTCGCTCTTTCTGACCAGGTTCTTGTTGTAGACTAAGACGTAGGTGTTTTGATAAACGGATGCCCAGTAGCGATCTTTGTCCTTCAGATCGTCAGGGACGAACTGATATTCCGGTGAGTCGTATTTTTCAATGATCCCGCGGTCTTTGAACACAGGGATCATCGCTCGGTTCGCTACTCCCTGAATGACGTCCACAAAATAGCTTTTCGCGCTGTATTCTCTCTGAACGCGGTTAGTGATGGCCCCGCTCCCCCCGGCACGAAGCAGCTCGACCTTAATCGAGGGCTGCTGCTTCTCGAAAATCTTCGCCATATTGTTGACTTCGGCGACCGACATCGTCGTGTAAAAGACGACCTTTCCCTCCTCCCTCGCTTTGCCGAGCCACGGAGACGGGCGGTCTTGCGCGTATGCCGGAGAGATTAACATGGCAAAAAGAGAAAGGAGAAGGATGACTTTGATCATAGAGACTTCCTGCTTGAAAAGTACAAAAACGGCTCATCCCCGCTGTACTCGGGCTCCGCGGTCGTTCAGGACCATATCAGCGTTGGGACTCCCTGACCTCCGACGAGGCTTTACATTCATGAACTGATTATTATATGGAAGACCTTCTCGGCGGCATTGAAGACCGGCGGCTACGATACAATTTGGTTTTGCATGTTGTCAAGAAGCATAACTCACGAGCAGGATGATTTTGTGGACACGCGGAGACTCTATCCGGATTTATAAAGGAGAGAGGCATGCTCTATAGCGATTTGCGGGATTGGATCAGCAAAGTCGAAGAATTCGGCGAGCTCCGAAAGGTCGAGGGAGTTGATTGGAATTTGGAAATAGGCGCTATAACGGAAATATACGCGCGCAATGAGCCGTTTCCAGCGATTCTTTTCGACAAAATTCAAGGCTATCCCGCCGGTTACCGTGTTCTTGTCGGCGTGCATCACCAGTCGCTGAAAAAGTTATGTCTGACAACTCATCTGTCACTGGACTACGGTCAAAAGGAGTTTATCGCCGCGTGGAAGGAACGGCTCAACCATCCCCGCATGATTGCCCCTCGAGTGGTCGATAGTGGTCCCGTTCTAGAAAATGTGCTGGAAGGAAAAGACATCGACCTGCTCTCCCTGCCGGTTCCGTACTGGCACGAAAACGACGGCGGCCGCTACCTGGGGACCGCGAATGTGGTGATTAGCCGCGATATCGATGAAGGCTGGGTGAATCTCGGGTGCTACCGCGTCATGGTCCACGACAGTGACACTTTGGCTTTGTATATCTCGCCCGGAAAGCACGGGCGCATCATGCGCGAAAAATATTTTGCGCAGGCGAGGCCCTTTCCCGTCGCCATTAGCTTTGGCGACGATCCGCTTCTCATCATGGCGGCAGGCAACCAGCTTCCCTGGGGCTCATCAGAGTACGATTATGCGGGCGGAATTCGCGGTGAACCGTTTGAGGTCTTGATCGGTCCACACACGGGTTTACCCATTCCCGCGCATTCGGAGATAACGATAGAAGGAGAGGTCTGGCCCGACGAGCACAGGCGGGAGGGTCCATATGGGGAATGGACAGGATATTACGCCAGCGGACAAAGATCTGAACCCGTGCTCAAGGTAAAGCGGATGATGCATCGGAACAACCCGATTATCACAGGAGCGCCCTCCTCTCGCCCCCCGGGAGGCTCTGACGACGGCCTCATCCGCGCGGCATTCATCTGGGATTACATGGAGAAAGCAGGTGTCCCGGATGTAAAAGGGGTAGCGCTCTACCAGGGGAGGTTCCTGATCGCGGTCTCCATCAGACAGCGCTATCCTGGCCATGCCAAACAGGCCGGCATGATTGCATCACAGTGTCGCACGGGCGCGTATATGGGCAGATACGTTGTGGTCGTGGACGATGATACCGATGTGTTTGATATCAACGACGTCTTATGGGCCGTTTGTACGCGATCCGATCCCGAAAAAGACATCGATTTGCTCCGTCGGTGCTGGAGCAGCCCGCTCGACCCGGTTCTGCCAAAGACCGCTAAAAATCTGAACTCGCGGGCTATTATAGACGCAACTCGCCCCTACGAGTGGATGAAAGAATTCCCGGTCGTCTCCGGGGCCAGTGAAGATCTAAAGAAACGGGTCATTGAGATATACGGAAAGTATTTCGCTTAAAATCCATTTCAGTCGTCCAGAAACAGGGAGGGACGGAAATGAAACCTATGACAGCTCTCTTGTCGCTCCTGTCGTTGCTTATACTCTGCTATTCGTCCATCCCCGCGGCTTGGGGCCAATCTGAAGATAGAGCAAGACTGATAGAAGGGGCTAAGAAGGAGGGGCAGCTCGTCTGGTACACCAGCATGAGCCTCGTGGATTATACGAGATACCTGGATTTGTTCAATAAGAAATATCCCTTCATCAAAGTGAACGTGCGCCGCGTAGGTGGGGAAAGGTTGGTAACGATTATCACCACGGAGCATCGGGCCGGTAAGACCTTATTTGACGCAGTAATTACCAGCGGTGTGGCACCTTCTTTGATCAGGTCTGGGATTTTCGCAAAGCATCTCTCCGCCGAATTTAAGTATTTTTCTCCGGGCGCGACGGATCCCGAAGGCTACTGGGGGGACACTTACACCAACAGCCTTGCGCTCTCATACAACACGAGGCTGGTCCCCAAAGATAAGGTGCCTCAACGTTGGGAGGATCTCCTGTCTCCTCAGTGGAAAGGCAAGAAGATCGCCATTGACACTGAACCCTACGAATGGTTCGACACCGTGTTGCGCGTGATGGGAAAAGAAAAGGGGCGGAGCTTTCTGAAGCGGTTCGGTGAGCAAGAACTGGTCGTGGTTCGCGGCAATAATCTCAGAGCCCAGCAGTTGGCGGCCGGTGAGTTTCCTATTGGCTTTTCTTACGCCCATCAGATCGATCGGATGAAAAAGGAGCATGCTCCTGTGGAGTGGGTCAAGAACGAGAATATTTTCGTTGTAAACCTGCTCCATCCCGTCCTCATATCGGCTAAAGCCGCTCACTCGAACGCAGCGAGACTTTTCGCGGATTTCGCTCTATCAAAGGAAGCTCACCAGTTGATGGTGCAATTAGGACGAAAGTCGTCGTCGCGAATCGATGTTGAGACCGACGTTCCCAAAACGGTTCGATTTATACCGGAGGACTTGAGTATTTATGATCGAATCAACGAAGTACGGGCGGATATCGAGAAACTGCTTTTCCGGTGATCTGCGTTCGACGAAGACAATCAAGGCCCGGGATTAAGCGACAACTGGGGTGCCGGCTCACACTCGCTTCCGCCAGTCTGAACCCGGGAGCGGGTCTTTCTCAAATTTTGGGATAAACGCGGGGCTTTCCCCTAGTTTTGGGAATACCGCCTTAGCGCTAGGGTATGGAGGGTCCTGAGGGGGCCTGTCAACTCATTTAAGAATGTAACCC
>JACQUW010000255.1 GCA_016210115.1 Deltaproteobacteria bacterium | reverse complement strand
CCTCAAGCCTGATCACTTTTCCGTCGAATAGAGTTAAACTGAATAAAGGCGCCTGTTTACCAATCAGAGGAGACTGGATGTAGCGCGGATCACGCAAAAAGCCGTAGGCAAGAAGCGCGATTACTCCTCCCACGGTCACCCCAACGGCCGCGAGCCTGACCCAAGGTTTCAAACTCAGCGCCTCCCAACTTTTTCTTGCGCCGGAATGCTCTCCTTTGAGTTGGTTCTTAGTTTGATGGCTGCCGCTCTGCCCGCAGGACTCTTTGAGACTTCAAGTCAGCCATCCCTTTCGCCATAGACCTTCCCATCTCATCCTATCTTCGCAAGAGTTATCATCCCACCGTCCATATGCATCGGCTTATGGCAGTGAAAGAACCAATCGCCGGGATTATGAGCCGTGAACTCGATGACGACGGAGCCCATATGTGCCTCTACATCGACGCTGTCCCGGATGATAGGCTGGGTCAAACGCTTGCCATTTACCGCGACCACCTTGAAAGACTGCCCATGGAGGTGCATCGGGTGGGCCTCCATGCTCATGTTGTTTAACATGACCCTCACGCGGTCTCCTTTCTTCAGTCGTAGCGGATCGGTATTAGGATACCGCTTGCCGTTGATTGTCCACACATCCGACCCCATCATCCCGCCGCTCAAAGTCAGATTGAACATTCGCTGCTCGCCCCAAGGCCGTGGGACTACATCCCGACCCCGGCCGAGACTGTAATGCCAGACGTCAAGACCGGTAACACCTTGGACTGCTGGTTCCGGCTTGTCACCTTCTCGCCCCTCATAAACCACGAGGATTTGCTCGCCTGCTCCCGCATGGCCCGGTTGAGCACAGTAGAGGATCCAGGCTCCCGGCTGCCTCGCCACCAACTGGACATCGTAGCGTTCGCTGGGAGTTATCGGGACGGCATCTACCTCCACGGAGTGCGCCAGAGGGTTGCCGTCGGTGTGAGTAACCTGCAAGCGATGGCCAGCCAAACGAATGACGTGAGTGTGGTTGGCGCTTGCGTTGATGAGACGAAGACGCACGCGATCTGCCTCACGGACCTTAAGCGGTTGAGTTGCCGGGTAGGCCTTGCCATTGATGGTCATGACATCATAGCCGGGAGTATGGCCGCCGCTCATCATGCCTCCCATCATCCCGCCCATGCCACCACCCATCATGCCCCCCATCATTCCGTCCATTCTTCCTCGACCGCCGGCCGTGCCTTCGCGCGTGCTCGGAAGCGCGCGGCCAGTACCCGTCGCCCAGTCGTCAAAGACTAAAGTGTACCCACGGTCGAAAGGGAATGGGTCAGGCTTGGCCGGCTCAATGATCAGGGGAGCATAAAGGCCCAGATCAAGCTGCTTGTGCTCCTGGAAATGAGTGTGGTACCAGCGCGTCCCGGCGGGTTTGGCTTCGAACTCGTAGACAAAAGTCTCGCCGGGCTGAACAGGCTTCTGAGTGATTTCGGGTACGCCATCCATTGAATTCGGCACATCGACGCCGTGCCAGTGGATTGTGGTTGGCTCCGGGAGCGAGTTCTTTACAATGATTCGGACTCGCTCGCCTTCTTTGAGGCGAAGCTCCGGGCCGGGGATCTGGCCGTTGTAAGCCATCGCGTTAATCCGCTTTCCGGGAGCCAGCTCCCACATGATTTCACGAGCTTCCAGCGTGATTTCTTTGAGCCGAGAGTTGGCAGGATCTCTTGCTGCCAGCGTCGTTGCTGGGGCAAAGGTGCGTCCGCCAAGAGAAAGGGCCAGTGCTCCGAGCCCCGCCTGGCCAGAGATCCTCAGAAAATCACGGCGAGAGAACTGCTGTCCTTTTACGGCTGCTTCCACGTGGCTTCTCCATCAACACTTTTTAAGACCCCAGCTTCGTGGGTTCCCGCCAGTGCGAAGAGAAAGACAATAATCAGGCCCGAAAGGAAGCTAAAGATTCCCCAGGTCATCATGCCCATTCCATCCATCATGTTTGCTCAATTAGAGTTGCTCGGCGAGCAAGCCGCGAAAAGATGCTCCGGCCTCCTCGCCGTGCCTGTCTCTACAACCGGAAACCTTTCCAACGAGTTCCCCTCGCTTGTTCACAATGGCGCTCCTTCACCGCAATCTTTTGCTCACGTCGAAGCATTAAGAGCACAAAGGTCCCTAGAAGCGTATCAGGTCGGCAACTACAGGATGCGCTTTATAGATTGTCAAACTATCCTCATTTTTGCCTGATTTTTTCCTCCCTCAGGTAACCGAGGATTGTCTGCCGAGTCTTTTCGTAAAGCTCGGCCGGAATTTCGGGATCAGGGAGAGAGCCAAATCTTTGCAATGCGGTGCTGAATTCGCGCTCTTCCGTTGCGCACAACAGGCATTGAGCGAGATGAACGTCGAGCTCTCGTTTTTCATGGGGAAGAATCTCTCCCACAATCTTCCTCACCAGCAAAGACCTAAACTCGTTACAGCTCTCCTTTTGCGAACCACGCGTAGAGACCTTCTTCCTCTTGCACGATCCACACCCGATATTCTTGTTTGAATGTCTCATTGACCTCTCCTGAGACAAAAGCACCGCGACTGCATGTATTTAACTTTGTCGGCGGCTGAAAAAGCACGCGGGGGCAAGCGGAACGGACGAACCCCAATGAACTGAGAAAACCAAAGATGCTAAAATCACCCCACCCCAAGCGGGTAAAGAACTCTCTCCTCGAGCAGATGCCCCTCTTATTTGCTTTGTTGGCCTCACTTCTTTCCGCAGCCATATTGGACCCCGATAGCGTTGAGCTTTGTCTTCTAACCCAGCAGCAGCTCTTGAAGTCGCTTCCGAATACCTTGGAATCGATGCAACTCTTCTAACTCCTTACGCATTGAGGAAGCCGCTAGGTCGGCAACTGGTAAAAGTAAAAGCTCCGCTTACGGCAGGCGCCTGTATGCGCGGAACTCCTGCTTCGCCAAAAAGACCGCTCAACAGAACGAGGGCTTCTAAATACGAAGAACCAGGCGAGAAAAATGGGGTGAGAATTTCAGCGGCCGGGGAAAGCCGCTCTCGAGCAACCGAGACGGCACTAAAACCTCGGTTAATGTTAAAGCTCCCGCTGGCGTCAGACGCGCCATCGCGGCCGTCAGAAGGGGGACATCCGTTGCCAATGATGAGGCCTGCACTGATGTCATCTGGTGTCGCACGGACTCGCAGTGATCCGGCTTAATTTGGCTGCACGGACCTTCATCCATGCTCCGTGCCCCGGAACTGTGCATGGATGCCATCCGCGCAGAATCCAGCCCGGAACACGCATAGACAATGGTCGTAACCAGAAGGCAAAAGACAACAACTCGGGCAACTACCGCGTGAGATGTTTTAGTGAAGCGAAATCCCGCCATAACGCTTACAATTGCTTTGACAGTGACCAGATTCCACGTCTTTGAGTATGTCCAGACGCGCCGAGCGCATACTCATTGGTAATGTGATCCAGAACCGGTGCCGCCACAAACCAGAACAACACAGCGGCAATTGAAATTACGACAGCGGCCATTTCTTTTCATAGGGCCAGTACCGGGAATACTTCGCGTCGATGGCCTTTTTGATATCTTCGATTTTCTCTCCTCTTTTGTAGATGTCATACGCGTCCAGCGTAATGTCGACGCAGATCTTTCAGCCGGCGCCGTGGCGGTCGGTATAACAGTCGAGATTGTTGCGATGTCCGGGATTCACATAACAACCGCAATAGCAAGGCATCCTTTCCAACAATTCGGGAGCTTCTTCAGCGATCTCGTACGCTCTTGCGACGCTGCCTGTGAAAAGCTCGGACGAGACGGTCGCCGGCCTGGGGTTCCGAGGAATGGCCGGCAAGCCCCATGGCTCGGTTTTGGGGAAGAGGAAGAACAGCGCGACAACCATCCCGGCGCCAACCATAACGATGCCGGCCGGCCGGAGTTTCGAGCGTCTTCTACTCCCTACGGCGTGTCCTTTTGCTTTTCTATTTCTTCTTTCCTTTTTGCTCACTCGTTCCTCCATGCGGGTATTGATCATGATCGCTAGTGTTATGCCCGACTAAAATCGGTGGTTGATAAATGGATTCCCGGGACGGAAAACCCAGTCTGATATGGGTCTGGTCGCTCATCCACGCATCTTCCGTGACGCCGTTAAATTCTCCGCTCGGCCCCACAAGAATGGCGATCTGATAGGCTCTTCCCAACTGCCAAAAGGAATCTCCTAGATCTTCATTCTTGTAAGGAAACGCGAATTCGTATTCCATACCTTTCGGAGCTTTCCTAGACGCTGCCCCTTTCAAATTACTCTCTTTGTCCCTGACCAGGGACGCTGCGGCCATTCAGGTATGAACCCCGGCAAGTTTACGCGGCCCCGGCGCTTTCTGGGACGGATAGCCGGCAAGAAAATAATCCTCAACTCCTTTCACCGTAAGCAGCTTGGCATCGTTAAAATCGCCGATCATCCCATGATGTTCGAAATCTTTTAGCAGAAGGGCTAACCATTTTGTCGTATCTGCGCGTACACCGAAATAAATGATTCCGTCATGAATTTTCGAATAGATCTCAATCTTATATCGCTCCGGCTTATAGGCAACCGCCTGCCCCGCGCCTCCTCAGCCGTACTCGGTAACCTTGTCCTTGGTAGTCCCGACATAAATCACCCGATGGGCCGCTCCTTGCCATTCCTCTTTTTCAATCCGGCCGTCGAGCTTTGGCGGCTTTCCTTCTCGAGCGATGAAATTGGTATTGAACTGCAAGTAGGGCAAGCGCTTGTCCTTTAAATCGGCCGGGTACTCTTTCGCGTCGAACTTCATCTCGACAGCGCCTGATCCGAAACCGCAACCAGGACCGTAGACATCTCCCGTGACCGCGGAGACGTGGACGTGCGCATGGTCGGCAACGCTTTTTAAGGGTCCGACATGGACGCTGTAAGCCAGATCAGGCACGTGCGCGTGATACATGTAGACGAGGTCGCCATGATCGTAGGTGAAGGCTTCAAATTCCAAATGCTCATAGCGCTTGTATTTGTTTTCCAGGTGCCGCCTCGCGATCGCCTCCGCCAAGGCACTCGATATTTTGATCTCCCTGGGGGCAACATAAACATTTCCGGATTTATCGAAGTGTAAAGTTGTGCCCCCTGGGCCGCTCTCCGTCCTTACGCCAAAGGGTTTTGGATCATCGGCGATCGTTGCGGTGACGCCGCCACAGGCAATTACGCGCTCTGGAGTGAATAGAGAAACCGGAAGGCCGAAAATCAAAAGGAAAACGCCACGCTTAAACATCTTCTAGACCTTCTTTCTCGGCCTTCGCCTTGCCAGCACGCTCGCGCCTGACCATCACAAGCACGAAAGCGCTCAACCCTAAGACGGTAGCCAGTCCGGCCAGCCTTAAAGCGTTCATGATAGTTAGAGTATACTTTCCCGTTGCGGGATCATACTGATAACAGAACAACAGCAACTGATCGACCGGCGAGCCGATCTTGCCCGCGGATGCATCCACCAACCCTAAACGTATATCGCCCGGCGAATACTCGATGCCATAGAAATAGCGGGAGATTTTGCCCTGCGGGGTCAAAACAATAATGCCGCTTGGGTGCGCATACTGATCCTTTTCAGCGTCGTATGCGTACCGGAATCCCACAGCCTCAGTCAATTGCTTGATCGATGCCTCTTCGCCCGTGAGAAAATGCCAGCCGTCCTCTGCGCCGGGACGCGCGTAGCCCTGAACCGATTCCCGCTTTTTGGTCATGGCGAGCGCGGGCCCCTCGCCCGGGTCGATGCTGATAGTGAGCACGTTAAACTCTTTACCAACTCTAAATGACAGTGGCTTCAGACTCCTGACTAACTCGTCGAGAGCGAGCGGACACAGATTGGGGCATTCGTAATACATGAACGTCAGGATCACAGGCATCTTGCCAAAATAATCCCCTAGTTTCACTGATCTCCCATTCTCATCTCGGAACGCGAGATCCAGAGGCGCCTGCTCGTTTAACTTTTGATCAAAACCGACATTCTGAAGAGCCTCAGGCCGCGATCCGCTTGCCGGCAGGGCGGACGTGAATTCCGGCAGAAAAATTACAGAGAAAATGATTGCCGTGAAAATGTCTAGGCGCTTCATAAGCAGCCAAGCTTCAGGCCACCGACTTCCCGTGACCGGGTTATTCAACAGGAATCTATTGACCCCCTCGTTGGATCATTTCTTTTGATCCAATATTTTTTTAATAAGCTCCCTGGCGCCGGGACTATACCACTCCGCAGGTCCCCAGGCTCGCGCCAAAGCGATTCCCTTGTTATCGATAAGATAGGTGGTAGGAAGTCCCCAGGCGCCGTAGAGAAGACCTACCTCTCCCTCGGGATCGAACGCTATCGGAAATGTTATTTTCAGCTCCCGAACGAAGGACAGGGCGCTCTTCTTTTGGTCCTTGACGTTCACGCCCAAAATCACGAAACCCAGGTCTTTGTACCTCTGGTAAAGACGCTCCATGGCGGGCATCTCCTCGCGACATGGGACGCACCAGCTGGCCCAGAAATTGAGCATGAGAAGCTTCCCGCGAAAGTCTTTCAGGCCGACTTTTCCACCTTCGAGGTTTGGAAGAGTAAATTGCGGGGCGGGGGAATGATCTGTCATTTCTTGGAGGTTGGGAACCAGTTTGTAATTGATCGGCCCCTTTTCTGCCGCAAGCAGGTAAGAAGCGAACAGAGGGAGCACAGTCAGACATAAGGCTGCGAGAAGCGCAAAACTGCGGCGCGTGATTTTACAACTCATTTTTCCTCTCCCTCAATAAAATCCGACTTCCTCTAAGCAAAGCGATAAATCCAGGCACCTTTTGTTTGTTCACGGCGGTCTCCTGCTACCGAACCGAGCGATAGTCGCCTCGTCCCTCTTCGGCGCTCCCAATGCCCAGGAGAGCCTGATCCAATTTTGCCGTGATCATCGGCAAACCCAGAGACCCAACGTGCTTGTAGGTGATCCGTCCCTGGCGATCGATAAAAAACGTCTCGGGAATTCCCCAGACACCGTAATCGACGGCAATCCTCCCGGTATCGCGCCCATTCCTGTAAGTGATTTCGAACTCCTTAATGAAAGCGCGAGCGTCGTCTTCTTTGTCCTGGATATTCACTCCCAAGAAAACAACGTTTCGGTCTTTGTATTTCTTCCACGCGGCCTCCAGGGTCTTGGCCTCTGCCCTGCACGGGAGACACCAGGAAGCCCAAAAGTTGAGAAAGACCACCTTGCCCCGAAGATCCTCTAGCCTGATCGTGCTTTCGTCGAACAGCATTAACATGAATGAAGGGGCTTGCCTGCCGAGCAGCGGAGAGTGTATGTAACGGGCGTCGCGTGTAAAACCATAGGCAAGAAGCGAGATCACCGTTGCAACCAGTACCGTTACAAGCGCCAGCCTCATCCAACGTTTCAAAGTCACGCCTCTCAAACCTTGCAGTCAACGCACCGGCCGAACCACGACTTTCATTTTCTCAACGCGTGTAACCTCCACCCTTTGGCCGACAGAGAGATCTTTCGGCGATATCGCATCCCAGATCTCCCCTCTAAAAAAGATCTTCAAAGTTCCGTTCCCGTTCTGGATGACCTCGGCCTTTCCTCCGATCATTCCTTCAATCCCCGTCATTGCTGGCCGCTGGAAATCCTTCCACATGAGGCAGAAAAGCGCGGCACACACAATGACAATCGGAAAGTAAAAGAGCAGAGCCTGCTGAAAGGGCAAAATCCAAAAGAGAACCAGACCGGCAAACGGAAGAACAAAGAGAATATGGCACATGGTTTCTTTAGACCTCCGATGGCCGATTCGCCTTAGGGACCCCATCAGAAGATCCGTTACTGATCTCCTTCTCAGATGAACCAATAAACTAACGTCTCGTTGATTCCCAAAAGGACAAAAATACCGCCCGCAAACCGGGGGATCCAACGGCCCGATTTTTTAAGACGGTCCGCCAGAGCCACGCTCGTATCGCCTCCCATGGCTAGAAGGCTGGCGAAGGCTAGAAGGGGAAGCGTTGTTCCCAGAGCAAAGATTGCGGGGAAAGCCCAGCCGCCGGTACTGATAAACGCCATGGGAATCAGCAAACCAAAGAAAAGCCAGAAAAGAGTCGGACAAAAACTGAACGAAAAGACCATACCCAAAGAAAACGCGCCCGCCGTTCCGGTCCGAGGAAGGCGGGAACGAAGCCCAGCAGCGAAACGACTTCCGAAGGAACCTCTGAAGCGGATAAGACCCATGATACCGAGGCCAATGATGATCATAAGAGGCCCGATGGCCTTCCTGGCTGCAACCACGACTGGAATCGTGGCTTGATCCAGCCTGAGGCCAAGGAGGATCACAGCGCCGCCGGCCGACATATAGACCAGCAACTTGCCGAGGCTGTAGGCCAAAGCTTCGCTCCAAACCTGTCCCGCGGCGGGTTTTCGCGACACGTAAGTGATGGCCGAAAGATTTGTGGTGAGCTGGCAGGGCGATAGCGAACCTACGAGACCCAGGAGAAAAGCAGTGAAAAGCGGAAGCTGAATCTGGTCCGCAAACTGCTTCACGGGTACGCTAAGGGTTACGCTCATCCGGCTTAGCAGAACATACCACTCGCGCATTATCTCCTGGATCAATTCCATCGTCCTATACGTCCCTTCCGTCCCCAAATTGGAACATTGTCATGCTTTCAATACGCTTTCCGGGTGCTGATCATCGGGATCTACTCCCGGCTTCATGCTATAAAGCCTGCTCTTATCAACGACGAGCTGTCCGTCTTCTCCAAGCTCGATCTTAAACCGGTCAAGCGGCCTGGGGGCTGGACCCTCAAAGTTGGTCCCGTCTTTGAAGAAACCGCTCCCGTGGCAGGGACACTTAAATTTATTCTCGGCTGGCAGCCAGCGTGGCGTGCATCCGAGATGGGTGCATTTGGCAAACAAAGCGTAAAGACCGCTTTCTTCCCTCACGATCCAGACACGGAACTCTTGTTTGAATTTTTCGCTGACCTCGCCCGGGACATAATCTTTAGGATCGCCTGCTTTAAACCTTTTGGGTGGCTCAAAAAGAACGCGGGGAAAGGCGGAGCGGATAAAACCGATCAGACCGGCAAGACCAAAAAAGGCAAGCCCGCCCCAACCCAAACGCGTGAAGAAGTCCCTTCGTGACCAGATGCCCCTCTGCTCTTTTGTTCTCTTTTCTTGGCCGTTCATGGCTCAAATCACCAAACGGCTCAAAGATCGAGTTTGGTAAAAACCCACGATCTAAAAAGCGACTACGCGAGCAACTCTTCAAGTCTTTTACGGTCGAAGCCGACAACCACCTCGCCGTCAATAACGATAACCGGCGTTGTCATGGCGCCCAGCTTTTCGAGTTCGTCGATCGCTGCACTGTCTTTGGTTATATCTTTTTCCGTAAAAACCACGCCTCTTTGCGAAAGAAACTCTTTCGCCTTGCCACAGAAGACTCAGCCAGGCTGGCTATAAACAATTACTCTCTTCACGGTTAAGCCTATTTCTTGTCTTTCATCATCATCCGCATCATGAGATACATCGCCACGGGACAGGCCAGCACCGCGACAACGCTCAGCAGGCCGCTTGCGATGCCAGCCAGCGACCCGAAAGTCAGGCCGAGGATAGGGATGGCAGCGATTAGGAGAAGCGGCGCCGCGCAGCATATGGCCATGGGAAGGATTCCTTTGAGCCAATCCTTTGCCGGCATTTTACAAGCAGTCGAGCCGTCCTTGCCTTCAACGGCCGGCGGACCTTGCAAGGTCAGGTCGTTTTCTTCTGAAGGGGTCGGATCTGACATAAGATCTCCTTTCTGTCTCCAGCAGCAATTCGGCGAACCTCCTATCTCTCCTCCATCATGCCGCGGCTCGATGAGTCTTGTTTCTTCTGTCCAAAGTGCTGCTCCAATGGGGGCGAATCTTCGTAAAAGATACGATATCCAAAACAGCCACAACACCATCGCCCTCCAAGCCGGTTGCGGCGTTTTTCGCAATGACCTCAACGGCTTTCTCTACCTGATTGTCTTCCACAACGGCTTCCAGTTGGTGGTGCCCGCCATGGATCACAGGTCCATAGAGGTGGAATACTTCGCCGCAACCCTTTACAGGACAAACGGTGTAGCCTCCAACACCGGCGTTTTTTAATTCGCCGGTCACAAGATCAACCTTGCTTGATCGGATGACAGCCCAGATCATCTTCATGGTAGCCTCCTCTTTTCATTCGGAGGTCGGAAATTGTTCTTACCGGCTTGACTCCCGTTTTCGCCAGCCGCCTCATCCCGGCACCTGGCCATACAAGTAAGTGAAATAAGTGAAACAGGCGAGAAATCGAGGAGAAAAAGATCAGCTCAGAGAGTGAGGATTGAATTGAAGAGGTGGATGGGAACTTTCTGTTTAGGATGGGTTAAAGAAGCAGCACTGAGCCCACTAGACCTAAAATAAGCGAGCTTAAAGTTGATCGATAATTTTCATGCGAGCACAAGGCCCACCGCGAAGCTGCCATGCCCCGCAACGGACCTTTGCAGCCGGTTTTCTGTTCCGCGTAACCGTT
>JACQUW010000272.1 GCA_016210115.1 Deltaproteobacteria bacterium | reverse complement strand
GACCCGGGTTGTCGGAAGTGAACTCATTTAGTTCAGCTGAACAGTATTTCCAGTAGACCAAGCAATCAGCCATATGGAGGACCTCAACTGAAGCCAATTAAGATTTTTCAATTATAATGCGATCTTGAATCCCCAAGTCCGCCAGTATCTGCCGCAACTCCGATTCGAAGGTTGCCACCGCTTTGCCATCGAGCGAAACCGAAAAGCTGACTTGCGCTGTCAATTCACTGCCTGATCTCAGCTTTGGAATAAGCTTTGTTCCAAGGCGATTCCACATTTCCGGAGGAATTGTGCCTCTGAGATTAAGTGTGACGGTTTGGGATGTCGGTTCGGGTTTCGGTCCGGAAGGCGGCTCCGTCGCGATTAGCTCTTTCTCGTCCGGCTGTGGTTCGGGCTCAATTACGGGTTCGATAGTGGATCTAGTCTTGAGCGCTTTGGCCTTGGTTTTTGCTAAGAGAAAAACATTTGCTTCGAAGTTTACTTCATCCGGCGACAGCAGTTCCTCAAACCAAACTCGGTCGTAGCTTCCGTCCGATCGGCTACCGGACGCGAGACCGAAATCTCCTTTGCCTACAAACTCTACGATTTTCGCCTTGAGCACGGCGTCGGGATCGAGCAACCGGGTCAGTGAGCCATTGAGAAAGCTCTGCCGAAGACTAGACAATGGCCAGGCGCCAGACTCTTTCAATGCCGGCGGCCAATTGCGATCTAAGTATCCGGCGCCGACCGATTCGTTGAGCAGAGCACTGGACTTGAGCGCCTGTATCACGCGCCCACAGAGAGTCTCTTGAGCACTCGAATGCCCCGCTCCCAGATCTACAACTTTCAGTCCGTCTGATTCTTTGCTGTCCGTCAATACAATGAATCGATAGCTGGCCCAGACCTCATCTTTTGCGTCATCCTCCGAACCGCTCACCTTCGCTTGGATGTCTGCCCGGTCCGTCCGGTCGTAGTCCGTGCCTAAGGCACCTTCCGCAACCTCCTTTGAAACCTTTTTCCAGGCCAACATGAGTTCGGTTTTTTCACGTAGGTCTCGCCCCGGCTTTTTGAAACACCACACGATTGAGCCAGGATAAAGCCTCGGTGACTTTCCCCGAGTTTTGGACCATTCGATGATTCGCTCTCGAACTGGTCCCGCGCCCGTCCACTCGGATTCCGGGTCCATTAAGGCCAGCGTCAATCGCGGAGAATCGGCTACCGCCGCGCCGTCCTCCGGGAAAGGCTCGATCGATATCGTCGCTCCACGGTCCCATTCCTTCTTTACCAAAGTCCGCATCGTCGGTTTGGTCTCTGTCGTCTCGTCAAGCGATGCCCGTCGATCGCTGACCGCCTTTCGTATTGTCGCTTTATGATAAATTTTATAGCCGTCCGAGCCGACCGGGCTTATGAAGAACGCTTTCGCTTCCAGGCTATAGGCGGCGTTATCGATCGAGGTCGTATCGATTTCCGGTTCGCCGAGGGCAAAGCGAAGCTCTGGCAAATGCGCGACCTTATCGACCTGCCCCCCGGACGACTCGAATAGAATAGTTGTCCCGACTCGCCGATGGATGTTCCGGAGTGGTCCTTTCGTGTCAGCGTCTAACGCCCGCGTATGTGATTGCTGGCCGGCAATGTCCGCAGAAATGGCAGAGCTGAGTCGCGGCTCCCCAAGCTGTCCCAGGATCACGGCGCGGAAGTTCTCCACCTCTAGTGGTGCGGAGCCTAAAGTGATTATCGGTTCACGCCGAGCCTGCTCGTATCCCTCGCGAAAAGTCCACGAGACCCACTGCGCAAGCATCGCCAAAGTCCCCCGGGTCTGTTGGTATTGAGGAAGCGCTTGCCACTTGCGTTGGAATACTGAAAGGGTTGCGGGATGAAATGGATAACAAACTTCGAAGCGGCTCCGCAAGTACTCGCGAGCTTTAGCCTCAGTCGCGGTGGTATCCACCGCTGTCCACTCTGGAGGCAGTTGCGCGCGCTTTTCAAAGCACCAATCGGCATAAACCTTGGCAACGTTTTTCCGTATTCGATCGCTTCCCAGGTCTTCGAAGAGTCTGCGGCGTATGACTTCGCTGATTTCACTTTCATCATTCGCGATCAGATCCTTAGCAACGCGCCTGACAACTTTGGTAATCCTGTCCTGCCATTGTTGATCGGAATCCGTCATTTCCACCTGGCTCCGCGGCAGGCTTATGACTGCGGCCGCGTGCGTCGTGCCCGTCGTGGCTACTGTCAGATTCTGGATGAACGCGTGAAAGGCATCAGCCATTCCCCTGTGCCGATTGAGAAAATTTAGAACCTCATCGAAAAGAATCAGCACCACACCGCCGGCGGTCTCAAAGAGTCTTCCAATCGCTTCGGTTCCCGGAGGCGTAGTCTTCGCTGCCGGACCTAACCGCGCAACTCCTTGGTCCCCGGCAATCTGCCTAGCAATGTCGATCCACGGCGTTTCTCTGCCGTCTTGCGGGTCCCAGGCATTCCCGACGAACACCCCCACCTTCGCCTGCGGCACCGCCGCTATGCCCGCCGCTTGCAGCAAGTCCGCAACACCAGAATAGCCGCTTGCTTTGTTTCCGTTTTTCGCAAGGTGGTAGAGAGCCGTAAGAGTATGCGTTTTGCCTCCGCCAAACTGTGTAATGAGCGTAAGTACCGGAGCGGCGTTCTCAGTTTTTCCCGCAAGACGCTGCAGAACCATACCGGCGTGTTCCGTAAGCGCCCTCGTGAAGCACGTACGTAAGAAGAACTTTTCTGGGTCTCGATAATCCTCCGGCGCGGTTCCGGCAACGACCTGCTCCAGAGCAATGGCGAACTCGTCCGGATTGAAAGACCTGCCTTCGCGGACTTCTTTCCTCGGTGTGGTGACCTTGTACCAGGGTTCCATGATTGGGCTAATCCTTTTTCACCGCTGAGAAGCAGAGCACGCAGAGAATTCTTTCAAGTTTCTCTTCTCCGCGTCGCCTCTCCGCCCCGCGGTGAGCTGCTCGACGTAAATTTACGGATCTATTCAATCGGCTTGGCGGTTTCCTCTTCCGCCCTTCCTTGTATCGAGAATTCGCCCGTCGGACAGTGCCAGCTGAATGTCGCCGCCGGCTGTGAGCGACTGTGCGATGATCTGTGGACCTGTCCCCCGTAAAGCGTCACAGATGCGCGTGTGTAAGTCGACAAACGAGATCGACGCGTACTCATGGCCGGAAAGAACCAGTAGTGGATTCGCGTACTCTTGAGCGGAGCGCGCGGTACCCTTCTGCGTATCCTCAGTGACGATCACAACGGCGCGCATGAACTCGCTATCGCCTTCGGCGTTCACTTCCACTGCGGGAGGCAGGAATTCGGCGTATGGGTCGCCGTCCTCATAACCGAATCCCCGAGTTGGTGTTCCGACGTGGGCGGGAACCCCTTGGGCGCTAACTCTTATCCACTCGCAGCCGATGTATTCATCGCCGTACCGTGGAAACTTGAGCCACCAAAGTGTAGCGTAAATGCTCACTAGACGCTTTAAGCGGCTTTGACTTCGACTCGTCCGATCACAAAACCTTCATCTTTGGGCACGTCCTGCCCATCGTCTTTCAAGCCTTGAATATGAACCTCAATCGCTTCGCGAACATTGCTCAATGCCTCGTCGATCGTTTCTCCCTGGCTAAAACAGCCGGGCAGAGATGGCACCTCCACCCAATATCCACCTTCCTCGGCATTGTGAACGATCACTGTGTATTGCATAAACCGTAAATGATCTTCAAATATCCGTGGGCTTGTATACCGTGAGTTCAGAGATGTGGTCAAAATCGTCGTCGCGTGTTGCCAGGTAGCCAATCCCATACTCGTCCATAGCCGCTAGAATTAACGAGTCATTTGTGAGAAGCCCGTAGCGAGAGCGCATGGTATGAGCGCGGTGCAACCGAGGCTCCTCAGACGCAAGGATCAATATATTCAAGCCGAAGATTCTAGCCGTTAAAGACCAGTACTGAGTGAGGGTTGTGACGTCTCGCCACTTCCCCTTGAGGGCTGCCACACTCTCTTTGGTAATGACACCGGTCGCAACTGCTTCAATTAGCATCAGCCTGTGGGTTACTTCGTGTATCACCTCAAATGTAGTGATTCCGAAAACTTCTTCAGTTGAACAACGTTGCAAAAGGTTATGGCACTCGTTGGAGCGGCCCCCGAAGGCATAAATGAAAACGTTTGCATCTAAGAAAAGATCGGTCCCCGCGGGAAGGTTTGGAAGCCGGTCAATGGTCACCCTAGATATCCTCGATGTCAGCGTCCTGAGCGGCCCAGATCCAGGTTTCCCTGTCTAGCTTGAACGTTGGACCGGGCTGGCTCAAGATCTCCAAAGCCTTGGCAATGCGCTCTTTCCGACCTTTGCGCGTGAAATGCTTCGCTTTGAGTTCGGCCAATTTGTCTTTGGGCGTTTCTTTACGTGCACGTTTAGCCATGGCAATTATCCTACGTCATTCTGAAAATCGCTTCAAATTGACATTACCTGGGCACAGCCAAAAGCATAGCGTCTAACAGACGTTTCTCCTCGCTCGTCTTAGGATACAATGCTGACAGTGCGTTCGCCAAACGAAGGAAATCCGGCCCGCGTTCCACTTCCGCACGAAGCAGAGCGCGTAACGCGTTAGTTCGTCCGCTGGCTTGCAGAAGCATCGCCGCATGCACTCGGTCCAAAGTCGTCGCTTCACGATTCGTTCGAAGGTCTTTGTCGGTTCCCTGCCCGCCGCCAAGCAGGCGGGCCTTTTTTCCTTTTGCCTTTTTACTTTTTACTTGGGGCGCTTCTGCCCTTTCGGGAAAGAGCGCCATTTGAATCGCGCCCGACGGTTCCCGCTCCAGCCGCTCCGCGACCAGGTCAGCGCCGTCTTGGCCGAAAAGCTGTGCTCCACGCTCTGCAACGGGAAGCAGCCGAACGATTCCCTTTTCCGTCTCAATGATCCGGTCTTCCCAACTGTCGAGATGAATTCCTAGTGGCTGCGCAAACCGCCGCACGACATCAAACACGAGCGTCAACCCTTTCTTCTTTTTCTTCGGCGCGTCCTCTTCCTCGTCCGAATCTTCTTCCTCTTCCCCTCTCATTTCCTCTCCCTTGACGGGAGAGGACGAAGGTGAGGGTGAACTCTCACCATTAGTACTCTGCAACGTCCACAAAAAAAGCGCGGTCAATCGCGCATCTTCTTCCAACGCAGCCGCCGCGCCATTACGCGCTGCCGCCCCTGCCTGCGCCGCGAGCGTCGCGGCAGGCAGGTCAGCCGTTCCCAACACTTGCTCCAGTGCCGCTCGACCAACCGCCTCCCAAACGTAGGCAAGGTATCCCCGTTTGTGAGGCTCAGTTGCCTCTGGGGTACCGCCCAACGGAATTTCTCGATCCTCCGCATCGACGACTTTTGAATACCTGCTGTAGATTTCCAACGCCGGCCCGATGCAGGCAAAAACCAAATCCGCGCCACGAATATGTTCGGATTGTAGCCGCTCCATCCACTCGGCAACTCGGCGTGGCAGTTCGCGGTGCACCTCACCCCAGTCACCTATCGGTGCGCTGTCGGAGCGGGGCCGGCAGATCAGATGGACGCTAGTGGCTAGAGCCGCAGTACCCTGCGACTGTAGTCGTCCCGCCCGTTCGGTAGCGATTGGCCACGAAGCGGTAATCACCCATCCACCACTTACTAAGCCAGACAGGAGTGCCTCCCAACCTTCTGTTGTCTTGTGCGCGAACACCACGGCACCGATACCGTCATCACGCAGAATACGGCGACCCTCTGCAAATGCGGCAGCAGCGCATCTCTCGAAGAATGCTCCGTCCTTCGATTTACCTTCGAAGGTGTAGGCACTATTCCAGACGCACTCTTCTTGTTTCGGTGTCAAACCGTTTTCCGAGCCATTTCTCGGTGCCAGGACAGGGTTAGATGGCAATGCACGCTTAAGCCAAACATAGAAGAAGTCCGATAGGTCGGCGTAAGGGATTGCGTCATAGTACGGAGGGTCAGTGAACCACTCAGACGCTGACGCATCTGGGAGTGCAGAATGAGCGGCGTCTCCAAGTGATGCCTGGCCCGGTAAGTGCGCTACATTTGAGAGAGTTTCAACTGCTTGAAGAACCGTCTGCACTCCGGCACCGTATGATCCAGACGTGGAACCGAGTGCGGTCGGCTCTATGTAGTCCCAGGTTTGCGATAGGGCCTGCTTGCTAAACGTACAGGTAGCCTTCTCGAAGGTAAGGTGCCAACGTGTGCCGCCGCTGCTGTAATCCGCTCTCTTACCGAGCGCTGCTGCAACGAGTTCCGCTGCTAAGACCCGTTTCCCATCTTCTGAACTTGCCTCGCGCCTGATCGCGCAGGCAAGATAATAGAGCGACAATTTCTGCCTCGCGTTGAAGAGGTGAGAGAACGTCTTAATACCGTACCGTGTGACAGCCGACAGGCCCCTTGCGTTCGGCGAGGGTCGAATGGGGTTCACTGGTTCACTTGGGAAGACAGTGAAACCTGAGATAGTATTGGTAGTCTCTATTTCGCGCGCGCGCCGCTGTGCAGCACAGACGGCAGCATAGTCACGGTCAGACGGTGATCGGTACTCCCGGCCCACTAAACCAGGCTGCATGTAAGCCACAGCGATTAATCGAGCACCACTAAGACGGCGCCCACAGGAATCGAACTGGACATCAACCCCGTTAAGCTGAGTCTCCATGAGAGCCTGCAGCCGCTTCGGCGGGATAACCCCCGAACAGCAAGGACACTGTGCCTTTCCGTTCCGTACTGTGCCTAAGGATACCTCCGCTTCGGTTAGCGGTTCGAAGAGATCCAAATTCACCAAGGGCACTTGGCCGTCATGTCGACTCAAAACTGGTTTTAGTGCGCGCCTGTGAGTGGTTTTCTTTGACAGCCAGAATGAACTAACAAGAGGAATCTCGGCCCCGCACTGAGGCGACTCACAACGAACAGTTCTGGCCCAAAAATAGGCGACTGGACGCGCGCCATCTGGGTCGGGCGGATAGAACTCTAGAATCTCTTTCTCGGCCGCATTCCGGATTTCACCGCAGATGTCACGCACTTCATCAAGCATTGACCGGTACCGTGGGATATCCTCGAGCATCACCTTAAGGATTAGGCATGCAACGGGGTTTAGATCACTCGCGATGGTTTCGCAGCCAAGTCGCAATGCCTCCAGCGGGATTGAGCCGCCGCCGGCAAACGGATCAACGACGAGCGGGGCTTCCTCTGGATGAGCTGCTTTTACCAGCCCACGTGAGACGTCGAGATACGCGCGATCAACGGAAACGTCCCAATTTGCGAAATCACCAATGAATTTAAGGAGAGATTTTCGAAGGTCCTCGTCCTTAGGACCAACTTCTCCCTGTACCTTGGGCAAAAGCTCACGAGCTTTTTGTTCGAATTCTTCCGGGCAGTGTTCATCGCAAGGATCAGGCAGCAGAAGCCCAAGCAATATCGCGCGGCACGCAGCCAAAGGCCGCCGCGCCCACCATAGATGCAGCGTAGACGGATGCCCATGCCGAATAGATTTCTCCCGAGCGGCATGCTTGCTCACCACCGCAATCGGAAAATCGACTTCGGCAAGTCTCTTACACTCTTTCGGAATCACAGTTTAGTTTCGGGAAAATCCACCCCGGCCTGCGCCGCGGGCGTCGCGGCAGGCAGGTCCGCCAGCCGCTTACATTCTTTGGGGATCATTTGGGCTTGGGCGCTTTCCACAGGCGGACAATGAAGCGATCTTCTTCCTCGACCAGGTCCGGCTCTGTGCTATTATGCGCCTTCATTGACTGAATGATCCGGTTGCGAACGCCCATCCCGTAATGCTCGACGTAGCCGTAGTCGCGCAGAATCTCTTTGAGTAACTCGTTCCGCGCCACCCGCACGACGCCTTCCTTCATTTTTTCCACCGTTACGCCGTTGGGCAGCCTGCCGGGAGAGATGACTTCGAGTCGATCACGGTAGAGCGACACCTCGATGTCCGTCCCCTCGCGCGCATAATCCCGATGCGCCACTGCGTTCACTACCGCTTCCCGCACAGCATCGAGCGGAAGTGCCTTTTTTCGGCGCCTGCGCGCTCCTTCAAGCCATGCCACGGTTCCCATGTTCCGTGCCACGAACTCTACCGTACGATCGATGACTCCTCTTTCCACGGCGCGACCGTGTTTAGAGAATAACGAAACCAGCGGTCCCCGGATCCTCTCTTCATCGACCGTGTTGTAGTCCTTTTTGGTTTCCGGGAATACCACTGCCGTCACGCCGGCTTGCGGAAGCCGTCGGTTTGGGTTCTGACCGAAAAGCAATAAGCCCGCAACCGACGCATAGATCGTAGCATCTAAGGCGGCCAGCAGGTCAGTATTCAGGAGAAGCAGCTGCCAGCCTTCGGTGTCCGCACGATCCGGTACCTGCCGCTTGATGATGTCCCGAAAGTAGTTCTCGAGCCGATTGATGTCCAGGCTATCGAAGCCTGTATCCGGAACCGGCTTGATGTCGTATCGAACCAGACGGGCGGCCTGATAGAGTCGCCCTTCTTCTTCCCGAGTCGCCTCACGCGAGGTGCTCCCGACTCGAACATAAGTGATCCAAGCTCCACCGCGCCTGGCTTTGTACGGCTTACCCGGGCTGTCAGCCGGGAGCTCTACGATACCGACGACCTTGCCGTCGTCCATTGCAACGGAACTCCAAACAGGGATGAGCTCGGGCTGGAGATTGTGCCGCGCGAGGTTCATCACCCACCGTTCCGCCTCTTCACGACTTCTGGTGATGCCCGAAATGCGGCCATCGTCCTCAACGCCAAGCAGGATTGCTCCTCCCTCCAGGTTGAGCAACGCAGCCATTTCCTTCGCCAGCGAATCTGGGTGAGCATCGTCGCGTTTGAACTCAACACGCGAGTTCTCGCCGTTCTCAATCGTCTCCAGCAGCTCTGTCTTGTTCACGCTGTGACCGTTCCCTCAGAACCCGTACTTCCGTCGGCGCGTCTCGAATGCCTCGCGACCACCTTCAAGTATTTCCTCCACCAGTTCACGAACCGACCGAGAATCGATCGACCCCATGTGGCCGGGCGCGATGCGCGCGCGCCCGCCATTTGCCTCACCTGACGCGGAAAGTCCGAGGATCAGCTCGGCGTCGCCGAGCACGGGAATGTTCGCGTTGTGCGTGGAGAAAATGAACTGTCGGCGTTGCTTCTCCTCCCGCATCCGCGGTACGACGCTTTCCGTAATGAATCGGTTGTCGAGATCGTCCTCTGGCTGGTCCACGATCAGCGGCGCGTCCGACTCAAGCAGCAGCAGTAGAAGCACAGCCGTAGCCTTCTGCCCCGTCGAGAGTTCTTCCAGCGCCTGCCATGCAGGGGGATCCCCGGCTGGGGCTGTGTTGAGGCGGATCGCAGTGGTGGGCGCAAGCTCCAACTCCTCGATCCGCATAAGGACCTCCGGTTCAGCTTTGGCGAGACGCTCGGCTTGCGCAGGTGTGATGCGATAGGCTTTGCTGAGGGCCTCGGCGCCTGACCGGCAAACTTCGACTAACTTCGTGAGGGATAGGTCGGGAACTCCGCGCAGGCTCTCGATGGCCTCCGACATCCGGCCACCGATGTCTTCGCGCAGAACCTTGAAGAGCGGCTCGCGGTCGCCCGCCGCTGTCACTTTGACCTGGACACGATCACGAAGTCTTCCGCTGACCTTTTTCGCTGCCCGGTCCAGGGCACGAAACTCTGCGGCTTTGACGTCTTCCCATTCTGCGAGTAGCGCCCGTCGGCGGTCAACGTGCTCTTTCTCCAAGCGCTGCAGAAGGGCGAGACGCTCCCGAAGCGGTCGTAGCCCCTCGATCTGGCGGCGCAGCCGGATGAACTCCTCGCCATCCACGCGTGATTTCTGCAGCTCGCGCAGGATCTTTTCGTAGGCGGCCTGAACCTGCTGCTTGCGCACGTCCCAGGCCGACCGCAGCTCGGCGATCCCACTGTCTGCGCTCGCCAGCACTCGTTCCAAGTCGTCCTTGACGCGCATGAGGTCACGCTCAAGATCGGCAAACACCTGATTCGCCCGCGTAAGTATGTCCTTGCCAGGCAAATCTTCGAGAGCCTTCGCCGAAAGAAAGGCGCGGTCGATCGGCAGCTCCCGCTTCAAATTCTCCAGCGCCTCGCGGAAAGGTGCGAGCCGCTCGGGGATGGCTCCGAGAACACGTTCTTCGCGCACGAGCAGACTCTGTTCGCGCAAACGGGCTTCTAGGCCAGCCTCCTGAAAGCGCTTCAGTGTTTCCTCGAGACCTGGCAACGCTGCGAGCCGTTCCTCGATCTGTTTGATCTCTGCCCGCGTATCCAGAAGCGCGCGGTGATTCTTTTCGAGGTCGCGGCGCAGCGACGCCTTGCGGCGGGCGAGCGAGTCGTCGCGCTCGACGAAGCGGTCAAGCAGGCGTGTGAGCTTCTCCCGGCTCTTGGTCAGCTCTGAAATCTCGTGCTGGCCGTACACCTCGACCCGTGGAAGCACATCTTGCGGCCCGAGGTTGGACACATCGCCGCTCTCATCTCGCACGAGGGTCGGGTTTGGAATGGTTCGCTCGATTCGGTATTCCCGCACCGCCGGCCGGTGCGCACGTACGAGCAGTGAAATCTTGGTGCCGCTACGCAGCACGTGCCGGACAATCCCCTCGTGTGCCTTGCGCGCTTCATCGCCGACTGGGTCGAGCCCCAGCACAGCGCGGATGCTTTCGATCACTGTGGATTTCCCGGTGCCGCGGCCGCCAACAAGGACATTGAGGTTCGGGTTGAAGTGAATTCCCGCCCCATCCAGGAATCCTCCTTCCCAGGCTAGGCCGACCAGTTCTGCGTGCTGCTCAGGTTCGAGTTTTCCCTCCCTCGGATTAAGGCGAATGCGAGATCCCGGATCAAGGAAGGCCTGTCTAAGGCCATCAATGCTCACGTCTGACATCTTGATCCAACAGGTGGCTGACCGGTCCTCGATGTCTTCGGGCTTCACGATGTCCTTCGCATTGACTACGGCGATCGCAAGTCGCTCTTCCGCAACATGTTCACGGCGATAGTCGGCATTCTTGTTTTCAACGATCTGGCGCACGTCGTGCGGCAGATCCTCGACCGGACCCGGGATCTGGATCGCCATCAAGTCATCGCTCTGCCAAGCCTGAATTCGTGCCTTGCCGCTAAAAACCTTAAAGAGTCCATTGTCGTTGGTGACATGCGCGGCAATGGCGACGCCACCCTGTTGACGGACTTTCTTAAGGACCTCGATGAAGGTTTTGCTCGATAGGTCGGAAGAAGGCTCCGGCTTCATAATGCCAAACTCGCCAAGATATCGACCGAGTCGGCGGTCATCGGTATCTTGAGGGTAGATACACAGAACGTGAACCCCCTCGCTCGATGAGATCTCGAATCCCGGAAAGATATGAATGCCATGACTCTGCGCCACCGTACGGAACGGAGACACGCCACTCACGTCGTTATGGTCGGTGATGGCGAGCACGGTGACGGCGAGTTCGGCGGCCTTTTCCACGATCGCTTGCGCATAGGCGGCTCCATTCCTTTCAATGAGCTTCCCGCGGAAGGTTGCACCGTAGTGATGCGGGTTCACCTGGAGTGCGCAGCGATGAAAGACAGCACCTGCGGAAAGAGCCTTTGTTTTGTCGATCGGATTTTCAGAACTCAAGTGTGCCCTCCGTAGGATCGCAAATCCTCCCAGACGTCGCATCTTTTTTCTAAAGCGCCGAGCTTGCCTGCTAGCTCTTCGTTCGAAGTGAGCATTCGGCGCAAGCGGACGAAGGCGCGCATGATCTCCACATTCACCCGAATCGCCCGCTTGCTCCGAAGAACACTGGAGAGCATCGCCACACCCGGCTCGGTAAACGCATAAGGAAGGTATCGGCGACCTCCGCAACTTGAGGTCGCAAATTGCGACCTCAAGTTTGAAGCGTAGATTTGGCGTGTTAATTCTTCGAACTCTTCTCTAGTGAGTTGGAAAGTGAAATCATCCGGAAAGCGATCTCGATTTGGCCTCACCGCCTCATTTAGTCTTTTGGCGCTGACCCCATAAAGCCTCGCAAGGTCAGCACCCAGCATGACTTTATGCCCACGGATGAAAAGGATAGCATTTTCGATTCGCTCGACGGGGACAATGGAGCCGCCATCGGGCTTAGTCACTGTCTTCCTCCATAAATTCCTGGGTCCTCCTTTACCTGCATGGGCTGGGTAAGCGCATTCACCGAAAGATAGCAATGATCCACTTTCTTGACTTCATGCCACGGGAACCGAGCGGGGTCTGGCGACATTACCACATTCATTACCTAATTAACGTGGTAGTACCTGATTCTTATCAGCTTGGCTTTTCGTGATGGGATTATCACATCAGCCATCGACCCGCTGCGAACCGCGGAAATCCACAATACCCTTACTAATACCCTCACTTAACGGTACTACGCTTTCTCCCCATATATCGCCACCGGGCGGCAGGTCCCTTGCCCCGACAGGAGACCTCACCGGACTTTTTAAGCTCGGCTAACAGGACTCGAATCCAATCTCGTCCGACACCCGGACAGGCATGCTCGACGTCAGCCAGACGAAACTCGCCGGCCTGTCGACGGATCGCGGCAAGCACCAGCTCGGTTTTAGCTCCCTTCGGTGATACCACCTGTCCCACCCGCTCCTCGAACTCTTTGTAGGCGGACTTGAGGATATAGAGCAGATAGTTCAAATAGGGCCACGGATCGTGTTTGCCCTCGTGCCAGCGCTGGGAGCTTTGCTCCAGAGTTTCGTAGTAGCGCTCTTTGTTCTCCTCAATCAGCCGTTCAATACTGACGTAACGACCGACCTCAAAACCCAGGTGATAAGACTTGAGCAATAGCAACAGCCTGGAGACTCGACCGTTGCCGTCGCGAAATGGGTGAATGCAAAGGAAGTCGAGATTGAAAGCGCCCAACGCGATAAGCGGGTGAACCCAGCGTTCGCGCAAGGCCCGGCTCCAATGGTCAATCAGTTGCCGCATGTAAGCCGATGTTTCTGCTGCTGCGACGGCTTTGAATCGCACCCGCTCACGCCCGTCGGGAAACTTCTCGATAATATCGCTGTCTTGCTCTTTATATTTGCCTGCGTCCCAAATGTCGCCGCGTGTTATCTTATGCAACCGCTTTATCGCGTCTTCGGAAATCGGCAGCTTCGCGCCTTGCTCGTGAATCCATTTGAGCGCATCGCGGTATCCGCGCACTTCTTCCTCGTCTCGGTCGCGCAGCAGAGATCTACCGAAGATGACCGTCGCTACCCGCGCCTGGTCCACCGTGACGCCTTCGATCCGGTTGGACGAAACCGCGCTCTCAATCAAAGCGTGCTCCCGCAGCACTTTGAGCTTTTGCGGCGATTGCTTGGTGAAGAGTTCTTGCTTGCCGCGCGCCTCGCTGAGGTCGGCCAGATACCACGATGTGGAAGCGGGAATGGTTTCGGGCTTGGAGGCAAACTGTTGAAGGGTCATCATCGCGTTGAGTTCCCGTAGGGCTCGCTCGGGTCGCGGACCTGCATCGGCTGGGTCAACGCGTCCACAGAAAGATAATAGTGATCCACCTTTCTTACTTCATGCCACGGGAAACGGGCGGGGTTTCTGATCGGCTCTTGAAGAATTGCCTCTGACTTACAGCTCGTAACGACATAAAGCCAATAACAGTCGCGGCGGTCTTCGGCGACGCGGCGCTCGTTGGGAGTGAGAAGCACGGTGCCTGTAGCGGAGCCGATTCCCTTCACTTCGATGAGCCGCAACTCCCCCGAATTGAGATCGAGGCTTGTGATGTCGTAGCCGAGATTCTTCTCATGGATATCATAGACTTGGCAGCCTCTTTTCCCTTCATGTCCCATCACGATTTGCATGGCGATGGCTTCTACTTCCGGATCGGGCTGTAGCCTTCGGACCTCAGGCTGGGATCTCTCGGGATGGGGAAGAACCAAAATGCTTGTCATCCGCTCCACTGATTGAAGTGTAAGCGCTCGTTGCTGCTCTAACTCTTGCCGTCTTTTTTCTCGTCTCGCCATCAGCTCCGCGTGGCGGTTTTCCGCTTGGGCCAAGCGGCCCTCGGCTCCGGTTATTTTATTTTCCACTTCCGTGGCAGCTTTGCCGATCTCCTCATCGACCTTTTGTAAAAGCTCAGTCAGGGAAAGATTTATGTGGTCGGCGATGCGGTTGATTTCGGAGACGCGCTCTTCTCGAACTTCAGTAAGAAAAGGCGTAAGGGCATGCTGATTCAACCATTCTGTCGCCTCGGGCGCAGACGCAACTGACGGCAGATCATTTGGCGGATTTGTAGGCGCAAAGTTACCCACGACACCTGGTTCCTGCAGGCGCGGGTCACCATCAGTGGGAATTTCTAGCGCAAACAGCCGCTCGTGGATCACGTCACCCAAGCCGTCAACCACACGAGCGCGATAAAAATCGAGCCGCGCTGGTTTGTCGTGCTGGAGTGAATAGTAACAAGCGCCTTTGCTGAACGGCTCTTGCGCGAGGCTGAGGGTATTGCGCCGGAGAGCCTCGAATAGAGGATGGCCGGGAGTAACCCATTCAAGGTTATTCTTTTCGGCGGTCTCACGGTCAGTGGATAAACGAGGATATCTAGTGGCTAAAGTTGGCAGCCTCCAGTCCGGCTGGCTTTCATAGCGCTTCAGAGTCGTCGGGGTTCTTCCGGGGTCAAAGGCGTGCGGCAACGAGGGGAAAGCTTTAAGAGCAAGAGAGGCGTGCTCAGCGGTCTCGCTAAGAAAGCGCGCGATGGTTTCCGGCACCAGACGGCGCTCCTGGGCGCGCGCCCTGCGCTCGATGAGCATCTCAAGATTGAGCTTTTTCGAGGCAAGTCCTTCAAGTGCGTTTTGGCAGATAGCGCGGAAGCGGCCCTCATCGACTTCCCCCAGGAGACGGTCCTCCATATCGGCTTCACCGAGCCGTCCGGCGTAGAAGTCGCGGAGCACCCGTTCAACATGAGCTGCAGGGAGGATCTCGCCGACTACGTTGAACACCGCGTCGTTATCGAGAGCGTCACGAATCTCCTGGAGCTTCTCCAGTAGGCGCTGAAGCACGCGGCCTTCGATCGTGTTCGTCGCAACGAAATTGAAGATAAGACAGTCAAAAAGCTGGCCGTAGCGGTGGATCCGGCCCATGCGCTGCTCCAGGCGATTGGGGTTCCACGGGATATCGTAGTTAAAGAGGATGTGGCAGCACTGAAGGTTGATCCCTTCGCCTGCCGCTTCCGTGGCAACGAGAATCTGAATGCCGCCGTCTTTGAACTGCTGCTCAGCATAGAGACGGCTGTTTGGCTCTTCCCGCGAGCCCGGCTTCATTCCGCCATGAATGAAGCCGACACGAAAACCCCAGTTTTTTAGGACATCGACCAGGTAATCAAGGGTGTCTTTAAATTCAGTGAAGATCAGGAGCCGCTTATCCGAATGGTCAAAGAAGCCCTCCTTGTGGAGTAGTTCTTTTAGGCGCGAGAGCTTGGCTTCCGCGCCAGAGTTTTCGACAGCTTTGGCTTGCGCGGCAAATCTTAGCAGCTCCTTAATCTCCTCCTGCACTTGCTCCCTATTGCCGGCGAGAGTTACGGCATCGAGCATCTCCTCAAGCCGCTCGCGTTCGCTCTCTTCCATCTCTTCCAATTCTTCGGGGTCAGGAAGATCCGGCGGCGCCAGGCGGGCCAATTGCTGGGCTGTTTTCAACGCGTCTTCAAGGCGCCTCGCGCGGTTTTCCAGTGAATGCTGAAGCGCGTAAGTGCTTGACGCGAGCCGCCGCTGGTAAAGGGACATGAGGAATCCAACAGCGCGTGCGCGAGGATCTTCCTCTTGCGCCGCGGCCCTGGCACTTTGCATTTTTACGAAGCGGGTCACGTCTCGATAGAGATCAAATTCCGCTCCATCGATTTGAAAATCCACGGTATGAGGGATTCTTTTGGTAAAGATTTTTCTTGCCTTCCAGGAACCATCCGGTTGCCGTTCAGGAAAATGAACCATCGCTTCTTTGGTCCGCCTGAGATAGAAAGGCGCCCTGCGCCGGTTCATGGCTTCCCGGATGGAACGTACGTCCGCGTAGGCGTCGGCATCCAACAACTGCAAGAAGAGACTGAAATTGACGGGATCGCCCTTGTGGGGAGTGGCCGTTAGCAGGAGAAAATGATCCGCTGTATCCCTCAGAAGCTCCCCCAAGCCGTAACGAGCCGTCTTTCGGGAGGGTGGAGTCCAAGACATCCGGTGGGCCTCGTCCACGATCACCAGATCCCAATGGACCTGGCGAAGTCCCGGCAAAATATCTTCACGCTTTGCCAAATCGAGGGAAGTAAGGACCTGCTTTTGTTCCAGCCACTGATTGACACCGAATTGATCGCGGATATTGCTCCCTTTCACCACCAGGAACTTCTCGTCGAATTTTTCTTTAAGTTCCCGCTGCCACTGAAACGTGAGATTCGACGGACCGACGATTAGGATTCGCTCGGCGAGTCCTCTCAGCTTTAGTTCGCGAATCAGAAGACCGGCCATAATCGTCTTGCCCGCTCCAGCGTCATCGGCCAGGAGGAACCGGACCCGCGCTGTCTTTAGGAGGTAATCGTAGACTGCCTCAAGCTGGTGCGGCAGCGGATCAACCCGAGAAATGGATAGCCCGAAGTAAGGGTCAAACTCGTAGGCGATGCCAAGGGCATAAGCCTGGAGCCCGAGTCGCAGAAGCTGCCCATCCCCGTCGTAGCTTTTGGTCGTGTCCTGAATCGTGAGTGATTCGAGATCCTTAGCCGTTAGCGTGACCTTGCGAAACTTTTCCGACTGGGTCCCAACGAGGCCCAAGACCCAACTATTCGGACCATTGGACGCAACCGTCTCCACACGCACCGGCTCGTTAAAGAGCGGGCCTGTAAGGATGTGTCCCGTGCGGATGGGCGATTCCATGGTTCGTCAGTTGAGTTCCAGTAGGACAAGCACCCAGTGTCTCGGCGGATCTTACGAAATTTGAGGGTCAGGTAGCAAGCTTCATAAAGGCAGAATTATGAAAAATGACAGCGAAATGAGCTCATAAATGCTTCGAGATTTTCATTGGGGTGTGCTGAATCGCATCCTTTTTGGCTAGGGTGAGCAAAGAATCAAAGGGCAGAGGTCGGAGGTCGGAAGTCAGATTTGTGAATTCTGATTTTGGAATGCGAAATTCCGATTTTTCCAAAAGCAGCGAACCGGAGGCTCAGGGAGAGGATACAGGATAGCGGGAAAGGTAGTCAAAGTCGGATATCAGAAGGCAAGGAGCAATGAACAGGGGGCTAAGGCCGCGTCTTTTTGCCGCCTGGCGTCCCGCTTGCGAACTCTCGCCTCACCTCGGTAAGAAATGAGAAATCCAGAACGGACTCCGGCTGGAGCGTTGGAGGGACCTTCTGTCCGGCCTCCTCCATCATGTTCAGTATGTTGCGGACTTTTTCGCGGCTGATCTCTCCGGCAGGAGTGAGAATATCCAGAGCCTGCGAATACACTTTTTCAGCTACCTTTCGAGAGATATCAAAGTGCGCGACGAGGAGATCGAGAGCCGCCGCCTTTTTCTGGCGAAACGCCATGAGGGATTTGAAACTTGCCCGCACCATGCGTCTCACCTGTTCGGGTTGGGCCTTGATTTTCCTGTCGCTCGTGACGATTCCATTTGACGTGGTCGCGTCGGGCACGGCCGCTCCGAGAAACGCGAGCACTCTTAAGCCCCTCTCTTCCGCGAGGACGTTGAACGGCGGGGCCAGGACCGCTGCATCGAGAATGCCCCCCATCAGGCTTTGCAAGGCCGTAGGGGAGAATTGGCCGAAAATAAAAGACACCTCTCGTTCCGAATCGACCCCTTGACGGCGAAGAAAGCGTTTAAGGACAAGCTGGGGAGTATCTCCGGGAAAGCTCAGGCCGATCTTTTTTCCCTTGAGCATCGTGACATTCTCGATGGCGCCGCGTGAGACGAGCCAAAACGGCGCCTTATGATCCAGGGCAAATACGAGCTTTAGAGGAAAGCCCAGAGCGGCAGCGCGCAATGCCGCGCCTCCGTGAGCCAGATAATCGATTTCGCCCGTTCCCAGGGCTGCGATGGCGAGATCTGTCCGCATCGCGGTAATTTCCAGATCCATTCCCTCGGTAAGAAAAATCCCTTGCTGCACTCCGAGGTAAATCGGAGCATACATCACAGCCACCGTCGGCACAGCCAGGCGAATTCTCTCTGCAGCTAATGATGTCGCGGGTTTGGAGAATGCCGAACCCAGGGCGAGAAAGAGAAAAAAAATCAGCTCGGCAAACCGGGAGGCTCGCCGTTCAGGCGCGACCGACATAGGCCAAATTCTCAAGTCTTTACGACGAAGCGCGGGCGCAAGAGGCTAATCAGAGCTGGAAGCAGGAAGAGGCCGCCCAGCATGTTCATGGTAAGGATAATGAGAAGCTGGATGCCCATTTCAGCCTGGAAACGAAGCGGTGAGAAGGCCCAAAAAGCGATGCCCGCGGAGATTAAGACCGCGGTATAAAGAACTGCTTTCCCCGCCGTGGCCACTCCTTCGGTGAGCGCCGTCTTGATATCCGCGTGCCTCTGCCTGGCGTATTCTTCAATGGCGCGCGAAACGATATAAATGCCGTAATCCTCACCGAAGCCGATGCCCAGGCTTATGACAGGCAAGGTGTTCACATTGAGGCCAACGTTCCAGTACGCCATCAAGGCCATGCCGAAGGTGTTGGATATGAGCACGACCCCGACGAAAAGGAGACCTGCCACCACAGAACGAAATCCCAAGGCGCAAAAGACGAGCTGAACCGCCAGCATGAGTCCCAGAGTGAGCTTATCGGAGCGCTCGATCACCTCGTTGGCTGCGGCAAGCACTCCCACGAGGCCGCCCGCAAGCTTCAGCTCGGCCTCTTTTAGTGGATGGTTCGAGATGAACTCTTTCGCTCGCTCCATCACCTCTCGAATCGTTTCACCCCGGTGATCGTAAAGAAAAAAGGTGAGTTTGCCATTCTGAAAATTGTAGTTGACCCAGCGGTCGAAATCCCCTGGTTCGCTGCCGTGTTCGGCAACCATTAAAATCCCACCGACCTCATCGGCCGAGGGCGGCAGGAGCCCCCAGCGTGGGTCGTTATTGTGAAGCACTGTGTTGATCTGGCGGGTGAAGTCCGCCAGAGAGTCCGCCCCGCCCACGTGCGGCGAGCGCAACATGTGGCGTTGAAACGCCTCAAGCGTCTCAAGGACCGCCGGCGATTTCATCGCGCCCTCTCCGCGGCCTTTGACGATTACAAAAAGGTGATCTGTGCCCTGGAATTTCTCATTGATATGCCGGACGCTGACATTGTAGTTCGAGTCTGGCCATAGCAGCGGGGAGCCGGGTCTCGAGTCGCCGAGAGTGAGAAACTGATACCAGTAGAAGCTCCACACAATCACGCCACCGAACGCCGCCAGCACAAGCCACCTTCCACCGCCGCTCACGCAAAATCGCGCCATCGCTCGCAACGGGGCATCGAGCCAATGGCCTTCTCCTCCTCGGGGCAACCGGCGCGGCACCGGAAAATAGCAGCAGAGAATCGGGTCAAGAATGGCGACGCTCACGATATTGCTGATCACCCAAAAACTGCCCGCTATGGCGAGCTTCGTGAGGATCGGCATCGGGGCGATGAGCAGAACCGTGAGGCCGATTGCGTCGGTGATGATTGAGACCGTTCCCGGCATGAGCAGAGCAGCGGCGCATTCCGTCGCGGCCTTTTCCTTATCGCCCAAACGCTCGAGTTCTTCAAAAAACCTTTCGCGGAACTGGATCGAGTGGCTGATCGTGCGAGCGGAGATCAGGAAGGGAACGACCAGGACGAGGGGTTCGAAGTTGTATCCCAGAAGGGCCGTGAATCCGGTCCCCCAGATGAACGTGATAAGAGCGGAAATGGTGGGGATCAGAACACCGTTTAGGTTGCGGTAATAGAGAATCAAAAGCAAGAGAATCGTAATGCAGGTGAGAGCTATGATGAGCCCGATCTCTCGGAGGTAGTAATAGATCCATCCGTAGAGGATCGGTTCGCCGGCCGCAAAGAGCGTCGTATTCTCATCTTCAACCTCGGCTTTCGCCTGGCGGATCCGGCGGAATAGACCGCCGTAGTCAAGGCGCTCTTCGTGGAAGGCAGCCGTGATCAGCGCTGCCTTGCCATCTTCGGAGACCAGCCGGCCAACGATTGTAGGATTAGCGTAAATAACATTTCGCAGCTGCTGAATTTCCTCAGCGCTGCGCGGCACCGCCGGCCACATCACGGGCTGGACTTCGATCCCCCAAGCCGTCGCGCGAATATCCTTAACCTTCTGTCGAGCGATGGAAAAGATCTGATAATTGCTGGCCCCCGGCGTGCGCTCGACGACTTCCGTGAGTCTTTTGATTTTGGCTAAAGTGACGGGATTAAATATGTCACCTTGTTTCACTTCCATCGAAAGGAGGATGATGTTGGCGCCGCCGAAAACTTTTCGAAATTCGTTGTGGACTTTAACGTACGGGTGATTCTGGGGCAGGAGATCCGAGAAAGCCGTATACATCTCGATCTTCAGGGCGTAGTAACCGAAGAAGACGGTGAGAAGAGTGACGGCCAGCAGGATGGAAAGCCGCCTTTGAACGATAAACTCTGCGAGCCTTTTCACGGCAGGCGACTGCTCCCTTTTTTCGCTCCCCGGCTCGCCATTTTGACTTGCGTCCACTGCCGGCCGGCATCAAGCGTGCGAAAGATCAGTCCCCGATTTCCGACGATCAGGCCATAACCGTCATTGCCGAAATCAACGCTGTTCAGGCTCGAGGGAGGAAACGAAAATTCGGCTTTTTTCCACCGGTCTTTTGTTACCGGCGAGAAAAGCACGGTTCCGCGCTCGCCGACGGCCCAGAGACTCCCGTCCGATCGAGCCGCGGAGAACAAGTGGTGACTCGTGGCGTGATCGGGGCCTGCCCCGTTGGGATGAGTAATGTGCCACTCTTCTCCATTTCGGGTTTTGAGGATCACCCCATCGAGGCCGAAGGCCCATCCCTCCCGCGAATCGGGAAAGATTAGGCCAAAGAGATTGCGGCTCTCACCGCTGGCGAAAGCGACCTCAATGGGGCTTTTCTGCTTAATCCAGCTCTTGCCGCCGTCTTTCGTATGGTAAATGACGCCGAACTCTCCGACGACCCAACCACGCTCGGGAGAGATGAAAGAGACACGGTTCAGGATAACATCGCCAATAGAACGGCTTGTCCAGGACAGCCCGCCGTCCCTGGTGGAAAGAATCGTCCCCTGGCTTCCAACGGCCCAGCCGGTCTTCTCGTCAATGAAATCAATCCCGAAAAGATGCTCCGTCGTGTTGGTTTGCTGAGCTCGCCAGGTCCGGCCGCCGTCTCGTGTCTGTAGGATACTGCCGTAACTGCCGGAAATCCAACCCTTCTCTTCCGTCACGAAATCGGCGTTAAAGAGCGCCCTCGTTGTGCCTGACGGTTGAATCCTCCAGTTTGCTCCCCGGTCCCCGGAATAGAGGATTGTGCCGTAGTAGCCCACGATCCACGCGTGGTTGCCCAGGACTTTTGCTCCGTAGAAGTTCTCCTGGAAAGCGGGTTCGCGGCCCGGGAAATCTGCGGCGAGAGAAACCGAGAGCCACGGAACAAACCCAAAAATCAACGCCGCGATTTTTAGAATGGTGCGCATAGAGTCTCCGGAAATCCGTCGGGCAGACACACGGATCTGCCCCTGCCATTGGCCATCATTCGATCGATCCTCCACGCATGACCCGTTGGAGCGTGGCAAGGCTCCACAGGGTAGGGGGGTAACCCTGGTTGTAGAGCCGGTTAGCCGTGACAAGAGTGGAACGGCCGTTCTGGACGTTAACGATAGTGACCGTTCCAACGGACCAGACTTCCTGTCCGTCGGGGAGCTTCGTCGGCATGAAAAAGCCGAATTGCTCTTTGAAGTATTCCCCTTTTTTGTCCCATGCGAGCGTCCAGTGAGTATCGTAGGTCACCTTGTTGAGGTGAAGGATTTTCTTCGAATAACAGTAGTCCGGGTCCTTGGGCGTGATCTCCAGAACGTACGTGTCCACCACCTGCCAGCCTTCGTCAAGCGGAAGATAGTCACCGGCCTTACGTCGGAACGGAAACTTCTCCTGAGTCAGGTTCGCGAGAATCTTTTTGTCTCCCACATATCTGTAGTTAAAATCGGTAATTTTGCCGTTGAAGCTGTTGATATCGTCAAGGTTGAATTCGCTTGGGGCCAGAGTCGCGCATCTCTGAGTGGTGGGAAATCGCCGGATTCTCCTCAGGCTCGGAATGTAGATGTAAAGATCGTCCGCCCTTTTGGGATCATCGTACCTGATTTCGAGGCTGGTCGTGCCGGCACTATCCCGCGGGTAACTGTCGACGCGGAGCTGCATAAAATCGATGTGTTCGTAGCCGGGAATCGCCGGTTTAGGGCTCGAAGAGTAACGCGTCCGGGGGAAGATAAGGTAGGAAACCAGATCGGCCCGTCGCTCTGAGCCATCCTTCTCGATTGCGGTGCGGAGAATCTTGCCGCCTTCGACGGAGCCGCCGGTTTTGTAATCATCTCCCAGCCAGCGCCAGAAGAAGTTCCAGGCGAGTTTCTGCCCCACCTGCTGATCTTTCGGATCGATCTTCGGGAAGGGTTGTCCCGCCACATAGTCGATTAACTCCCCATTAGGACCGAGCCGGACCTTGCCGGAGTACTTCTCGGTGGCCTCAACATACTCCTTAATTGGTCTATAGTTCTTCGGCTCTTTGATTTTGACCGTGTGGCCGGCTTTGACGCGGTTCAGGAAGTTTTCTCCGACCATGCCCTGGATTCTTTGCCAGTTACTCGGGCCGATCGTCTCGCCCGGCTTGGGCTCCGCTTCGGCGGCGTGGGCGCAATAGGAGAAGAGAAAAAGGGCAAGGCAGCAGAGCAGGGCGGAGCGGCCCCTCACCCTAGCCCTCTCCCACAAGGGGAGAGGGTACAGAAAGTGAGCAGCAGGTGGCGAAACCGTAACTAGCGTCTGTCTAAACTTCATTTGTTGCCTCCAACATTTCCATCAGAACTGATAACGCATTTTGAGGAAGACAGAGTCTTTCTCGTCAAAGAAACCCAACGACTTGAACTTGTTATGACCTCCGTAAAACGCCCCGATAAGGCTCAATCGAATCCTCTCGTTCCAAGGCGGCGCATAGCTGATCGCGGGATTTGCCACCCAGTATCCGTCGGGATCATAGCCTACGAAGACGTCCGGCAAGATCGTGTCACCGAGATAGCCGGTCCCTACTCTGAAGGTGAGCAGGGAGCTAACCTTGTTGATCTTTTCTGCGGTGGAAAACGGATGGATGCCGTCCTCATGGTCGAAGATGATGCTTTGGAAAAGCTGGAAGGAAAGGTTGAAAGTTCTCAGTGGGTCATCAGGGTGTAGAAAGGGAACAAAGACCGTACGATCCAAACCCAGGGCGTACCTCAGGGTATGTTTTTCGACGATCGCTGTGGGATGTTTCGGGTGGAGGCTCGCTTTCAACGGGAACGGTCCGGCTGACCCGGGAAACTTTGCAATGTTGTATGGCTTGTCGGGATAGAAGGCGACTTCGCCCCGGAGTGTGGCTTTTAAGAGGGCAATGACGTAGTTGAAATGGCCGGCGAAGATGTTGGTCCGGTCGTTGATCAGATCGAGTCTCACCGTCTTGGGGGTAAAACGGGGAGGTCCCGGAATACCGGGAATTTGACAAGAGGGCGGAACGCCTGGCGGTATACAGCCTTCCCCCTTGGGTTTGAAAACCATATCGCTCCCTTGAGGGTTAAAGCCCCAAATATAACCAAGACCGAAGTTCAAGGTTCCGAGGGTTTGCGTAATCCGTGCTCCTATTTTCCAGTTGTCTCCGGCGTCGGGCAGCACTCTTCTCGCAACCGGTACCACCACCGGATTGCCCCCAGGGTTAGCGTAAAGATTCCCGAAGGCGTTAAACGGCCCCGTCGGGCCAGGAGGATCAATGACCAGCCGCGTCTCGGGGTGGGGTGACCAGCGGCCGTAGCGGTGCGGACCGATATCGTTGCCCGGAGCGATTTCATCGACTCTCTGCTTGGCCTCATCGAATCCGGGAAGAGCGAAGAACTCAAACACCGTGTCTTTCCCTGGCGGAACCGTGTAAAGGGTGCGTAAACCCCAAGACGGGATTCGCGTCTCATCCAAATTGAAGAGATTTGGTGCCGCTGGCGGCGAAAAAGTAAGGTCCTGCGGGTTAATGAGATCCAGAAGCCTCTGCCCATCGGTCTCCCCCCACGAGATGAACTGCCTTCCCCACCGGACATTCAGCCGGTCCGTAGGAGTGTAATCCCAGACCATTTCCCAGGGCTTTGGGCTGTCTTCGTCGTAAAAGGTGTTATCCAGCGGTTCAAGGGGGCTAGCACAGCAGGTTTTGCGGGATTTTGCCTCGGCGCTGTAGCGGGGTTCCTTCACAAATCGCCACGAAATAAAGAGCTTAAGGTCCTCCCGGAACTTCGCGTTGAGCTCAGGCTGGATCGTGAATCGATTCATGATAAAGCGGTTGGAGGTATTAAAGTGCCGATCGCCGTGGCTTACTGAAAGGCCCGTGGCATTCTCGACAAAACCGCCGAATGCAACTCTTTCCCGAAGGAAATTTTCCCACTCGTCACCGAGGATTGAGGCGGCGCCGAGGGGGGTCGCCAGGAGAACCAGTAGGGTTGTCTTAACTAAGATGAGAAATGCCGGTTTGGATCGACCCACGCGCCACCTCCTGAGCCTAAAAGTGTATTTTCGCAGAGATCTTGTGGTAGTCTGAATAGATCTGTCAAGCAGTCATTCACAGTCAAAATGTATATATACGTACTATTTATATGTCAAGTAAAATCCAGGCTGTGTTTTTCTGTTTAAAAATTGCCGCGGATCGAAGCCTCTTCTGTGATGAATAGCCGCACTATTTCAGCGATCATTCTGAGCTCGATTCTGTTTACGGCGCCCTTTCTCTTTCCCCGGTTGTTTCCGCTGGCCTGGGTCGGTCTTGTACCCCTCTTCTACGTGGTTGAGAGAATCAATACAGGACGCCGGGCCTTTGCTTTTGGCTGGCTCATGGGCTGGCTTTGCAATCTTTTGGGATTCTATTGGCTCGTATATACGATTAGTGTCTTTGGGGGGTTCTCTTATCCCACGAGCGTGGTTGTTTTTTTGATTTTCGCATCTCTAGAGGCTCTTCAATTTGCTTTGTTCTCTCTTATCGTACGCCGGGTCGGGCCGGGCTTGCTCAATCTTTTTCCGGCCCTTTTCTGGGTAGGCATCGAATACTGGTTTCCTCACCTCTTTCCGTGGCAGGTCGCGAATACTCAGATCCAGTTTCTCACTTTGATACAGTCAGCCGATATCATCGGGCTCTACGGCACGAGCTTTCTTGTTGTGTGGCTCAACACTATTGTTTACGGCATGCTTTTCCGGCATTGGGGCAAGCTGCGGCAGAGTCTCGTCTCCGCGGCGCTCTTCGCGGTAGTTCTCTTAGGCGCAATCATTTATGGCGCTGCCAGGTTGCCCCAGGTGTCGGCCGAGTCAGCTAATGCGGTCAAGCTAACGTTGGCTGCCGTTCAAGGGAATATCGATATCGATCTCAAATGGAACCCGGCGCAATGGTCCAGAAATCTGAAATCCTACCAGGATCTGACAAGCAACGCCCGCGACGCCGCTCTGGTCATCTGGCCTGAATCCGCATACGAGCCGTGGTTACCGGAAAATAATCATCAACTTCCGCCCGAGCTCCGTTCCGCGCTCCCGCCGGAGAGCTCTTTTTTCATTTTCGGCGCGAGGAGTTATAGCGGCAGGCCTGAGACGAGTGATTTCAAGGCGTTCAATAGCGCTTTTCTGGCCGATAATCGGGGGCGTATTTTGAGCGGCTACCACAAACAGGTGCTCATGGCTTTCGGAGAATATATCCCCTTTTCCACGCTCCTCGCGCAGATTCCCGGAGTTCCGAAGTTGGAGTCCTTTTCCCGCGGGGACGCGGCGCGGACGCTGGATTTTTCTGGCGGCATCCGCGTCGCGCCCCTCATCTGCTATGAAGATTTGATGCCGGAACTCGCGCGTGCCTTTGTTCGCCAGAGCAAAGCGAATCTGCTGGTGAACCTTACGAATGATGCCTGGTATGGGAATACGGTGGCTCCCTGGCAGCATGCGCGGCTTGCCCAATGGCGCGCGATTGAGACGCGCCGGTATCTGGTTCGAGCGACGAACACCGGAGTCACCGCTGTCATCGATCCCACTGGAGCTATGGTCGAGGCTTTGCCGACCTTTTCGCCCGGAATTCTTTCGTCCACCGTGAGCATCCTTGAAGGCGAGACACTCTACGTTCGCTTTGGCGATTGGTTCGCGTGGCTCGTCAGCGGCGTCTCCGTGGTTATCTTCCTCTCGGTTATGAAGCGCTCTAAATAGGCGATCCTGTCACTCGGTCTACCCCGCTGGACGCAATAAATTGCGCCCCTACTTTGTCGGTCTGATCGAGAGAAAGAGAAAAAGGAAAAGAGCAAACGGAAACTCTGCACGGGCGGTTGCCTCTGAAAGGCTTAACCTGTTAAAGGTAAATCCCATGGAAAAGACCGATCTCAGGCGCCAGTTGGGATTATTCGACGCGGTGATGCTGATTGCGGGAGACATGATCGGCGTCGGCATTTTTGTGATCACCGGCTTTGTCGCTGCGAGCATCCAGTCGCCGGGGGGTATTCTGTCGGTTTGGCTGCTCGGGGGGTTGCTCGCGCTCGCGGGAGCGTTAAGCTGCGCCGAGTTGTCGGCCAGCCTTCCGTATGCGGGGGGCGACTATATCTATCTCAGAGAAGCGTACGGTCGCCTAACTGGTTTTCTATCGGGCTGGTCTTCTTTCTTCGTCACCTTTTCCGGGTCAGTGGCCTCGCTCGCGGTGGGGTTTGCCGCCTACGCAGCCTTTTTTTTCCCGATCATCTCTGCGGATCGATTCTTGTTTTCGACGGAGCTTTTCGGATGGCCTTTGCGTCTTTCCGTCGCCAGCGGATTTTCTATTCTTGTGGTAATCGCTCTTTCCGGGCTTCATTGCGTTGGCGTGAGGCAGGGAGCCTCGGTTCTCAATGTCTTGACGGTTCTCAAGATCGGCGCGCTGTTGGGAATTATTCTTCTCGCCGTGTTGTTCGGGAACGGGGATGCAGGCCATTTTTCGCCTTTCCTCGATTTTTCGCGCGTGAGTGATTGGACCGCTTTCGGCGCCGCATTCATCCCGATCATCTTCGCTTATGCCGGCTGGAACGTGGTGATCTATCTTGCCGGGGAGGTGAAGCAACCCGAGCGCAACCTTCCGCGCGCGCTGCTGTGGGCGAACTTGTTGGTGATCGGCCTGTATCTCGCGGTCAATGCGGTCTATATTTACGCGCTCCCGGTTGATAAGATGCAGGGGACGCTGCGTATCTCGGAGGCGGCAACCACTGCGTTGTTCGGGCAGCAGACTTCGGCCTGGATTACGGCGATCATTACCGTCTCAATCCTCGGAGCCCTGAACGTCACGACTATGGCCGGGCCGAGAATCTACTATGCGATGGCCCGCGATGGCCTGTTTTTCCGCGGCCTCACCCGTGTCCACCCTCGCTTTGAAACGCCCAGCAACGCGATCATGCTTCAAGCGCTTTGGTCTTGCATCTTGATTCTGACCGGGACTTTTGACCAACTTTTCACGTACGTCAGCGTTATGATCGCGCTCTTTTCAGCGCTCGCGGTGGGCTCCGTCATGGTTCTGAGAGTTAAGCGACCGGAGCTCCACCGTCCGTACAGGACGTGGGGCTATCCTTTCCTGCCGCTCTTTTACATATTAGCGAACGTGGGCATCGCTTTGGATTCCGCCTTGAAAAGGCCGTGGGAATCTCTTGGGGGCGTGTTGATCGTGGGACTGGGGATTCCCGCTTACTTTTTCTGGTCGCGCTCCAAGTCTGCGGAAAAGCAGCCGGGAGAATGACCATTATCTGGAAGGATACCCTTGACCATGAAAGCCGCCGCCCGCTCTCCGAGCCCGCGCAATGGGTTCGTGCTTATTC
>JACQUW010000271.1 GCA_016210115.1 Deltaproteobacteria bacterium | reverse complement strand
GTTCACCGGCTCTATGGGGATCTCCAAAACGGGCTCCCACTCGCGGCAGAACTGCTCCCGGTGCTCCGCGCTTCGGCTGTAGACTTTGACGTGCTTAATAGGCCGGATCTCACACATCGCCACAAGATGCGCTCGAGCTTGATAGCCTGTTCCTAAAAGACCCAGTCGGGTGGCGTTCTGGCGAGCGAGGTGCTTAATTCCCACAGCAGAACTGGCGGCTGCGGTCCCCAGGGCAACCGGACGGCTCCCCTCCTTGACCTGCGCCATGGGTTGTCCAAAAATCACCGCCAGAATCTTCGCCGTTTCGGCGCTGTAGACAACCCACGTGGGAGGAGGCGTGGGCGCCCAGCGGCGCACCGAGGGATTCTCCACGGTCGCACTGGTCCTGGGGGCGCACTGGCTATATGAGCCAACGGCCTGCAAAGTTGCCCCAGGATTGGCGCACAACCATGCACGCTTTTCAGGGCCGGGAGTGTAGACACGATTCTCAGGCGCTTCCAGATAAGGATAGTGGCCACACTGCCTGTATGCATCCTCGGCGGCTTCGATAGCCTCCTTCATGGAGATCAAGTTCACGATATCGTCCTGATTCAGAATAAGAACCATTTTTAGCCTTCCCTCCCATCAGTGGTTTTCTTCGCACGTTATTCAAATAGCCAGCCCACCAAACCATTTAGCGGCCCGGCCGATATAAATTGTTTATAAAACCCGATACTTCCAGCTCTCTGACAAAGCTATCGTCGTAATATCTGGCTGCATCCGTCTTCCTCGCTTCCGAAAAACTGCTGCTCAGATCCGCAAGCATCGCCTTGATCCCATCGATCGTTGGATAAGGCATCTTTGGGACCACATCCACATACATTCTCCATTCCTCCTGCAATTCGTCCATATCGCTTCTTCGAGTGTATTTGGCTCTCACTTTCGCCGAAAATTCTGCATCCGTTTTATAAATTTTGATTCCCTCCACGTATGCTTTGATCACCGATCTCACCAAGTCGGGATTGCGGCGAACGAGTTCCCGCTTCGTCGATAGTCCCATACCATGGTAAGGAAATGAAGCTTCTGTTGTCATATCGAATAGGACATGAAATCCCCCTTTCAACATCCTTGTAGGCAAGGCTGTTTTCATCACGGAAAGGTCGATTAATCCTTTAGAAAGGGCGGCTAACCTTTCCGTGGCTTGTCCGCCCGCCACCAGGATTATGTCTTTGCCCAGAGATAGGCCCAAGAGTGCCGCCATCTTACGGGCGACAAAATCGTCCATAGAGCCGAAGGATTGTATCCCCAGCTTGAGGCCAGAAGTTGCTCGCTTAAGCTCATCCAGACTCTTTATTTTTCTTCCAATGAGCTTGTAGGTGAGTATCGGTTCATTGGTAGCTATGATGGTCGTATCCGCGCCCTTCAGATTCGCGACGAGCGCAGCTTCGCCCCCAGCGTGAGCGAAGGATATATCTCCGGCAATCAGCGACTGAATCGTCCTCAGCCCGCCGTTGATAAGCACAAGAGTTACATCAAGACCGTATTTTTCGAATGATCGGGATTCCTTCGGAATCCATATGGATGTTTGGGTCGGCCCCAAGGCTGAGTATCCTATCGTGATCTTTTCCGTCCTTGCCTGTGAGCTATTATGCCAAATGAAGAGAAGGAGAAAAAAAATGGTAGCAGAAAAACTATATGGCCTCTTCATCTTGTTCCCTCGGTATCTTGTAGGTGCAAGCCGGTCCAGACTACGAATTCCATGCCGGACTTCTAACTTGGTACATTCCCTCTTTGCCCTGGGCAATTTTTTCTGCTTCATTTAAGATCGCGATGGCCCGCGCAATGTTGCCGTATTCCTCTTCTGGAAATAGCCCCAGGATTTCACCAAAGAACCTGTGCGATTCCGACAGCGCTCTAAGGATCTTCTCTGCTAAAGCCTGCAGTGAAACCTCATCCGCAACCCTCGCCACCGCGCCAGCCTCTCTTGGCCCTTGGCCGATATAATCCTTAAGATTAACCTTCCCCTCATTAACGTAAACGATGCGGTTATAGCGTTCCCGTGGAACGTTCTCCGGAATGGTAGCGTCAATCCCCATCTTGGCTGTCGTCGGTATCCCTTCCGTGGGCGACAGAGAGGGGTCTAAGGGCTTGGAGCGCGCATTAGAGATAATCAGAACATCGCGGTCTGCCTGGACCCGCGTAGCAATCGCCCACTCGACATCCAGCGGATCGAAAATGTCAATATCATCGTCGGTGACAACGACATGTTTGATATCCGCTATGGAAAGAAGAGCAGCAATAGCATTTTTGCCATCACCCGGCTGCTTCTTTATGGCGGCAATCACATGCCAGTGACAGCAACCGCCGGGCGTCACATTTATAGCCGTTGCGCTCACGCCTGCCTCCCGCAGGACCCGCCATGCGGCCGCCTCATAAATAGGGGCGCTCAGCCAGATGTTCTCCCAAGGCATATGAAGTGCATAGTAGGTAGGGTCGCGCCGGTGCATGATCGCATGAATCTTAACGCGTGGATTATAGTGCAGGCCGCCCATAAGTCGATTAAACTCACCGAAGGGGCCTTCCGGCTGGGTCCAACCCTCGGGAATAATCTCCCCTTCGAGAACGATCTCAGCGTCCGCGATGCACGGAACCGGAATCGTCTCGCCCGCAGCCAGGGCTACTGGCTCGCCCCGCAGGCCACCTGCATAGGTCAGCTCATTGGTGCCGAGCGGGGCCTTGAAGGCCGAAGCGATCATTTCACAGGGGTGGGCGCCGATAGATATGGAAATGGGAAGCGGCTTTTTAGCCGATAAAGCCCGCTCCGCGTACCGCCTCAGATTATTGGGCGTGACAATGTCAATGCCCGTCACATCTCTCTCTTTCAACATGAGACGATACATGCCCGCGTTTAAGCCATATTCAGGGTCCTCAGCAATGACGACTGCTCCCGTGATCATCGGACCCCCATCCATGACCGAAAAGATCGGCACCGGCAGTTGATAGAGGTCGACTTTTTCTTTAGCGAGCACTACTTCCTTGACCGGCGCATTCTTGATCAGCTTCGGTTCCACAGGATGGTCCATAGCCCGGCGCAATTTTTCCTCGATCTTGGCATAAGGAACACCCAGTGCGATAGCCATACGGTCTCGTGAGAGGAACAACCCCGACACCAGAGGCATGGAATAACCCCTCAAGTTGGAAAACAGCAACGCCTTTTCCGAACTCGGCACCAGCGCTGCGATATTACGAAGATCAGTCGGTCGGACGATCTCGTAAAGTTCTCCGTGTTCGCGCACTCTGTGCAAGAATTCTCTGAAGCTGCCAGCCATAAATATTCCTTAGTCTCTCGCTGTCACATTCGAACCGGCTGTGGCTGACTTCAACAAGCTTCGCGCCCGCTCTATTGCCTGTTGGCTCAGAGAGAGAGTCTTCGGAAAATCGCCCAAGGGCCTGGTGGCGTCAATGCCCATCTTGGCTGTGATCGCGTCTTTGGAGGATGGATCCAGCAGAGTGCCCATGCCTCCACTGGTGATGAAAACATCCCGATCAGCCTGCATCCGGGTAGCCATGGCCCACAGCACCCGCTCCTCGTCGAAGACATCGATGTCGTCGTCCACCACCACAACGAGTTTGACGTAATGGTCCGCTCCCAGGACACTGAAGATCGCCTGCTTGCCCTGCCCCTCAGCAGTCTTGCGCAGAGAAACATAGCAGACAAAGCTCCCAATGCCCGAGCGGACGGGGACGTGCACTGCCTTGAGATTGGGAATGCTCTTGCTCAGAACATTGGTAAACTCCACTTCCCGCGGCAGGGAGAGGCAACGGCAGTGCTCTATGCTGTTGCCCGCGTTGATGTCCTGATAGAGGGCACCGCTTCGGTAAAGGAGCGCTGTGGCCACGAAGACATTTTCTGTTCCTCGGCTGGAAGCGTAACCTGTAAACTCCCCGAAGGGGCCTTCCTTCTCGCGCACGCCGTTTAGAATACGCCCCTCAATGACGATCTCTGACCAGCGCGGCACGAGCAAGTCAACTGTCCGGCACCGCGCCAACTCAACGGGTTCTCCGAACAGGCCGCTCAAAACCTCGAACTTCTCCACATTGGCTGGTGGCAGGCTTAAGGCCCCCAGGGAAAGGAGAGGATGGACGCCGATGCAAGCTGCGACTTCAAGGGGATGTCCCTTCTCCTCGGCGCGGCGAAAGTATTCGAACATCCGGCGCCGGGAGTGCAAGCTGACTCCCAACTTGCGTGGCTCTTTGAGCTGCATCCGGTGATAGCCAATGGTGCTGATGCCGGAGTAGGGATCCCGGGCTACCAATAAACCCGCTGTCAGATATGGACCGCCGTCTTGTTCAAAATGGGTGAGGATCGGCAACTGACTCAAATCCACCGAGTCTCCAAGAACGACGTTTTCTTGGAACGGTGCATCATTGCGAACTACCGGCGGAATGGAGTTTTTGAGGCGCGCGCCAAACTCCTCCACAAGCCTCTCTCCCGGGACTCCTAGAGCCAGCGCCAACCGTGGCCGGTGCGCCAGAAGGTTGCTTACCAACGGAAAGTCGCTTCCCTTCACATGCTCGAATCGGACTACGGGACACGACGGAAGTTTTTCCGCTTCCAGGACGAGGGCTGTGGCTTCGAAGACAGCACTCACCTCTTCCCTCACCCGAACGAGCTGCTCAGGGTATTCTCTTTCGATGATTTCCAGAAAGCTCCGAAGATCCTGCGCCAAACAAATCTCCTTCCTCCGCGCTCTTCCGAAAGGGGCTTCCCTCAGGGGCACGCCTTCCGATCGCAGCCGATGGGTCAGAGTCTCGAGGCTCCTACGGTGCTTGGTTCTCCGTCTATGCCTCCGAGAACGTGCACGTTCCTACGTCTGCGATCTCCAGGCCTGCCCCTTCGGTTGTCGCCTTCGTTGTTGAGGGCGATCGAAGTTCATGATCATTCCTTGACGGGATGCCGGCCTGCCAGCCTTCAGTGTAACTCGCGGGACCTCAACGCCTCGATCGAGCAAGGCAACGGCGGAGGCATTGTCACGCTTTTCAGGGCGGAGCCGGTGTCTTTCAGTCCGCTGCCCGTAACTATGATCACCACGCGCTCATCCGATGATATGTCGCCGCGCGACCTTAGCTTCAGTAGCGCCGCCAGAGCCGCCACTCCCGCGGCCTCGCCAAAGAGACCGGCGCTTCTGCCCAATAGTTTCATCGCTTCCAATATTTCTCCGTCTGACACAGTCACCGCCATGCCTCCGGAAGCTCGCAAGTCTTGCACTGCCATCGCCCCATTCCGCGGCAGCGATACGGAGATGCTGTCGGCCAGGGTGTTCACCTGGACAGGGCGGATCTTACCGTCTCCATCAAACGCCTGCTTGATCGCCTGCGATCCCTCTGCTTGCGCCGCCACCAAACGTGGCAGCCGGCTGATGAGTCCCACACCCTTCAGATCGAAAAACCCCTTCCACGCGCCGCTCAGGATGCAACCGTCGCCCACAGGTACGATGACAGTGTCCGGCGGCTCCCAGCCCATTTGTTCCGAGATCTCCATGGAAACTGTTTTCTTTCCCTCGACAGTATACGGGTTATACCCGGTATTTCGGTTGTACCAGCCAAGCTCCCGACAGGCCTCGGTGCAAAGGTTGAATGCGTCGTCGTAGCTTCCCTCGACTGGCAGCAGATTAGCGCCGAAAATCAGGAGCTGCGCGAGTTTTGGCAACGGCGCCGATTTGGGCACAAAAATGTGACAGCGCATCCCTACCGACGCGCACAGGCAGGCCAGAGATGCCCCCGCATTGCCCGTAGAGGCAGTGGCGATCTCGCTGTATCCCAGCTCTCGCCCCTTCAGAATGACGACCGCGCTGGCGCGGTCCTTCAAAGAGCCGGAAGGATTGGAGGTGTCATCTTTCACCCACAAATGCTGAAGTCCCAGCGCCTGCCGCAGCCTTGGCGCCGGATAAAGTGGCGTGCCACCAATCCGCAGCGGGATCGACACCTTGCGATTCCGAAGTGGGAGTAACGGCAGGTAGCGCCACTGGTCAGAGAGCGGTTGGCTGGCGAGCGATTCGCGCCCGATCGTCACGCTCTCATAGTCGTACGACACCCGTAGTGTTGCGAGGTCACCGCAGGCAAGGCAGGCGTAGAGACCGGGACTCTCCTCGTATAGCTTGCCGCAGAGGACGCAGCTCAGAGATATTACGTTACCCATCGCTAATGGACGATGTGCAGGTTGCGCCGTCTGAGATTCTGCCGATCCTCTTCGCGGATGGGATGCTCTCGCTCCGGGATCTTCGCCGATGGCTCATGGCCGAACAGCGCGGTCGAGAAGTACCGCATCCCCGTGTCATTGATCATCGTCACGATAAGCGCAGTGTCGGGAAGCGCGGCGGATAATTTATTCGCCGCAACCACATTGCAGCCGGAGGAGATGCCGCAAAACAAGCCCTCCTCCTGGGCCAACCGTCGCGTCATAGCAATGGCTTCCTGCGAGGAGACGGTCACGACGCCGTCGATGTAGTCCAGGTCAAGATTATCGGGAATAAAGCCATCCCCAATCCCCTCGATCAGATGAGGTCCCCAGCCACCGCCCGAAAGGATGGGACATTCAGCAGGCTCCACTGCATAGATCTTTACCCGGGGGTTCTTCTCCTTGAGGGACATGGCAACTCCGGAAACGGTGCCGCCGCTCCCCTGTGACGCGACAAACACGTCCACCTTGCCCGCAGTCTGCTCCCAGATCTCCGGACCCGTGGTGAGATAGTGAGCCTCTATGTTGTCCTTGTTTGAGAACTGAGCCACCTCCCAAAATTTCCCGGGGTTTTCGCGTTTTAGCTCCTGAACTTTCGTAAGGCACAGGTCAACATCGCTCTCCGCGCCAGGAGTGAGCACGACTTGAGCGCCGTAAGCGAGCACAGATGCTTTCCGCTCCTCGCTCATGCCTTCGGGCATAACAATCATCACCGGGTAACCCTTCACCGCGCCGATCATGGCGGCAGCGATTCCAGTGCTGCCGGTAGATGCCTCCAAGATGGTCATCCCCGGTCGCAAATCGCCCCGCTCCTCCGCCCGAGCCACAGCCTGGCGCAGCACGCGATCCTTTAGACTGGAGGTAGGATTCATAAACTCGAGCTTGCCACACAGGACCTGCGGCCCAGCAGCCACCTTGCGCAGCCGCAACAGCGGCGTCATGCCAGCCGCTTCAGTGATGTCATCCAAAATCCGACTTCGAGAACCCCAGTCGATCATAAGATTGCCCCTTTATCGATCATCAAAAAACTTCTATATATTCAGTAGCGCCTTCGGTATCTTGTCAATTAACTTCTCCACATTGCCTACGGAGACGCCCTTCTCGTACAGGCCCTGGGCGTACAGCCACAATGCCTCCGGCGGCAGTGGGTTATGCGACTGGCCGGCGTCGCTCATAACCACACAGTTGTCGTAACCTATGACGTCCATGACCTCCTTGGTGAACTGGAGGTTGACGTATGCCCACATGGGCGAGATTGTACAGTAGCCAAACTCACCAATCGCCCCCAGCCGAACCATCTGCATAAGGAAATCAACGTTCATTCCGGCGGGAACGCGGAAGAAGGGATGGGTGATGAGAATTTTCTTCACCCCCCTATCCTTCGCTGCTTTGACCAGCACCTCGATCTCCTCAAGCGAGAGGTGAGCGGTGCCCAGGATCGCGTCATACTTGGCGATCAGCTCCAGCACGACCATCGCCTCGTTTGTGACTTTACCGTCCTTCACTGCTGAAATCGGCTCGCCCCAAAAAAAATCAGCGCTGCTGCTCTGGACATCGTAGCTGCCGCGCGCGCCGTGGACCTGGATATGATGGGCCGAGTCGATGGTCGGCATCCAGACCTCTTTCGCTCCCAGTCGCAGAGCCACCTCGGCTGCCGCTGGATTGATCCCGCCGACGAACTGGTTTAGCACCACTCCACCAAAGATCTTAAGATTAGGGAACTCCCGTTGGAGCAAATATGCGCGGCTCACCGTACTTTCGTGATGGCATTTGAGCACAATCGCAGCCATCCCTGCATCCGCCGCCGCTTGGGCTGCCTGTCGATCGTCAACCCGGCGCTGGAACACGCAGGGGTAGGAGTGAACATGAAGGTCAACGGCACCGTCCAGCTTGAGTAAGGGCATGTGAGAACGACTCCTATCCGTTAGTTGAAGGGTGGTAGTCCCTTCCGCTGCTCCGCTCACGCTCGCCTGACTTCTCTTGGGCCAGTGGCGCGCACGGTCGCCAAGCCGCCGCCTATCGGCTCAGTAGAGAGCGCCCTGCATACCGCGCGCAGTGCTGCTTGATTGCTCGTGACCACTGGCAGGTCGTAAACCTCCCGCAACAGAGGAAGAGCCGATACTGCCTGATAGTTCGTGCAGGAGAAAAACAGGCTGTCGGCGGGGGGCCTGGCGCCCAGTCGCTGCGTGGCAAACTCCACGATCTGCCGGGGCTGCACCTTGGCGATGTCGAAGTTATAGGTGATGCCCATCCCATGCATCGCCACTACCCTGATACCATCAGCCTCAAGGCTCGCTTTGATTCGCTCGTTTAGCTCATCCACATAGGGCGTGAGCACAGCCACCGTCCGAGCAGAGATGGCCCTGAGCTCATGACTGACCGACTCGATAACGCTGATCGTAGGCTGGCCGGTGACTTCAGAGATGCGCCGGCAAATCTCAGCATCGAAGGCGTTGCCTCGAAGCGCCCCGGCGCTGGTACACCCGAACACCACCACGTCCGGCTTGGCAGTTCCGAGAACTTTAGCAGCAGGGATCGCATGGACATCAAGCATCAGCTCCTCCCCCTCGACAGTCGTAGACTCCATGTACATCCGGCTCGTATGGACAGTGAACGAGGGAGGGAGATTACGGTAAAAGTCGACCTCCATCACTGTGTTGGAGGATGGAAGCAGCAAACCGACACGCTTGATCATTTCGACACCCCAACTACTCGACGAAGTCCCCGCGAGCTTTCGCCTCCTGGATGGCAAAGTAGACACGCTCAGGAGTGGCCGGTGTTTCGGTGATGCGCACACCGACAGCATCAAAAATCGCGTTCAGTATCGCCGGCGTCGTTGGGATAGTGGCCGGCTCTGCCACCCCCTTGGCTCCGAAGGGGCCCTTCGGGTCGTACACCTCAACGATCTCACACTCGATCTCCGGAACATCCATCGAGGTCGGCACCGGATAGAATGCAAGCGACCTCGTGAGCGGGATGCCCTTATCAAGCACGTGCTGCTCGTAGAGGGCGTACCCAAGACCCATCGCCGCGCCTCCCTGGATCTGGCCTTCCACCGCTACCGGGTTGATCGCCTTGCCCGCGTCGGTAGCTGAGATGATCCTCAGAACCTTCACATGGCCGGTTTCTGTATCCACCTCCACTTCAGCAACCTGGGTAGCCCACCCATAGGTGGCATAAGCGTCACCCTGTGAGGTTTCCGGGTCGACGTCGCTGGTTGTGTTGTCATGCCAGCCCCAGCTTGTGCATCGCCGGCCCAGCCTGTGCATCTCGCCCGCAACTTTCGCTACAGAGAGAAGCGGAGTCTCAGCGCCGATCTTGTATATCTGCGCTTCGCGCGCTTCTATATCGTCTTTCTTGGCGTGAAGCATCTCTGCGGCCATCTGCAAGATCTGGTCCCGCAGGTCTTCCCCTGCCTTCTGCACCGCTACGCCTTGTACGAATGTAGCGCGGCTGCCGGAAGTCGGCCCCGCATCCGGGGTGCTGCCCGTATCTGCAGCAACCACACGGATCATGTCAGGGTTGATCCCCATCACCTCGGCGGAAACCTGAGAAATGATAGTCATCACTCCCTGACCCATGTCGCAAGCGCCGGAGTAAACTGTAGTGGTGCCGTCCTCCGCCATCTCGATATAGGCCGAGCCGATATCGGCCCGGCTAAACCCGTATCCGATGCCGTAGTACATCGACCCGATGCCAAGCCCTCGCCTCTTCGTCATACTGGCTTGAACCTCATGTTGTGCGAGTCCATATACTCTTTGATTCGCTGCAGCGTCGCCTCGATGCCGCATCCCTCGTTCATCACCTGACCCGTGGAAGAGGTAAGGCCTGACCTGAGGCAGTTCTTGAGCCGGAATTCCAATGGAGAGATTCCCAACCGCTGAGCCAGCCGGTCCATCTGGGACTCATGGGCCACCGCTACCTGCAGCACACCGAAACCCCGCATGGCTCCCGAGGTGAGGTTGTTAGTATAAAGAGTGTACGTGTCCACACGGATGTTAGGAACGTCGTACGGTCCAGCACTGTGAATACCCGCCTTCTTGATCACGTAGGCACCGAGCGAGACGTACGCTCCGGTATCGCCATAGATGTCGCTATCGAGAAAGGTAAGGCGGCCGTCGCCACGGGCGCCGGTTCGGAACTTCATCAGCATCGGGTGGCGCTTGGTGTTGGCGATGAGCGACTCTTCACGGGTGTACACGAGACGCACCGGCCGGCCCGTCCTCAGCGCGAGCAGGCCCGCGTGAATTTCCACGGTGATGTCGTCCTTACGCCCGAAACCCCCGCCGATCGGGGCCTGGATAACTCTCACCCTATTCATACTCAGATTAAGCGCCGGCGCGATTTGGCGCCGGTCACGGAACGGGTACTGAGTAGCCACAAGTATGTTCAGCACGCCCGAGGGATCAAGGTAGGCCAAGCCTGCCTCCGGCTCCATGGGCACGTGGTCCATCAAATGGGTGCGGTACGTGCCTTCGACAATGACGTCCGACTCCGTGATTCCTTTATCCACGTCCCCCTTTCGAACTTTCGTGTGCTGGAATATGTTGCCCCCTTCATGGACTGCCGGCGCGGTCACGTCCAGTGCATCTTCGAAGCTAAGGATGGGGCGGAGGGGCTCCAAGTCGACCCTGATCTTAGAAAGAGCCTCCTCGGCATCCTCTTCAGTCTCCGCCGCTACCAGCGCGACAGGGTCGGCGGCGGAACGTATCTTGTCGTCGGCCAATACCCGCTGATCGGGCACCGCCAGGCCATATCGGTTGACGCCAGGGATGTCGGCCGCTGTGAGCACAGCTCGCACCCCCGCTACTTTCTTTGCAGCGGTGGTATCAATACCGCGAATGATCGCATGGGGGATGCCAGCCCACAGGATGCGAGCGTGGAGCATCCCGGCCATCTGCATGTCACCTACATATTGGGTGATGCCCAGCGCCTTCTCCCCGGAATCCGGCTTGATTACGCTCTCGCCGATCCAGCGGTACTGGTGGGCGCCACTCATTGTTTCAGACCGTCGTTTCTGCATCATCACAAGCCAGGGTTCAGGTTGCTCCGTTTCGCTGCGCGGCTACGATCGCGCAGGTCTGCTGCGGCCGCCCGCACCGCTTCCACAATCTTGTTGTAGCCCGTGCAGCGGCAGATGTTTCCGGAAATCGCGAATTTGATATCGTCGTCAGTCGGGCTAAGGGTTTCATTGAGAAGAGCGTAAGCGCTCATGATGATGCCGGGGGTGCAGTAGCCACACTGCACGCCACCGTGGTTTACCATCTGGAGCTGGATCGGGTGAGGCTTTCCCTCATGCGACAGCCCCTCGATAGTGAGTATCGCTTTGTCTCGCGCGTCGCCAATCAGGACCATGCAAGATACCACCGGCTTCCCATCGAGCATCACGGTGCAGGAACCGCATTCCCCCTCGTTGCATCCCTTTTTAGTGCCGGTGAGCCGCAGGTTTTCTCGCAGAACGTCTAGTAGAGACTGCAAAGGTTCAGCGTCCGTCTCTCGAACCCGTCCATTGATGTTCAGTATATAGCGCTGTTTCATCGTGTCCTCTGGCACTAAGGGAAAACTCGCATCATGCGCTGATTCACGAAGCCCAAGATCGGCAAACTCACGTGCCGGCCCTCCGGTTGGCCCGCTCGATTGACTTCTCAAGGGTTCGCCGCACTAAGACAGCAATCATCGCTCGCCTGTAAGCCGCTGTGCCGCGGAGGTCGTCGATAGGGTTGCACTCCTCCTTCGCTGTCGCGCCTGCCTTTGCCAGCAGCTCCGGCGTGGGCTCCTTGCCCCGCAAGACATCTTCCGCCTTTCGGGCACGCAACGGCCTCGGTGCCACCGCCCCTAAAGCTATCGCTGCATCCACGACTCTACCGCTGGATGTATCCAGGGTGACTCGAGAAGCAGCACTGGCGATGGCAATATCCATGGCGCTTCGAGGCGTTAACCGCTCAAAACCGTCGCCCGTGAACCGCTCCGGCTCAGGCACGTCCACCCTTAGAAGAAGACCTTCCGTAGCGAGGATGGAGCGACCCGGCCCCGCGAAAAATTCCTCTATGGGTACGGTCTGCGGAATAGAGCCACCGTCCAAAAATGTGGCGCTTGCGCCTAGCACGATGAACGAAGGAGCGGTGTCCGCAGCCGGTGAGGCGTTACACAGGTTGCCACCGATGGTGGCGATATTACGCAGCTGTATCGATCCGATGACCTTCAAGGAGTCGACCAGAGATGGGAATCGCTCGGCTACAACGCGAGAGGTCTCCAGCTCCCGCATCAACGTAGTAGCACCGATGTGCAGCCCCTTCCCTGGTTCGGCAGACCAGGAACCGATACCTGGTAACCGCTTGATGTTCACAAGCCCTTCGCAGGTTACCGCGCGGCGACGAAGCTGGTTGATTATATCTGTGCCCCCGGCGAGGATCTTGTACTGGCCATTGCCCCGGCGCAGTACCTCCCTCGCCTCCTCTATCGAGGAGGGCTCAAAGTACTCAAAGCGCATGAAGTATGTTTGTAAGTGAGAGCTTCAAAAACTGGCAATCGCCTGCCTAGTAGGCGCTACACGCCCAGGATTGCCCACCCCAGTTATCAACCGACCCAATGACCATATCTCGGGCGTCCAGGCTTAAAGGGCCGGCCGCTGAGACCACCGGCGCCCCGGGATAACTCAGGATCTGAAGCTGTTCATAAGGGCCTACTACCCTGTCGGCTTCTGGCAACTCCACCGTACCGTCACGCGTACCGGTGCTGACTATGGCTGTGGCTTCCTCTACGTAATAAAGCAGCGGAAAATCAGTTCCATCCTTTCCGCCGTGTTCATAAGTTACCAGTACCGCTCTAATGCCACGTCTACGGCAGGCTCGAACTGTAAGCATCACGTCCACAAAGGCATTGCCCGAGCCCAGCCAGGTTACCAACGCCCCGTCAGCACGCAGGGCCTCCGCGAGTTGCGCCGTGTTTTGGGCAATCAAGTCTTTTCCCTGGGAAGTCTCGAAGCGGATTCTTTCCAGGATCGTGCCAACAAAATTCAATCGCCGGCCATGTTCGCGATACAGGCCAAAGATCAAGGGGTGATTCTGCCAATCCCAAATCGTTGGCGAATAACCCACCCCTCGCGTGGCGTTTATAGTCACGGCTCCATCCAAGTACTCGTTGGGATGCGCTACGGTAGCCAGAGATTCTCGAAGAGAGATCCCGTAGTAGCCAACGCCAGAATGGGGATGATGACTATCGGTCAGACAGCCCTGAATGAGCACGACCCGAGGCAGGCCAGCTTTCTCTTGGCTTAGGTCGTACGTATCAACGCGTTTGGGTTCCAGCCCCACCGTAACCTCCGCAAGCCTCCGCGCCACCTTACACTCACTGCACTGAATCGCGGTATGTGCTTCAATTTCCGGAAGTCCTTTAGGCAGCCTCAGGATCAAAACCAAATTCACCAGGGACGCAAAGCGGGACATATCGGCCCCCGGGCCCCACATATCGAGGATGGCACTGCGCTGGACCGCGTTCCCGGCACGGATGATACCTTCGTATCCCGCAGCAGCCACCACAGCCATCCCTGACAGACGGTGGGTTCGTCCGTCGCCCACAGGCTCTACAGGGCCAAGTACGCCTGGAAAGACTTGGCCTCCCCCCTGGACCTTTACTCTTGGCTCTACTACGTCTCGGATGCCAGTGATACGGACTCTCTCCCCAGGGGCTACAACAGCCACCGACGCATCCTCTACCCGCGGATCCTCTAAGACCAGAGCTACGAGTTCCTCTTGATCGACCTCTAAGATCCCTGAGTCATAATGGAAACGATTGCCAAGGCGTATTGTCTTTACCGGAAATTCTGCCAACTCCATACGCATCGCGCTCCTCCCTTCATGCGCTCATCGCTAAGGCGGGAAAGAAAAGGGTTGTCCGGCTCACCTCGGTTTGGATGGCCTTCAAGGCCGTTTCGACTATTACGCGTCGAAGCTGCGCATCCAATTCCGCAGGCAAACTAGGATCACCGCACGGGTGCGGTATCTTCACGGCCTTAACGATGCGGCTCGCTCTCACCTGTTCTGCTAAAGGGTACATTGCGGTGACTAGAGCTACTGGCAGACCTGCTCGATCGAGTTCCTTGCTTATCACAGCGCCGCTGCGACTGCAGGTTCCTCAGGTGGCGACTTGGAGCACGCCATCGACGCTCTCTTTCTTGAGATCCGACGCGATCTCCTGGCCAATTTGTCGCATTACGGAAGGGGATCCCTGATTCCCGGGGACCACATAAAAGAAAGGGTGAATTCGTCCGATAATCTTTTCAGCCTCCAACGCTCGCAGAGCATCCAGCGGAACCCCATAGCGGGGATTCTGATTCATAAACGAAACGTCATAACCGCCGTGCACTGCTTCCCATTGGCCCGGCTCCATAGTGTTTAGGCCGGCGATGCTGTATTTCCGCCAGTAGGTGTTTCTGTAGGTCTTAAAGCCGTCCGGGTTGCCCCAGGGCACCACGCCGCTCGTGCTCACGATGGCGATTGTAGCTGATGAAAGCCCACGCAGCGGCGGCGCAGGCGATACCTGGTCCCAAATCTGCAGTGGTATTTCACTAACAAATGGCTCGTCCTTTAGATCGCTAAGGAGCATATCGATGGCCCGCTCTACTCCCGGGCGATCAACACGCTCCTGTCGGCGGATCCCGCGGGGGAGGTATCCCTCTTCACGCGCAGAACGTATACTCACGCCGCTTCCCAAACGAGAGGCGAACCGCGCCAGGGCATCCAGAGCGTCGCTCATGCCCGCGGCCGTCTCTGCGGTGGGGAGAAGAAAAATCTTCAGGTTGTGGTAGTTTTCGTACATCGAAACGCCTGGATTCTCGGGATGCATGGCCGTGACACAGGGAATCTCCAAAGCCTCGGCTATGGCGTTACAGATTGCGACGCAACTTAGACCATACCGCCCTGAGTTAAATGCAGGTCCGGCAACGACTACCTGTGGCTTTCGGGAGCGCACCTCACGAAGGATGGCGTCCGTCGCCTCCTCAGGATGCTCATGAAAGTAGTTGTCGCCATAATAAATCGTCGCGACCACATTGGCCTGCTCGCCGAGTTGCGCTTGCAACCCACGAGCGGCGCCCGAAGCTCCCTCCAAAACTCCTACCGGCGTTTCGGTCTTCTCTTCCCCGCCGATACCTGCAAAAAACTGATTGACCACGTGAACAATGGTCAACATGGGACTCCTCCTTTGAAACGAAGATTTAGAATAAGCCTTCCTTTTCCAACTTCCTCACGAACCTTTCATCCACTATCTCCTCCGCTTTTAGCCGGCGGATACTCTCGCTTTTAATGCTATGGAGGCTGATGACTTTACGAATACCGGCCAGATCAGGGTAAATCCGGCGGTCATAGAGGGTTACCATTCTGTCGTAAGTCCCTACCGCGTCCTCGATCCGGGTCAGGCGAGATCCCCGCGCAAGACTCTTTAATACGGCTGCCTTATTAGCGGGTTGACGGATGAATGAGATCGCCTCCACAAGACTCTTAAGAATTTTCTCTATGGTCTCAGGGTACTGGTTGACAAACATCCGGCGGGTCAAGACTCCAATGCCCTGGTAAGGGATGCCGAGCCTGGCCAGATCGGCCAGAACCGGGTACCCTTGTCGTTCGAGCGGCGCGGAAAAAGCGTAATCGACAAGTGTCCCATCGATCATTCCGGCAGCCAGTGCCTGGGCGCGCGCAGAGTCGTTCCCTATAACCCTTATGGTGATGCCGTCTCGCTCTGGAGCGAGTCCCCAGTGATCAAGGGCCAACATGGTGCGCTCCCAGTTGCCTCCCGCAATGCTCGTCACACCGATCCTCTTTCCCTTCAATTCAGCAGGGCTCTTGATTTCAGAGGCTGCCACGAAAGCCCCGGTAAGCTTGTTAATCAAGCCCGCGACGAAAACCACATCTCCACCCGCGATAGCACCGAGCGTCGCGCCTGAAGCCGAGCTTGTGTAAATCTGAGCATAGCCTCCAGCCAGTGCCGCCATTGCCGCGGACCCAGACCCGATGTACACCAACCGGACATCTAAATCATGCTTACGAAAAAAGCCTTGATCTTCCGCCACATACTGAGCCGCGGCCCTTTCGCCCAGATTGGCATAGGTTAACACGACCTTGGTAGCAGGGGAGGCTGCCTCCGAAGGAAGAAGGCCGTAGCCAAAAAGAAAAAACAAGGCCATGACAAACAAGGGGACAAACCATTTTTTCATTCTCCTGACCTCGACTGGCGGCCGTTATAGCGCAAGTTATGTGCCGTGCGCAACCTAATTTCCGCCACTGCCTACAATTTGCCCGATCCGACATCCTTTTCGGCCTTGGGAACAGTGCCGTTACACGTCCCGTGAGGCCTCAGAGGATAGGCCCCTCGAAGGGATACGAAATGCTCGCTCGCCGCATCGTTTAATGAGCAGAATTTCTTGTCGGATCGGGGTTTATAATCCACGGATAGATCGAAAGGCTGATGAAGGCTATCGTGGAACGAGAAACAAAGGCTGCCAACGCCAAGAACCAATTTATTGGAGCCAACCTGCGACAAGGAAGCCATAGGAATTCCCCAGCGCTATCCTATACTCCCGAGCTCGAGCCTTTGACCCCAGCGGTATTTTAGAACCGTTTTAAGAGGCGCCGATTCTGCGCTTTCGAGCGACGGATCTTGGGCGAGCCATTCCATCGCCTCTTGCCTCGCGTTAAAAAGAATCTGCGAATCGCGCGCCAGGTTGGCCAGACGGAAGTCGGGAAGTCCCGATTGCCGGGTGCCGAGAAAATCGCCCGGCCCCCTGAGCTTCAAGTCCGCTTCAGCGATTTTGAATCCGCTGTGCTCCTTCTCCATAACCGCGAGGCGTTGCGCCGCATTTTCGCTGCCGGCGCCGTAATGGACAAGCAGACACTGCGAACTGTGGGATCCCCTACCCACCCTTCCGCGAAGCTGGTGCAGTTGCGAGAGCCCGAACCGCTCCGCGTGCTCGATCAAAATGACGCTGGCATTAGGAATGTCGATGCCCACTTCGATTACCGTGGTCGCCACGAGAATCTGGAGGCTCCCGTCCTTGAAGCGCCGCATCACCCGCTCTTTCTCCTCGGAATTCATCCTGCCGTGAATGAGCCCCACATGAAATTCTTTGAACACTCCTCGGGAAAGCTCTTCCGCCATTCTCGTAGCGTCCCTGAGCTGAAGGCGCTCCGAAGCTTCAACCAGCGGGTAAACCACGTATGCCTGTCGATTCTTCAAGACTTCCTGGCGCACCTGTTCGTATGCCGCGGCGCGGTTTTTCTCGTGGAACAGACGAGTCAAAACCGGGAGCCGCCCCGGCGGCATTTCGTCCATAAAAGAAATTTCCAGATCTCCGTAGAGCACCATGGCCAGGCTTCTGGGAATCGGGGTCGCGCTCAACAACAGAATATCGGGTTGCCGCAATGCCGTTTCCCCTGAATTCTCGCTTAGGAGCCGCTGCAGCGTTCTGCGCTGCATAACGCCGAAGCGGTGCTGTTCATCGATGACTCCGAGACCCATCCGAGGTATTCTAATCCCCTCCTGAATGAGAGCATGAGTTCCGACAACAAAGGCAACCTCCCCGTTTTCGATTCTGGTGGCCGTCTCCTTTTTGACCCGGGCCGGGAGAGAACCCATGAGAAGCGCACAGGGAACGGAGAGCGCTGCAGCAAAGCCCTGCAGGTTTTGAAAGTGCTGCTCGGCAAGTATCTCGGTGGGAGCCATCCAGACGGCTTGAAAACCATTCTCGATGGCCCGAACGCTGGCAAGCCACGCGACAATGGTTTTTCCCGAACCGACGTCTCCCTGAACCAACCTCTGCATGGGGCCCGATGACTGCATGTCACAATAAATTTCGGCCAGAGTCCGCTCCTGCGCCTTTGTCAAATGAAACGAGAGCGAACCCCGCATTTGCTTCGTGAGCTTTCCCGCCGTTTCGCTGAAGGAGATTCCCTCCGACAAACTCCGGTATTTTCTCCTGAGTCCGAGACCGAGCTGGAGATAAAAGAATTCATCGAAAAGGATCGAGCGGTGCGCGGCTGACGTGAACCGGTTCAATGCGATCAGATCGGCCGTTTTCGGAGGATGATGCACGTGACTCATGGATTGCTTTAGGTCCAGCAATCCTTTTCGTTGGGCGATGCTCTCGGGGATGAAACTGGGCAGAAACCGCGCGTATTCGGCCAGCGCCTCCGCGAGCCAGCGGCGCATGCTTCCCAGGGGAACGCCTCCCGGCCTAAAGTAAATGGGCAAGATCCTCTCTTTATCTTCCGCATCTCCCGGCCCGACAATCTCGAAATCAGGGTGGACGATTCTTTTTTCACTCCCGAGTCCTCGTTCCACCTTTCCGTGAACGACGAGCGCCTGTCCCCGAGCGAGCCCATTCACCAGGTAAGGCGCTGCGTGATACCAGACCAGGGTGAGATTGCCTGTCCCATCGGTGAGCGTTCCCAGAAGGATCTGCCGCCTCCTTTTGGGAATGAACTTTTTCTCCAGCCTGACGAGTTGTCCGATAACACTCTCCTCCGCGCCGATCGTCACCTCGCGAATTCTTCGAATCGTCCGCCGATCTTCGTAACGGAACGGCAAGTGATAGAGCAGATCTTCCACGCTCGAAAGACCAAGAGTCTCCAATTGAGCCGCTCTTTTGGGTCCGACGCCTTTTAGAAAGCGGAGAGGATCTCGAAGAGAGCGAAAGCAGGTTTCGGGGGAAATGCGGGTGATCAGGTAATTGGAAGATTGAGGGGATGAGGTTTCTTCCCTCATCATCGGTCCCTCATCTTTCTCCATTCGTCGCCGTCTGGTAATCTTGAAGCGCCTGAACGTCCAACTCCCGCCGGCTTAGAATTTCGATTCCCTCCGCCGCGGCTTCGGCTCCAGCGATAGTCGTGAAGTAGGGCACCTGATAATCCAGCGCCTGGCGCCGGAGATAGTAGGAGTCCGCATGGGAGTGGGCGTCGGCAGGCGTGTTGATCACCATCGAGATCTCGCCGTCTCGGATCGCTTCCGCTACGTGCGGGCTTCCCTCTTGCACCTTATTGACAACCTCGGCGGGAACGCCGCGGAGCCGGAAGTGAGCCGCCGTTCCGCGCGTTGCGAGGATCTCAAATCCAAGCTGATGAAGCCTCCGGGCAATTGCGCTCACTCTTTCTTTGTCTTCATCCCGCACGCTCATGAACACCTTTCCCCGAAGAGGCAACCGCACGCCCCCACCCAGTTGCGCTTTGGCGAAAGCAAGCCCGAAACCAGCGTCCATCCCCATGACCTCTCCGGTCGATTTCATCTCCGGTCCCAAAAGCGTGTCGACGCCCGGAAACTTGTTAAAAGGAAACACGGCTTCCTTCACCGAAATATGCTTCGGGATCACCTCCCTCGTCAAGCCGAGCTCGGAAAGCTTTTTTCCCACCATGATTCTCGCGGCGAGTTTGGCCAGAGGAACACCGATCGCTTTGCTTACGAAGGGAACGGTCCGGGAGGCGCGGGGATTGACTTCGAGAACGTAAACATCCTTCTCCTTTATGGCGAACTGGACGTTCATGAGACCCCGCACATCCAGCGCCCGCGCCAGCGCAATCGTCTGGCGACGGATCTCGTTCTGAATCTCCGGCGCAATGGACTTGGGTGGAAGCGTGCAGGCGCTGTCTCCGGAGTGGACTCCCGCCTGCTCGATGTGCTCCATAATTCCCCCGATGACCACAGACTCTCCATCGGCCAGCGCATCCACATCTACCTCGATGGCGTCATCCAAAAATTTGTCGATTAGAATCGGATGCTCCGGAGAAGCTGCGACGGCGTGCGTGATATAGTGCTGCAGCGTTTTCTGGTCGAAGACGATTTCCATGGCGCGCCCGCCAAGGACGTAGGACGGACGAACCAATACCGGGTAGCCCAGCCTCTCCGCAATATCGAGAGCCTCATCGTAAGAGCGGGCTATGCCGCTGGCCGGCTGATTGATCCCCAGCCTGTCAAGCAATCCCTTGAATCTTTCCCGGTCCTCTGCCAGATCGATGCTGTCGGGTGACGTGCCGATGATTTTCACTCCCTTCCTCTCCAAAGCGAGGGCGAGCCTCAGCGGGGTCTGACCGCCGAACTGGACGATAACGCCATCCGGGTTTTCCCGGTCCACAATGTTCAGCACATCTTCCAGGGTGAGCGGCTCGAAATAGAGCTTGTCCGACGTATCATAATCCGTGCTCACCGTTTCGGGATTGCAATTGACCATGATCGTCTCGTAGCCGTCCTCCTTGAGCGCAAAAGCCGCGTGAACGCAGCAGTAGTCGAACTCGATTCCCTGACCGATCCGGTTCGGTCCTCCTCCTAAGATCATGATTTTTTTTCGCTGCGTCGGCTCGGCCTCGTCCTCGCCCTCATAGGTGGAGTAGAGGTACGG
>JACQUW010000251.1 GCA_016210115.1 Deltaproteobacteria bacterium | reverse complement strand
GGCAACACCGCCACCGTGCCGGACGGCCATACCTTGAGGAGCTGGTTTATTTTGCTGCCTGTAGAACTAGCCATGCTTGTTAAACTAGCAGATTATTAAACCGACCGCAATTTCGAGAGTTTATTAATCCTCCGATTTAACAAGAGTCTCTTGTTATCCTAGAGCCAAAATAAACTCACGAATGAATCGCGATTGCAGTTGACCGTTTTTTTGCCGCTCGTTAGCGAATTGTCCCTGTTGTCCAGCCGGATCGCCCGCCCCTGCCGAACAGCTTAGATGACCTCTCGAAAAGACCGGAATTTCATCCGGAACCGATGTTGCTCTAAAAGTTTCTTTGCCTCGTCCGCCTCCTCGATCGACATTATCCCTACACGGATCGCGGTTATAAAAAATCCGGCTGTAGTTAAGAGTCGTCCCGATCCGAGCCGGCTTATGACTTCCCGACGGAATCGCCCCTTCTCATCAGAGACAAGGACCCACCCGCGTGATTCAGCCAGGGCAAGGCATGCTGCCTCTCCCTTTCCCATTAATCCACGAAGTTGGGCATAGTTAGCAAGTTCGGCCGGGTCCGTAATGGATTCTTGATGGACATATCCTCTGTTCAGCGCGTCTCGCAATTGGTGCTGCTGCGAAGCTTCAGTAATCTCTGCAACAACTTCGTCAGGCACAACGAACCTGAAGGAGCCGACGCCTGCGAGCAGGTCCAGACGTGCCGCGTGAATCAGGTTGATGAGAAAGTTGGCATCGAGAACACACGTCGGTGAAAGAGCAGAAGGTCGCACGTCTTATGCATCCGGGACGAGGACGTCTCCTTCTTCTTCATTGCTGAGCCCCGAATCTCGAAGCAACCTTTGGAGATCTTCCGAGCTAAGCTCGACCATCTGCGCAAGCTCCCTCAGTTTCGCGTGGGTTATCTCGCCTCTTCGCAAAGCCTCCAACCCTAGATTCAAGAATCGGTGCCGGAATTCGTTCCTTGCTGCAATGTGATCCGGCTCGGGAAGGTCCAGGAGCGCCGCAAGCTCACCACCAATTCCCTGCTCCTCGAGTTTCTTTAGATGACCAAGCTCCGTGTCGGTGATCAGCCGCATATTCCGGAGCCGGTAGAGAGCTGCAAGGCGGCTAACTCCGAAATGGTGGGCGAGGTGCACCACATCGTAGATTTGAATGTCTTGGCTCTGGGGCTCTGCCCGGGATAAGACCTCTGACACTCCTTTTTCGTCAAACACATTCACGTTAGAACGGCTGGGCTGACCTTTCCCAAGTGCGGCAATAAACTGCCGCACGCCCTCCTCGGGCATGAGGAAGTTCGCGGCAAAAGCATTTGCGCGAACCTCGATGAGCTGGTCACGGTCTTCCGTCCGGCTTACGGTGCCCGAGCGTTCTCGATCAAAAAGCACGTGGGCATATTCATGGGCATAGGAGAAGCGGCGTCGCAGAAAATGGTGAGTGCGATTTATGACAACGAAGAGGCCAACATCAGGCTCGCTCAGCGTCATGCCGGATATGTCCTCTGGCAGATCCACCACAGCAGTGCGTACACCTTGAGTCTCCAGCACCTCAGCTACGTTGGCTATCGGGACGATTCCTAACCCCAAGCGCCGCCGTTCCTCTTCGGCGATGCGCTCTCCTTGCTGGACTGCCTCCCACTTGCTGTTTGGCTGAGGCACGGAATACTGGGCAATCGCCATGACTTCCCGACGGATATCGAGCAGACGCTCAAGGTTCGTCACCTCACGCCCCAGAGCCAGGCAATGACGCAGGGCCTCGACCACCTGCTCCTGGTCTGCGACCTCCGGGTGAGCACGGAAAAGCGCAACCATGGCGTCTTCCTCGTGAAACTCCTTAGCAAGGAAGTCCTTGATGTCTCGACCGAAGAGGTAGGCAAGCTGGTCGAGTTCAAGGCTATTGACGGCACGGTTACCGAGCTCCATCTGGGCCACAGTCGAGCGAGACAGGCCCAGCCGGCGCCCGACTTCGTCTTGCGTCATCCTGCACGCTTCCCGCGCTGCCTTAAGTCTTCGTCCAAGCTCTTCTTGTGTAATGCCCATAATTCCTCCTTCAAAAAGCAATGGCCGCTAACCTTTGGTATCAAAGACCATCAGGAGGAGCACTTTAAAGCTAAAAGGATACAAGACCCGCAAAACCAGCTGTGATTACTGTCCGATGCCAAGCGGCCGGTTTCCTCTAAACGCGTTATAAAGTTACAATTTCGAACCAATAAAGTCAATAGACTATTCATAGTGTTTTGAAATCTAACACGCTGGCGAAAGGACGCGCTCTTTGCGGATGATGCTGTGGCTCCCCAGTTTTTAGATCGCCTGGAGCGGAAGGGCTGGATCCGTCGAATTAAGCGGGGCGGGGTTCGTAGTGATCCCGCTCTCGTCCGGCGAGACCCGTGTACCCCAACTTCACGAATTCCTGATAGCGATGGAATTGGTTTCGCCCGCCGCCGTCGCGTACTGGTCTGCTGTCAACCATCACGGCATGACAGAGCAGATTCCCCGGACAGTTTTTGTAGCAACGAATCATCATGTCCAAAAGAGTATTAGGGAAACACTGGGTGTGAACTTTCAGATCGTCTCTGTTCAGCCAAGAAAATTCTTTGGGATTGAAAAGGATTGGATCAACGAACAACCTTTCTCCATTACGGATAAAGAGAAGACCATCATCGACGGATTAGATCTTCCAAAATACGTGGGCGGAGTCGGTGAGATCTCCAAGGCGTTGGCTCAATCGTGGCAAGAATTGAACGAGGAGAAACTTCGCGAATATGCAGTCAAGATCGGCAACACGGCTGTAGGGAAACGGTTGGGCTTTTTAATGGAAGCCCTGGGGTTGGGAAATCCTGAGATTCTGCGAAAGACCCTGTCTTTCGGAGCTGGTTTTTCTCCACTCGATCCCACACTCCCAAAGAGGGGGAAATATAGCCGGCGGTGGGGGCTTTTGATCAATGCGGAGGTAAGCCGGTGATCACAAGCGTAGAACTTCATCGAACTGCGGAAGAGGAAGGTTTGCGCTTCGATCAAGTCGAGAAGGACTACGTCCTACTCTGGATTTTGCGGGGTTTGTCGCTTCAGAACTTGCTGGCCAAGGGATGGGTGTTTAAGGGTCGGACCTGTCTGAGGCACTGCTATTATAAAGGGTATCGTTTCTCCGAGGATCTGGACTTCACTTGCGACCCCGATCTCGGCGGCTTGGAGGCTGCCAAAGAGATTCTCAATCAGACGGCTTCTCGGATCCAGGAATCTTCCGGCATTCGGATCAGAACCAAAGAACCACGCACTATCCCTGGAGATTTCCAGGTAGAGATTCCGGTAGAGTACAGCCGCGGCGGCATGCGAACCAGAGGACTTCCAACTGTGAAGATTCATCTAACTTTCGATGAGCCGGTGTTGACGAAAGCAGTCACATCCGTTGTCACGCCGCGCTATTCAGATCTTGGGGAATTTACGATCGCGTCCTACAGCAAGACCGAGATCGTGGCAGAAAAGATGAGGACCTTGCTTCAGCAGCAGCAAAAATGGCCCCGGCCGCGTGACCTTTATGATCTCTGGTTCATGATTTGCCACTTGAAGGAGAAATTTGAAGCCGGAGAGCTGGTAGAGACTTTCAAAAAGAAATGCCAGGTGCGGAAAATCGATCCCGATCTTTCGGGATTGACATCAGACAACTTGAAAGAGTGAAATAAAGAAGCATGGGCAAATCAGATGAAGCCGCTGATTGAAGAGCATTCCCGATTTCGACCGAGTATGGGAGGATTGGGTCAGCTGTTGCCGTAGCTTATTCGAGGGAAGCAACTAAAAGGCTTTGGTCGCCTCATTCTGCTCGACCAAGCTCACCAAGCAGCCATTGAATTACTGCCGGGCGATGCTCTGGCACCAGAAAGTCAAGTTGTGCTCTCCCCCGCCTTCACCCGCCCGGATCGCCACGTAGCCGGTAGGACAGAGGCTTTTAGTTTTGTCGGATCTTATCGCAATGATATCCCCGTGAGGCGGAACGGCGGAACCCATTGCCATTTCCAACGCTTTGTTGGCGGTATCTTCAACGAGCTTGATGCTCGCCTGCTGCCCGGGAGAGGGGATGGTGGAGGCAACGGTTAGATTATTCCCTGCCGGCGATGAAGAGACGCCAGGGAGCGCTCTGGCAAGAACGCCTCCCACGAAACCTGGAAGGATTGTTGCCACCGTCAAAATCGTCGGGGTTGAGCTGATTGAATAGCTGCCGCCCCACGGGTTCACCGCCGGCCAGAAGGGACTGAGAAAGCCGGCGTCTTTAAGCATTGGGATGGAATCCGGCCAAGCGCCGTTGGTGAGATAGTACAGCCTTGCGGCATCCTGGATAGTCGATACCTCCTCAGCCACTTTTTGTGCCGCTACCGTTTCAGCCTGCCGGATGAAATAGGGGATGGCGGCCGTGGTGAGAATCGCCATTATAGCAAGCGAAACCGCGAGCTCGAAGCGCGCGGGAGGTTTGAGAGGAAGAAGCGATCGAAAGAGCGTCTTTTATGTTCATTCCCGCTTTGAGGAGGAGATTCAAGGTGAAGAAGCTCCGGGCGAGGGATACTGAAACGATGATGGGCCCGAAGAGGGGAAGCGAGCGGACAATGAGCTCCACCTTTTCATCTCCCAGGCGGTTTTTAAGCTGCTTGAGACCTATCACCG
>JACQUW010000250.1 GCA_016210115.1 Deltaproteobacteria bacterium | reverse complement strand
TCGCGCTCTCCGATGCGGTAAAGCTTGCTTAAACCTTCAACCCTGATTGCTACGTCAGACATCTTTAAAATTGGGAAAGCAGAAAGAAGAAAGCTGAAATTAGCTCACCGGGAAAATTGGGAAAGCAGGCAAAAGAAAAATAGAAATTGAGAAAACAGAAAGCAGAAAACAAATCATCTTTTTATTGTCCAAATTTCTACTTTCCATTTTCTACTTTCTGCTTTTTCCCATCTCGCGTCCGGTTGATCATCGTAGTGGATATGGCGATAAGCTCGTCCGCTTCTTTCTCCAGCGGCAGCGTATCTGTTGGGGCGATACCGCATTCTTCACGCAGTAGTTCGAGCCAAAGAGCGGATTCGTCCGCTTCCTGGATCGCTCCGCCAACTTTCGAAATAAACTCTGCATCGGACCGCGCCCGCGACGCTTCACGAATGTGGGCAGCGACCGAGGTCCCGGCTCGCAGCATCTGTCTGCCGCAGACTCTCACGTGCTCTCTATCTCTCGGCAATTTCACGTACAGGCGAATTGTCCGAGCCGCGAACTCCTTGGTCCGCGCCCGGAACTCTTCCGTTAATCGGCCTTGCATTTCCGGTTTCTACTTTCCGCTTTCTGCTTTTCTGAGGTCAGAGATCAGACGTAAAATGACCAATGGCGGATAGCAAATGAAAAGACTTTCGGATTGCGAAAGGCGAATGGCGGACTGTTTCAGCGAGCCGACTGGGTTCGGGGTTTAATCGATTGGACGCCTACTGCTTCATTTCCAAGGGCTAAACTTTTGCTTGGATACCGAAGTTGGCAAGCCTGCTCCCTTTTTAATCCGCTAACGAACGTACTCGTTACCGTTTCACTGGACATTCGGACAGGGGGCTCACCAGAGGCAGGATAAAAACGTCGTACCTCGTGTCAAACTCCGCGCTCAGTTGCGCGGCGGCATTGGACAATGCACTCAGTTTGGCCGGATCACCGTACACTCGGACGATGATATCTTCGTCCCCGTAACCTGGTTCATCCAATACACACTCGGCTTGCGGGAACCGCTGACGCAACTCACCCACGTATTCCTCTACCACCTCAGCCAACCCTTTCCTCACCACTGATCCATGTACATGATTTGTCTCTTGCATAACGCCTCTCCCTAGCAATCCGATCTTAGGCCAAAGGGATCGCCTCGTCAAGGTGAACCGGTAACGGCGATTCGGACCTCGCTCACTATACGCGCCGCTAGTTGCACACTCTCTCGGACATACACTTCTTCGAACAAAGCCTCCACTTCATAATCAGCGAGAATACGGTCAGCGTATAACCGGCGTATGCCCCACCCTGCATCGGGGCTCACGGCTTGCCGCCGCTCCGTGAACTCAATAAGAAGACGGCGAACGATGATTCCGTGTTCCCAGCGCGCCGCGCTACCCCCGCGCCGTCCAACGAAGTTTTGCGGGCGATAGCCATAATACTCAAACAAAGCCACGCAAGCGTGATAGGCAGCATAATACGCTCTCGACAAAGCCGTGCGAAGAGCTTTGCGACCCAAGGCTTCTCGACTATCCTGGAGGAAGATCTCGGCGACATCCAAATGGTTAAGGGTCGGCATTTCCCGCCTTTTTCATTCCAAGAATCGCGCCGTTGAGATAAATATTTTCTCGTCCGGTTAACTCCGGATGAAATCCAGTGCCAATCCCCCTTTGAGTCTTGGTGCCCTTGCCGACTTGGCCGGAATCGGCGAAAGCGGCCTGAGCGATATCTCGACGTCCCACGATCGATATCTTTATCGCAAGGAATAGGCAATTGCCCTCTCCTTTGGTTTTTGCAGACACCGGTGCCTGGTACGCATATGTGGATAAGAGCGATGCGAATCACGCTGCAGCCGTACTATTTGTCCAAGCTTTAACAGGCCCACTTATCACCAGCACGTATGTTTTGCTATCGGTTTGCGTCAGCTTGCCTACCCGCCGACCGCGGACGTATGCGGATTTGCTTTTTGTTTTTTCTTTTGGCCTGCGCTCTGTTTCGTGGCGCCAGTAAGCGCTGCGCCAAGCCCCCGATCCTGGACAGGGCTTCCGTGAGATGCTCAGGCGTATGCGCTTCCCAGTCTTCGAGCTGCATCCCCCAATCAACCACCTCCACGCAATCCCTTAAACGGCGTCGATCCAATCTTTGCACGACATCGAGATTAAAGAGCATCTGTTCCGCGTATCGCACCGTCACTAGGCGACGCTGCAACAACTCCACAAGGACCAACGCTTGCCAGCCGATGAGGTACCGCACTTCTTTATCCGGTACCGTCTTGCTATCAAGCAGCTGGAGGATTGCCAAAGAGGCCGGTTGTAACATGGCGAATCTCACTTTACCTTGATCCCCCAAACCTTACCAGTTCGCCGGTGTTCAAATAGTGAATTTCTGTGCCGTCGCGACCGCGCCGGTATACTTTCCGCCATTCTCCAGAATGGCGGGCACGGAGAGCCGTCAGCATCTGTGGATTCTTCACTTTAACTTTTCGTACCCCTCCGCGCGCGGGCCTCCACCCATGAGGAATCTTCCCTGACTGCTCCAACGAATCATATATCGCATCGGCTGAAATCTCCATTGATGATGATTTTACGCATCAGGATCGATCCACCACGATCGCTAAGCCCCCAGAGCAGTATCGGATGTCCTCTTCCCAATCCTCCTACAAGTATTGCCGTGAAATCTGTCGCTGTCCCAACAATTCCTCGAATTCCCAACGTGTCATTTGCGCCAACTCCCGTGCCTTACCAAACAAAAACATTTCGGAATTCGAATTTCGGATTGCGGAGTTTATAAAAGCCAGAAGTCAGAGATCAGACGACAGAAACAACATTTCGAATTTGGGACTGCGGAATTCGGATTTAGAATGCGAAAGTCTATTCGGTTTTATCGATTGACCAGGAGCTGAGCCTCTGGATTCGTAACGGTGAACCCTTCCTCCTCAATCGAGGCAACAAACAGACGGTCAGCACAATAGACCCGTGTTATGATCTGTGAGCCGAACCTTTTCATCACTGCCAACTGCATAGCATCCAGTGTCCTCAAGTTTTTGGATAAGCCGTGCTTTTCAATGAGCGTCACAGCTTCCTTTTTATCGCTGTCGCTAAGAGGTGTTAGCTCGATCGTTCCGCTCCGGATATCTTGCGCCAATCCCCTGATTGTTTCGCGGAAATCCTCTTCGGTGATCTCCCCCATTCGCGCTTTCTTGGCGAAAGCCGAGTAAAATTCGATCACGCCGATATCGGAAATTATCTTAGCCGCCTCCCTGTCCCCAAAGGCAGCATCTACGATGTCCGTTCCGGTTTCCTGGTGGTACCGTTTCACCAAGGCGCTGGTGTCAAAGAAGTAAATTCGCTTATCATCCTCTCTCATCGCGCTGTTCCCGCACCACACCAGCCATACTTCCTGGAATCTTGGCCAGTCGCTTTCGCAATTCCTCGAGCCTGACCTCCGGTCCCACTGCCTCATTTAGAAACCGCACAAGGGGAGATTCCTTTCGCCTTTTCTCCGCTAACAATTCTATGAAATCCATTACTTCCGCGATCTGCTGAGGCTCAAGGCTTTTGATCTTGTCCACAATGCCCTGCTCCGTAATAACTTTTCGTTCTTGCTCCATATCGTCTCCTGAAATTACCGGAGGTTTGTATTTGTTCCGTCCGCAGTTCTCCACGCGCCGCAGCCCTTAATAATGCTCAGTTTAACACACACGAATCGCCGACTGCCAGCACTTCGTCCACGAGCAAAATCTCCGGCTCCAGATGCGCCGCGACTGCGAACGCCAAACGCACGTTGCATTTTTTTGACCCTTTGCCGTTTGTTCACACCACATCCGCTATCGTCCCCTCCATCTTTTGGAAGTAGATCAGGCCGCCGATTAGAACCCCGACAACCGCTGCGAGGGATGCGAACAGAAAAAGGCCGGGAGGCTGGCCCTGGCCGGTGAGCGACCAGCGAAATCCTTCGATGACGCCGGCCATGGGATTGAGGCCGTAAAGCCAGCGCCACTTCTCAGGCACCAGACTGCTCGGGTAGGCGACCGGCGAGGCGAACATCCAAAACTGGATCAGAAACGGCACCACGTAGCGTACGTCGCGGTAAATAGCGTTCAACGCCGAGAGCCAGAGGCCGACTCCCAGGACGGTGGCAATCGTTAAAAGCAAGAAAAGCGGCAGCAGCATAAACGCCGGCGTCAGGCCGATACCGTAGTAAACCATCATCGCGATCAGGATAACGAATGCGATCCCGAAGTCGACGAGTCCCGCAACGACCGCGGCGAGCGGCAGAATCAGTCTGGGAAAGTAGACTTTGGTGATCATGTTCTGGTGCCCGACGACGGCGCTGGTCGCCTGGCTTAGCGCGTTGGCGAAGTACATCCAGGGAAGCAGCGCGCTGTAATAGAAAATCGGATAGGGGAGCCCCTCGGAAGGCATCTTGGCCAGCATGCCGAAGAAGAGGCTGAAAACGATCATGGTGAAGAACGGCTGGATCACAGCCCACCCTGCCCCGATCACCGTCTGCTTATAACGCACCTTGATGTCGCGCCAGACAAAGAAGTACAGCAGCTCCCGGTAGGCCCAGAGCTCCGTGAGGTTCAAGTCAACCGCACGGGCCGGCGGAGAGATTCGGGTGGTTTCGATGTGAGTGCAGGGAGCAGGGAGCATGGAGCTAGGAGCCAAACACACTAGAGCACGGAGCATGGAGTTGGGAACAAAGAACACTGGAAGAGCCTGCAAGACGACGGAGCATCGGACAGACACAGCCTACAGGGAGCAGGGAGCCAGACACAATAGAACAGTCAGTAGGGATCAGGGAGTTAGGGTTTGAGATTCCGGCGGAAGGCCAGGATCATCCGGCTCTCTTCTTCAAGCTCGTTCAACATAGGTTTTACCTTCACCGGATCAATTCTGTCATCTTTAGTCAGCAGAATCAGAATATTGGCGACCTCAAATACAGAACGCCGGGCTGTGTTTAGAAAATTCGCAAAAATCCGCGTCAGACAAGCTGCCTGACCCTTCAGCGATATTGTTAGTAATGCTCATTGTTGCGCCTCGCAACTGGTCGGCAAAGCGGAAGAGCCGTTTGCTTTCCAACTCGTCAGCAAGTTCAAAGAGAGGACCGCTGAAGCAGGCGGCTTTCTTCCAGATCTCAAAATCCTGGAAGCGAAACTGTTTATCATTCATTTCCCCCGCTCCTTGCTCATTTGTTTCCTGCTCTTTGCCCCCTGCTCCATGCTCCCTGCTCCTTGGTTCGTCGATTTTCCGCTACTCGTTTCTTAAAGGCTTCGTAGCTCTGGCGGAACTGGTGGTTCTCCGGCGCGAGCTCTATGGCTCGGGCGTAGGCTTTGTCGGCGGCGGCGAAGCGATAGCGGCGCTCCTCGGCCATTGCGAGCTGAAAGAATGCGCCGGCGGAGCTGGGATTGACGCTGGCGATCCTTCCCAGGTACAGAGCGGCCCGATCGAAATTATTTTCCTGGAGGTAAAGATTGGCCAAACGCGAAAGGGCGTCGGGCGAACGGGGCCGAAGGTCCAGAGCCTCAAGCAGCGCCGTTTGTTCGTCCCCCCGCCGGCCGGCATTTCGCGCCGCGTCGGCGAATGACATATATAAAGGATAGGGATCATGACCCTTCTTTGCCCTTTGTGCGATTTCGGCCCTGGCCGCGCTCAGAGCCGCTTTGCTGTCATCGGGGCTTCCCGCCCTTTGCGCCGCCTCAGCCAGCAAGAGGTTTAGCGAAAACGGATCTGCGCCGTTGTCGATTCCTTCCAGAACGAGCTCCTGTATCTTCTCGAAGTCTTTTCTCGGAGCGTAGATCAGGGTTACCAGACGATGGTAGGCTCCCAGCTCTTTTGGATTGAACGATATTGCCTTCTGCAGCATTTCAACCGCCTTCTCCTCAGCTTTGGCTCTGCCATAGGCAACCCCGGCATTGACGAGTAGCATGGTTTTGCCCGCCACATCATTCGCCCTCTGGGCTGCCTCTTCATAGAGTAATGCCTGGTCGGAAAATCGGCCGACGCGTTCATAAAATGCGGCGAGGGTCTCGATCGCCCCCGGGTGCTTTTCAGCCGAAGCCTTTTTGAATCCCTCTTCTACGGCCTTTTTCTCCGCCGCTGAGAGCCAAAAGAAAGACCTTCCATTCAAGTAAGAGTGCGTGGAAAGCGACGGAGAGTGAAAGGCGGACCCTGTGATTTCTCTCAGCGCTTCTTCTTCTCTCCCCATTCGCAAGAGACTCGCCGCATAGAGGTCGCGGATGTACGGGTTGGTGGGCTCAAGCCACGAAGCGGCTGCGTATTCCTCGAGCTGCCGGCGAAGCGGCGCCCGATTCGCATCGAGACGAGCGAGCATGACGTGCCCGATGGGGCGCGCCGGGTGTGAAAAAATGAGATCCCTCGCCTCTTCGACCGATCGTGGCTCTTTCACATCATGTGGATAGGGAACCATCTCCTGGTTGAGAGCCAATACGAATAGAGAAGCGCACAAGAGGCAAAGGGCGAAGGGTAAACCATGACTGGATAGCAGGGAGCAGGGAGCAGGGAGCAGGGAGCGAAGAAATCTCGGAATTCGGAACTCGGATTTCAGGAGACCGAAGGTGCTCCTTGCGCCATGCTCTTCGCGCCATGCTCTTCGCTCCCTGCTCCCTGCTCTGTGCTCCCTGCTGCTTGCTCTGCGCTCCTTGCTCCCTGCTCCCTGCTCCATGCTTGCTATGCGGACTGCCATCGCGAAGAGCACCGTGAACAAGAACGCGTTTGCCGGGATCTGCAGGCTGAAATCAAAGAACTCGTGGAGGGCCATGACGCCCAACGCGGAAACAAGAGCGGCCAGGAGACACCTCGAAAAGTTCAAAGCGTTCAAATCGTTCAAGCGGTTCAAGCCGCTCAAAGCGCTAGAATGTTGAAAAGTTGACACGTTTGAAGGTTGACTCAGCGCGCGCAGGATTGTCCTTCCGCCCTGGTAAAAGAGCCAGGCAAGGAGAAGAAAGCCGATGATGCCGGTCTCGGCAAGAAGCTCGATGTAGTCGTTGTGAGCTTCACGATACACATTGCCTATCCATGGAGCGCTCCGATATCGCGGGAAAAGGTCCGGCCAGGAGCCCAGCCCAACGCCGAAAAGAGGGAAATCGCGAATCATCTTCAGCGTATCCACCCACACGACCGCCCTTCCCCAAATACCCGCATCCTCTCGAACGGTCTGCTGCAGCCGGAGATCCACCTGCTCCCTCCCGCTGGGACCGACATAAAAAAGGCTGACCAGGAGAAGAAGCGAGACCACGATGAACAGGCGCCGGAGTATGGCTGTCCGTCGCCGGAAACGAGCAGGCGTTGCTCCTTCCTCCATTCGCCCCGGTGATAACCAGAGAAGCACCGTCACCCCCAAAAGCGCGCTCATCCACCCGGCCCGGGAAAGGCTGAGCAGAATTCCGGTAAAGATCAAAAACGCGGCGAGACCGCAGAAGATCCTGAATGCGCCTGCCTGCCGGTAGGCATGGCCGGCCAGCTCGCGTCGGACGAGTCCTCTGCCATAAAGCGCCGCGCTGATGGCCAAAGGCAAAATCAGCGAGAGATAGTTGGCAAAGTGGTCGGGATTGACAAACGGCCCGGACGCGCGGGGAACGCCGCCTGTGCTCGGAGCGCCAAAGTCGTAGGGAATAAAAAACCAGAGGATCTTCCCGTTCCAGGAGAAGCGTTGAACGAATCCCACCGTAGCTACGATGAAGCCGGTGAGAAGGACAACGAGAAAGAGCAGGGAGCAGGGAGCAGGGAGCAGGGAGCCAGAGGTCGGAGGTCGGAGGGCAGAGGGCGGAGCACGGAGGTTGGAGGTTTGAGGTTGGAGGCCGGAGGTCTGAGGGCGGAAAGACAATTTCGGATTTCGGATGTCGGATTGCGGATTTGAAAAGGCCCCAGGTCGGAATGGATAGAGGAAGATCAGGAAGAACAGCGCGGCATAGGACATGAATTTCAGGAGATCCGTCCATGTAAGGGTCGGAGAGAGGGAGAGAGGGAGCCACTGCGCAAGCAGGGAGCTCGGAGCAGGGAGCGGGGAGCGGGACGGCGGAGGGCGGAGGCCAGAGGGCAGCGAGCCGGAGGCCGGGGAAGGGACGTCAGAGGTCGGAGGTCTGAGGTCTGAGGATTCTGCCGTTGCCGATTCACTATTTGCCACTCGCCATTTGCCATTCGCTATTTGCCATTCGCTATTTGCCCGATCAGAGGGAGGAGCAAACGGGATTGGCGCACCGGCTTTCACCTCGGCAAGCGTCGGAAGAATAACCGGCAGGGAGCCGGAGGGCGGAGGGCGGAGGGCGGAAGGCAGGGAGCTCGGAGCAGGGAGCAGGGAGCCGGACGGCGGAGGTCGGAAGGGAATTTCGGAATTCGGATTGCGGATTGCGGATTTTGCCGTTGGCCATTCGCTATACGCCATTCGCTCCGGCCAACCGGGGAAGGTCCGGCTGTAAACCTCATACGTTGAAGGCGACAGCAGGCGCAACACTCCGGGCGGTAGGGGAACGAGTTGGAAAAGAACAAATCCGATGAAAAGAAACAGCGGAACCGTGAAACGTAACACGTAAGACGTGAGGCGCGCCTCCTGCTCGTTGCTCCCTGCTCCGTGCTCCCTGCTCCCTGCCATTATCTTCGCCATCCACACCATCACCAGGACAAAGACGGTTGCTTCCATCAGAGAGAAAGCCCAGGGATGGACGGAGCCAAACGCCAGAGGAGTAAAGAGGATCAGGAAGAGAAGGCCGCCGAGGACGAGGCGATCGAGGAAGCGAGAAAGCAGGGAGCAGGGAGCAGGGGGCATGGAGCTAGGAGATTTCGGCTTTCGGAATTAAACAGCCAGGCAGAAGTCGGAAATCAACGATCGGAAAGAAATTTCGGATTTCGGAATTCGGATTGCGAGATATTAGCCGCTAAGACTCCACGTCACGACTCGAAAATTGGCACCTAAAAAGCAGAAAGCTGAAATCAGAGGCATCGGCTCTGCCGCCTCCACCTCTTCCTCTGGCTCCTGGCTCCATGCCTCCTGCTCCCTGCTGTGTTTCTATTTCACGTCATTTGGTCGTCGTCGTGATAGTAGTGGTAGTAGTGGCGGTAGTAGCTCGCGTAGTCGCCATTGCGGGTGTCGACCCGGTTCAACAACACGCCCAGGATTTTTGTGTAAGGATTGCTCAGGCGGGCGCGCGCTTCCCTGACCAGAGTCTTCGATGTCTTTCCGTCAACCACAAGCAAGACGCCCTCCACCATTGTTGACAACATGACGGCATCGCTCACCGCCATCACCGGAGACGAGTCGACGAATATGTAATCGTACTGCTCCTTGAGCAATAGAAGGGTTTCGTTCATCTTTTTCGAGCCCAGGAGCTCCGCGGGATTGGGGCAGGCAGCGCCGCTGCTCATAAGAAAGAGACCGTCCGCCGCCGTCGGCTTGATCGCTTTCTGCACATCGATCTGCCCGGCGAGAAGCTCCGAGAGACCAACCCCGTTTTCGACTTCCAGGACCTTGTGACAACGCGGGCGGCGGAGATCCGCATCAATGACGAGCGTCCGCACGCCCATCTGCGCAAAGACGATTGCCGTGTTGATCAGCGTCGTCGTCTTCCCTTCTCCACGCGTGGCGCTGGTAATGAGGACGATGTGCGGGGGCTCTCCGGCCCGGGAAAGCAGGAGCGATGAGCGCAGCATCCGGTAGGCCTCCACGACGACCGAGAGCGGATGATGCGCGAGAACGAGCTGTTTATTTGAATCGCCATCGATAGCCGCGGGCAACTCCGAGGCCGCGCGGTTGACGAGCCTCGAAACATAGCCATAGCCTGGCTTGTTCAACAACGAGAAGTCCGGCACTACTGCCAGGTTCGGCAATTGAATGTAGCGCTCCACCTCTTCCGGTCCTTTGAAGGTGTTGTCCAGGCGCTCGAGTAAAAAGGCAAGGCCCACCCCGCCGGCAAGACCGAGGAGCAGGCCGAGAAGCAGAGTCCTTCTCGTATTCGGATACGACGGCGCCGCGGGCGGCTCCGCTTTGTCCATGAGATAAACGTTCGAGGTACGCACTTCAGCCGCGACCCCCATTTCTTTCATCCGCTGGAGGACGCTGTCGTAAAGCTGCCGGTTCGTGTCCACTTCGCGCGCCAGAATTGCGTATTGCACCGCCGAGTCCTTCAGGTTGAGGGTCGCCTTTTTTTGCTCCTGCATCCTGGCTCTGAGCTCTTGCTCTCTCGTGACGGCGGCCTGATACGCCGATTCGATGGTTTTGATTTCGCTTTGGATCTCCGCGAGCATGCGGCGGCGGCTGTTCTCAAGCTGCGCATTGATCTTATCCAACGGCGGATAGCCCGGCTTGAATTCCTTCGACAGGTGAATTCGCTCGTTTTCCAGGCGGCCGATCTCGTTCCTGAGACCCTGAATGATGGAGTTATTGGCGACAACCGGCAGGGCGTCGTAGTTGCCCCGGCGAATGATTCGCACCTGAGCCTCGAGGCCGATGCGGTCCGCCTCGGCGGCCGTCAGCCGTTTGTTGAGATCCACCAGCCGGTCGAGAATAATATTTTCCTTGTCGTCCAGAGAGATGATGCCCTTGTCGCGGCGGTAGCTGTTCAGCGCGGCCTCCGATTTCTCCACCCGTTCTTTTAGCTCCAAAAGTTTTTTCTGTAGAAACTCTAGCGCCTCCTCGTTGGTCTGAGACCGGAGCTCGAGGCCATAGCGGACGTAGGCGGAGGCATGCGTGTTGGCCAGGCGCGCGGACAAGGCGGGATCCGGTGTGCTGAAGCCAACCCGAACCAGGCTCGTTCCCTGGACTGGCTTGATCTCCAGCATGGAAATATAAGTTCCGATAGCCGATTTCACATCAACAGAAGCGGGCTCGCTGCTCTTCGGCTTCGGGGCCGCCGGCATAAGAGATTCGAACCAATCCATGGCGGCGCCCCAGAGATCTGCCACCAAACCTTTCTTGGAATCCGCTTCCTTCCCGCCGGATAAGTCTCCGTTTGTCAGCGCTCCTTCGCGCAGCGCCACCGCGGCGAGGTCACGGCTCTTCAAAATCTCGTACTGAGTCTTGTAATACTCCATGGCGCCATAGTAATCGCCGGATTCGACGGAAGTGTCCTGTTGATTTTTTAGAACGCGGGGCGGCTTGCGTTCGATCAGTAGAGTCGCCCGCGCCGTATAAAGCGGCGTTCGGGTGAAGGTGTAAAGCGCCGCGGCAACCAAAACGGCAAACGTGCAAGCCAGAATCAGCCAGCGGTAGCGTTTCACGAGCCGCCAGTAATCCTCGAGGGTCGTTCCCTGGTCCTCGGCAACCGTGTATTCCTGAAGATCGATCGGTTCTTCCGGCGGCTGAGGAGGCACGCGTCTAAAAAAGTATGGGGAAGGCTGTTGTGTCATCACTCTCCAAAACGGCTTCTTCGAAGCTCGAAGTGCTCTCTCGCCCGCCGGCGGGAGAGCGGTGGGGTGAGGCAGGCGGTCTCATGGACCCCTCATCCTCACCTTCTCCCCTCATCAGGGGAGAAGGTACGATGCGGCCCGCGTTGTGGTTACCACATACGGATGTTGCCCCCGACGGCAACGTTCACGATCGTGGTGAAAAAACGATAGAGCGCCCAGGGAACGAGCTTCTCTTTAGCGGAAGAGACTTCGATAAAGTCACCGCCCTGTACCGTGATATCGGGTTCTTGCCCGTTTTTGATTTTCTCAACATCGCTGTGGAGGAAAGTTTTCTTGCCTCCCTTTACTGTCCGGATGATCTTCACGCCGCTCGCGTCAGCCGGAAAGAGCAGCCCGCCGGCGGAAGCGATTACACCGGAAACGGTAAGGCCGGGAGTCACGTTATAAGCGCCCGGCTTGCTAACCCATCCGTCCACGAGAATTTGACCGCCGCCCGGAACCATGATGAGGTCTCCAGGACGAACGGGGAGCGAGAGGTATTCCTGAAACCCACCATACGCCAGCTCTTGCAGGTCGATAATGATCGGATCGGTCTTCTTGAGGATCAGCGGGGAGAGACTGGCTTTCAGCATGTGATTCGGCAGCTTCCCCGTTACATCCTTAACGGCCTCTTTCTCTGCGGGCTCGGCGGGAATCAGATGGATGCGCGGATCGGCGCCGGGGGAAATTCCTCCCGCCTGGGATAGCAGATCGAGTATGGTATCGTTCTCGCTCCTTAGACCGTACAGTCCAGGCTTCAGCACTGCGCCCAAAACCGCCACCTGCCGGTTTCGGTACTCTCTTACGAACGTGGTGACCCGGGGATTGTACATATATTTTTCGAGCGCTTCCCTGATTTTCCCGCGCAGCTCTTCCTCGGTTAAACCCTCGACCTGGATTTTACCGATAAAGGGAAGAGCGATTGTTCCATCCCCGGAAACGCGGACGACCTGCGACCGAATCTCTTCCATCGCAGGCACGGCAATCTCGATAACATCGCCAGGACCGATGGGATAATCTCCAAGCTGGCCGACTTTGACCCTTGTCTGCCAAAGGAGCCTCAGCCGCTGCATATCGCTGAGTTTGTCGAATTCGGCATCTGATGCGGTCGAGGATTTTTCCAGGTCTGAAGCATCTCCATCGCCTTCATTTCGAGGAGCAAGAGCGTTGTTGAGCGCGCCGCAGCCGTTCGTCAACCACAGCATTAGCAAGAGTGATGCTAATCCGACCTTTTTTCGGCTCGAAATGTCCTGTTTGGAGCTGTTAAACATTTTGCAGGTAAGCTGCTGAGATTTGTCGCGCGCTTTTAAATTTATTGCGAGCCAGTCACAAGCGCGCCGCCACCGCCTCCACCGCAACCTTGCGCCCCGCAGATGGTGCCTCCGAGTGCTCCTCCAACACCGAGCACGGCAGGAATGAATGCCGGGTGAAAAGCAACTCCCGGCGGCGGCGCCAGTCCTGGAAGCAGGAACCAACCGCACAAATAACCCGTGCACGCTGAGGGTCCGGGATCGGCGATTGAGGCGATCGCGCTAGGAACCGAGACGCTCCAGTCGATTGTCTGACCCAGATCGCGAACGTTGGTGGTGACTGTTTCGCCTTTGAAACCGGTCTTTCCGGGATTTTCGGTAATGCTGTACTGCCCTGGAACCAGCTCCCCGAGGCAGTAGCGGCCGTTTTCATCGGTTATGGCGTGACGGAAGAGCTTGCCCGCCGAGTCGCGCGCGACGATCTCGATCCCGGCAACCGGCTTTTTGTCTTGGTCTACCACCACGCCGGCGATATTGGTGGTCGGCGCGAGAAACGGTTTGCACGAATATGGGCCAGGGGTAGAGGCCACGGCGACAGAGCTTGGAACCGATACTCCCCAGTCGACCGTCAACCCTTCTTCCGGAAGATGCGTTAAAACGGTCTCGCCCTTAAACCCGGTCTTTCCAGGATTTTGAACAAGGCTGTACTGCCCCACAGGCATCTCCGCCAGGCAATATCGGCCCCTCGTGTCGGTAATCCCCCGACGCACGACCTTTCCTGCGGAGTCGCGCGCCACCATCTCAATCCCGGGAACCGGCTTTTTGTTCTGGTCGAGGACCGTGCCGGCGATGTTGATCGTCCTTGCGCCCAAGCAAATAAACCCGGTGCATGCAGGCGGCCCGGGATCGACAATCGACGCCGTCGCTCGAGGGGCCGACACGCTCCAGTCGATTGTCTGCCCTCCTTCCCGAACGTTGGTCTTCACCGTTTCGGTCTTCAACCCCGTTTTGCCAGGGTTCTCAGTAATGGTGCATTGCCCCACAGGCATATTGGCCAGGCAATAGCGACCCCTCTCATCCGTGATTGCCTGGCGGAAAAATTTCCCCGCAGAGTCGCGCCCGACGATCTCAACCCCGGAAACGGGATTTTTATTCTGATCCAGCACTGTTCCGGCAACATTGGTAGACGTTTGCTGGCTCATCGCATTGAAAGGAGTCCCACCGACAAACAGCAGCGCCCCCAGCAAGGAAACAAGCATGCTCTTCATAGGATTACCTCCTGCGCGCAAAAACGGGCAGGCTTCCGCCCGCTCTGCATCGCCGAAATAGATGCGATCTGTTGTTTCGTGGCCAATTTTATTCACCCCTTGGGACCTTTGCGGCGCGCCCATCACTCGCGCCACGTCCCCCGGCTGATGTTAGTTTGTTGTCGAATCAAGGGGCTTAATCACTGTTCAAGCACAGGAACCGGCAGATTCGAGTTAAGGAAATCGTGCCTTCACTAACCTGCCGCCCGGATCTTTTCGTCTTTGTCTCTGGCTTGAGTCTGTGTTTTCATGCGAGCTTAGCCGGAACAGGGAACTTGCCGATTCACGGCTTGAGCCCTTCACAAAGCTGTAGTTCCTCACGTAAACGACTGGGGCAAATATTGGCTGGTGACGGCGCGCGAAAGGTTCTAAAGGACAACGGGTATGTGGGAACGATTGCATCTCGTCAGCTCAAGAAACCAGGCCCGGCAGCCCACCGGCCCCTTCTCCTATTTTCAACCGGGCCTGTCACTTGCGCCCCGGGATCCAACTTGGCTCTGCGGTTTCGAGAGGGAGATCTAACGAGCCTTTTTGCTACTTTGGCAGTACCCGTTTTTCGGTCGTGTAACATCGCACAACTCACCCTCATGGTCCATGGGCCAGATTGCCCATTTTGCGCATTAAAAGTTGCAGAATTTCTTATTCTGTCTGCCTAACTGATGTCAAATACGTTTCGGGTTATGACAGAGATAGTTTTTTGTCTATGGGTCCCCGGCCCTCTTCCTTACGCCCCTCGGCCGAGGTGAAAGCTGCTGCCTGTTCGGAGAGCCCGCGCATCCGACCTGCCTGCCGGCAGGCAGGTAACCAGCGGTGGGAATAACCACTGGCCATTGCGGGGGCTCGGAGAGCGACCGGCGGCTTTCATGGTCAAGGGTGAATCCTTCCTGATAATGGTGTCCCCCAATGGGAGATCACCGCCTCGACGTCTCGGAGATCTTGTCGCGGGCCGGAATAGTTCTGGGCCGTTGGACCCCTCTCCGCGGCACCGGGGCATCTCGAACCATCTACGGCTGGCAGTGCCCCAAGGAGCAGTCAGAGGGCAAGTGTGGGGCCGGTATGAAGAGTTGATTCTGATATAACGCAATCGGGCCAAACCTCCCAGCCAACCCCGCGGAGCGTTGACGTCATCGGGCGCTCTGATCGGGCTGTAGGCTATCAGGACCGGGGTTGCGGTAAATCAGGAAAAACCTGAGACAAGGGGGGAAAGAACCTTAGCGAGCGGGAAAGCGGCAGAGCGCAAAAGACGGAACATAGGGACACAGCGTGCCAGAGACGATCCCGAAGCCCCTTATTTGACTTCGCCCGCCCGGTTGGGTATGGTCGCGACGATTCGCGCGGCCGTTGGGCTTGGATTCCAGGGTATCTGTTTTGCTCAGCAACCGATGATCGCCTTCACAAAACGCCTCATAGTTCCGCAAAATGTTTTGCTGCAAGAGCTCGGCGGTGAATCGGTCCTGCTTAACCTCAACACGGAGTACTATTTCGGACTGGATGAAACAGGCACCCGGATGTGGTCGGCGTTGACGTCGTCGGCCACGATCGAAGCCGCCTTTGATGTTCTCCTTAGTGAGTACGATGTCGCGCCTGCAGTTCTCCGGCGCGACCTCGGCGCACTCGCCGAAAACTTGATCAAGCATGGGCTTCTCGAGCTGCGCGATGAATAGTCGGTCGCGCGGGTTAATGCGCCAATGGCGTAAAGCTCGCGAGCTTTCCTGGCCGGATCGCTGGCTGTTTCTGCAGGCCTGGCTGGCATTCCCCGTACTGCCTCTCATCTTGAGGCCGCTTGGATTTCGCAGGACACACCATTTTCTGCATGACCTGACGGCTCAGGCGGGTCTCACGTCGAACGCTGGCGCGCAGGGCCTCGATCATGCCCGCGCAATCGCTCGACTGGTTCACGCTGCAGCGGCCCGGACTTGCTATACTCCGATGTGCCTCCACCGTTCGTTGCTTTTGTGGACGTTCTTGCGGCGCCGGGGCATAGCCGGCCACCTGCGTCTAGGGGTGCGCAAAGAGCAAGAGCGCTTGCAGGCCCACGCCTGGGTCGAGTATGAAGGCTCGATTCTGAATGATGCCGAAGATGTTCACGACCGCTTCGCGCCTCTCGAGCGCATCAAAACCGCGGGTGAAAACCGGGCTTGAGCAAGGCACCGACTTGGCCATCTCCGCTGCGGAAACTCTTCTCCGCTCTGCGTTGCGCGGCGAACCGGCGCAATGGCCGCAAGAGTCAGACCCGACATTCGAAAAAGATCTCCTGAAGGCCAGCGCCTATCACGGTGTGCAGGCGCTTATTTATCATCACCTAAAGCCGACTCCGTTCTGGAGCACGTGGCCCACGGTCCTCCGCGACCGCCTGGAAAAGGCCGCCCATAGACAAGCAGCTACGGAACTGATCCGCCGCCACGAGCTTGTAACAGTCCTCGGCGAGCTTGCGAACAGCGGCGTCCGATCTTTGTTGCTGAAAGGGACTCCCCTTGCTTATGCGCTTTACCCCTCCGCCGCGCTAAGGACGAGAGGTGACACCGACCTGTTGATTAAAACGGCTGATCTGGGCGCCGTATGTGAGGTTTTGGAGCGATTGGGGTACAGGCGCCCCAACGCGGTGAGTGGGAAGTTGATCAGCTCGCAGTTCTGCTATCAAAAGCAAGATCGTTATGATGTCGGGCATGACCTGGATGTTCATTGGCGGATCAGCAACTTTCAAAGTTTAGGCCATGTCCTGACCTTTGATGAGCTGGATTCCCGTTCGGTTCCCGTTCCGGCGCTGGGCCCATACGCCAGGAGGTTGGGATTCTTAGATGCGCTTCTCTTAGCTTGCATCCACAGGCTGACCCACTATCAGGCTCCCTATTATATCGGTCCGGTTGCCCACTACGGCGGCAATCGCCTCATCTGGCTTTATGACATCCATCTGCTGGCGAGTTCCTTGCCGCCTGAGGATTGGGAGCTTTTTATTCGCGCCGCCGAAGAAAAACGGCTTCGAGCTATCTGTCTCGATGGATTGAGCGTCGCCGCCCAAGCGCTCGGCACATGCTTACCAAAAAAGGCCTTGCAGGCGTTGGTCGTAGAGCCACGCTCAGAGGATATTTCAGTGGCGCCCTTTTCCGGGCGTCACTGGCGTTGGCAAATTTCAGAGCTTCTGGCGCTACCCGACTGGCGCCAGAGAATGACGCTCATGAGAGAGCATCTGTTCCCTCCGGCGTCGTATATGTTGCAGAAGTACCGCAAGACCGACCGGAGGCTTCTACCATTTTTATATCTCCGCCGCGCCGTCAATGGCTTTTTGAAGCGGCTCGGGCCATGAGGTGACTAACTCCTAAACTAGCGCCCCGTCCCAGAAGTTCGCGGAATAAGCGGGCATCTTCCTTTCGTCATTACCGCGAAAGCGGTAATCCAGTTTCCTTGTATTTCCTGGATTTCGGCTCTCGCTTGCTAACTAACTGCCCGGCCGGCCGGAATGACGTCGATTTGTTCGACGGATTTCCGGGTCACCAGATCAATCACGCGGCGGCGCGCAGAGCCTGCCGTTGTTGTAATCATCCAACAACTTGTGCAGTGGCTCACCATCGCGCCATGGGGAACTTGCGCCGCCAGCCGTGACGCCGCTTCCAATCAGGTGCTCCGCCAGCCAAACATCAGCAGCAAAGATAGTCGGTATAATGCAGTCCCATTCCGCTCCGATTCGGACATTCAGTTTGGCGGCTATGAGCGCCTGCGCCATCGCGTAGGTCACATCCTTTTTTGTAGGTCGCTTGATGGTCGTTATAGCTTGATCTTTCGTATATGTAAGCCCGCCGAGTTTTATGCTGCTCACCGGCCACGCCTCAGGGTGGTTCATCCAATAGCCGGGCGTGCCCGTGCCTGCACCCGAGGGGACAAGCGGAGGAGGCAGATCACAGAAACTTCTGTAGCACTGCTCACCGAGCGCTGGATAGGCGAAAGAAAAGGCGGCCAGGTTGGCAAGATCCAAGCCGTTAACGTGCACCGTGTATCTCCCCGCAGGCAATGACTCGGCCTGATAATCCATCAGAGCGGGGTTAAACGGCGCCGTGTCCACCCGGAACTGCTCCCACTCTTCAGTGCCGGAAGGATTATCGTTGAGGTAGTGAAACCCGTTGGGATCGATGAGCTCGTATTTGACGCTCGGCGGACGTTGGAACACCGCATAGGCACCTTCATCCGGCGGTAAGCCGGTCCAGGAACAACCACCAGGTCCGGAGAATCCAACTGCGACTGCAACACCTTCAGGAACCGCTGCGGTTCCAGTTGCCCAGGAAGGTCGAAACGGCGCGTTCGGGGTATCGGGATCATCAGTATCCATAGTAGTGCAGTCGTAAGATCCGTAATCAAAATCGCCGTCCCACACGGTAACAGCGGATTGCGGAACGGGTGCATCGAAGTAGAATTTCCAGGAGCCATCATTCATCGTCGGCGTGAGGCTTGGCCAGTTCGGGTAAATAATCTGCGCCTCCGCTAGACTAAACATAGGAGCCGAGAAGGCGAGCACCATTTGTGGGCTGATGGCAACATTGGCAGGGCTGAGGACTCGAAGCTTGAAATTCGTCCAGCTCACTTGAGCGGGGTCTGTCATCCGGACGCGCAGAACATACGTATAACTACCGTTGGAACGCTGCGCCGCAGGCGATGTATCTATCGTCACGGTCCACCACCCATTGTTGGGCATGGTAGCCGAGTCTGCGGACCAATCTGATCCGCTGGTCGGGTTAACCCCGTTTCCCAGCCACTGCCCTGCAATGACGCTGCCCGATCCGTCTGCCAGCGGGTCGGCGTACAACGTATATTCCACTTGCGCTGATCCATAATCCCAGAGCCCGCTTGTCTCGCCATCGAAGATTCCAAGTTGCAGCGCCGTCGCAGTGCTTGGAGCCGTTAACCCGATTGAGATTGTCGTCCCTGCAAGGCTCGCCAGCCCTGATCCGACAAGGGAAAGGAATCTTCCATCGGTTTCACTACACGTAGGAAAGCAACTGTAGATCTGTGCTTCAGCCGGGCGGGTCGCCACACCGATAATCAAAATGAGAAAAGTGACTTGACAAAGGATCGGCGTGATAAATTTTGAGCGCTTCATTTGGACCTCCTTCTCCTCTTCCTCAGAGAAAACCACAGTCTTGGATGTACAAGGAAACTTCCTCGTCCATCCCATGCCTATTCCCAGTTGTTATGGATTTTCTCTTTCGGTAACCCGGCTGTCCCTTAAGGCAGGCAGGGACCCGCGGTTTTGCGTCCCCCGATTACTCGGGGTTTGCCTTTGTCGAGAGGAGATCCTTGGAACTAAATCGTTCTTCGTTTTGGCTGGCCGCCAAAACAGTAAACGCGCCTACCACAAAATCGCGCGTTTCGTCAATAGTCATCACTGGAGTGTGATTGGCAAGTCCTGGCAGAAAGAACAGCGAGGGATTTATCTGTGAACGCGCCCTAGAAACACAGCAGCCCTTGGAAGAAACCTCCCAAGGGCTGCTGTGAACGGCAATGCTCGATTAATTTAGTCCCGGTGTGGCGCGCACAGCCTGCCGTTGTTGTAATCGTCTAAGAGCTTGTACAGCGGCTCGCCGATTCGCCACGGCGAATTCGCACCGCCACCGGGAACTCGGCTTCCAGGCGGGTTTGCAAACAGCCATAGGTCAGCAGCGTCGATGGTCTCCTGTATGCAGCTATCATCGTTGTTGTCGCTGACATTCAGTACGGCCGCAATAAATGCCTGCGCCATGATGTAGGTCACGTCTTTTTTCGTGGCCTTTTTGATAAGATTGATCGCCTCATCCCTGGTATAGAGATAAGGACCAACGATGATGCTATTAACAGGCCAGGCATCACGATGGTTCGCCCAATAGCCAGGCGTTCCAGTACCGCTCCCCGGGCCCTCCGTGGGAGGGAGGCCTGGAGGAGGCGGAGGCGGCTGTGGGCCACAGTGCGTTTCGTTGCAACGCTCGCCCACGATCGGCTGCTGGAAATTAAGGGCAACCAGATTGCGCAAATCCAAACCGTCGACTTGCAATCTATAGATTCCAGCCGGCAAAGAACTCGCCTGATAGTCGGCTGGGTCCAGATCTAAAGCCGTCCTCACCCGGAACTGCTCCCACTCCTCGGTACCTGACGGGTCGTTATTAACGTAAGAAATCCCGTTTGGATCAATGAGCTTGTACTGGACGCTCGGCGAGCGCCGAAATATTGGAAACGGGCTGTCATCCTGCGGTCTACCGGTAGGCGTACAACTGCCGGAAGAATGAGGGCCGCCCGCTACTCCTTCGTAGACTGCGGAAGTCCCGACTGCCCAGAGAGGGAGCGTGTCATTAGACGTGTCCGGATCATCAGTATCATTTGTGCTGCAGTCGTAAGCGCCGTAATCAAAATCGCCGTCCCAGACCGCCATTGAGGACTGCGGCGCAGGCACGTTGAAGTAAAAATTCCAGGACCCGTCGTATGTTGTCGGAGTGAAGCATGAAGCTGGGGGGTTACTGGTAAAGCAGGTTAATGGGTCCAAAGATGGATAAACAATCTGCGCCTCCGGGATCGTATATATGGCGGCCATTACAGCAACCACGACAGTTTGCGGGCCGATGGCAATAACTCCCGGGCTCAGAGCTCGAAGCTTAAAATTTGATTCGGTTTTTGCGGTAATGTCGGTCATCCGAATCCGTAGATTGTACTTATAGGACCCGTCGGAGGCCATGGCCGTCAGGGACGGAGCCACGGTAAGTGTCCACCAGCCATTATCCGGCATGTTCGCCGAACTTGCTATCCATGCCCCCCCGGGCCCGCTCCCACTCAACGGATTGCTGGTATTTCCGAACCAGTGCCCCACCATAGCGCTGCCGGAGCCGTCGCCCAGAGGATCAGCATACAACGTATACTCCAATTCCGCTCCACCACGATCCCACATTCCCCCTGTGTTGCCGTCAAAAATACCAAGCTCAAGAAATGTCGCACCAGCGGGAGCGGTTACTACGAGTGAAATCTCCGTGCCGGCAAGACTGAAGAGCCCTTGTCCGACAAGAGAGAGAAATCGCGCGTCGGTTTCGCTACAGGTAGGGAAACAACTATAGATAACCTGCGCAGGAACTGATGGGGGCACAACGCTTACACCCAACGTAAGCGAAGCCACGAGAAAAAGAATCAGCGCACAGAACTTGGCCCTCTTCATAAGATCTCCTTCTCTAGTAGGACCAGAGAAAAGCAGGGCATGATGTAGGGACTTGCCCTTCATCTTACCCATCCCTAGTTGTAGTGGACTTTCTCTTTCGGTAGCCCGGCCGTCCCGAACCCTGTTGCCTGAATGGGACCGATGGCTTTGCGCCGCTCGATTACTCGAGGTTTGCCTTTGTCGAGAGGAGATCCGAAATATTTTTCAGGTATTTAGAGATAAAATGCCGGTTTGTCAATATGTCAAATAAGGGAAAAACGAGCCAATACGGTATAATTGTCCCAAATAGGTGACATCTGTGGACAAGTTGGACAAAATTCCTGTAGAACAGATTTACTGCCACGGCCTGTGACCGTGAGCTATATATCGGCGGCTATAGCTGCGGCCACCTTCGGCAGGAGATCAAACCCGCTGGGGTAAATCAGACGTTTGACTGGCACCCTCTCCACAATCCTACCTAAACGGCGCAGCCGGTCTTGGGGCAGTCCGACCCGCTCGATCAACCTCGCGACGAAGCCGAAGCGGAGGAGTTCGACAAGCGCATCGCGCTTTGTTAAAGGAATGATCTTTACGTCCTTATTCCTATCGGCCGGCGGGCACCTCTCCGCCACGTAGATGCAAGTGAGTGCGGTTGATTCGATGTGAAACCCCCCACCCCAACTCTCTACCTGGAGAACCCTCTTTTCTGTGCGCGGAATAGGTCGAAGCTCATTGAACTTCTGTCCAATAAGCCATCGGCCCAGATCAGGTCCCAGCTTCATTTCCGGGTAGCCGGACCGCGCGTGAATCCCTGAAATTTCCACTTCAATGGGCAGGATGTCGTCGGTTAACAGCGCCGCGCCGCCCTGCATCATAATGGCAGCCAATGAACTCTTGCCGCCGGTCGAGTGAGCGAGAAACGCCACGGCCTTCTGTTTCAATACAACTGCCGAGGCGTGGAGCGCGATCACTCCGTGCTTTTCTAGCCAGTACGCCAGCACAGATGACAGGAAAAGGCCCTCTAGAGCATGCCGGCCGTTTGAACTCAGCGCCCGAAACCCGACTTTGTGGTCCGTTAAGAAGAAATCGGCAAGGTCAGTAAAGTGCAAGACCTCTTCACTCCGAGAACGGTATAGCTTAAACCAACTGCGACCCTGCGCGTCGCGCAGGATACTCGAATATAAGGGGCAGCTCCGGGGATAATCGGCTTTGCGGCCGCTGGCGGGACCAAGCACGAAATCGATCGAGCCGCTATCCAGCGAAAGGTGGGTCCGAAAAGGAAAACTGCTTGCGAAATCGACTCCGAAAGCCCTGTACTGTGGAGAGACAGGACGCTCAACTCGTGCCGCCTGTCGCTGTGCAACGCATGAGAGACGATTCTTGCTGATCAGAACCATCGGCGGAGCCATGCTTCGAGGGTAAGAGAATTCCAAAATCGCGTATCATTATGCTCTCCCGCTACAAACGAGCGGTAAACCTCTCTGAGCTTATCTTGATGCACGTAACCAAGTTCGGCCGCTCGCATGTCGGTCAGAAGCGCCCAGACCTTAGCCGTCTCTCGTTCACGCAGGCCGCGAAAACAGATTGTATCAGGGTAGATTTTCGTTCGGCGTTGGACCACGGTTTCGGGCAAATAGTTGCGCATCGCGTTGCGCAAGATGACCTTGCGCACGGCGGCCCGAAAAGTTTGTTCCGTCGGCAGCCGGGTTGCGAACTCAATTAAGCGATGGTCGAGCAGTGGGCTGCGGACGTCAATTCCGTACAGCCCTGCCATCCGGTTTATCTCTTCGTTTGCCTGCGGGAGGGCTGGATCGAGAAGGGCAAGAAATCTCTGCGCCCGACCCGGAAGCATCCAACGTGGGATGCTCAGCTCTCTCAAGGGATCCGAATAGACTTCCCGCAGTCGCCTACCCAACCAACTGACCGGGCGCGAACGCCGCGGTAACTGCCGGAAGAACGCCTGTCGAAGAATCGGACGAAGAACCATACAAGAAAGGATACCGCGGAGACCCATTTTGGAGTGCGGGAGGTGCTCTTGCAGTTGCCGGACCAGCTCCCACCAGCGACCGGTCAAAAGTAGATCTGGGTACGCGTAAATATTGCCGCCGAAGAGATGATCGCCGCTAAGACCTGTAAAAAGCACGCGAATACCCCTACGTGCCGCAGCCGTGAACATCTCCTGCCACATTTCAGTATAGCAATTGTAGAAGGGTGAGGATTCGGAAGTTTGAATACCATCGGGAGCGGATAACGTCCAACAGGATCCGGCATCCAGAGCGACATCCTCGAGATCGAGTCCACGAGCCACAGCCACAGAAAGACCGCTCTCATCGGCTTCAGGGAGATCGGGTGCCACCCAACGAAAAGCCACGATGCGCGCTTTAGGTGCGAGACGTCTCAGGACAGCGGCTACAGCGGTAGAATCCAATCCGCCGCTTAGGGTTATGCCGAATGACTCCGTGTCTAGGTACTGCCCAATCACGCCTGAGAGGAGATCCTGCAACGCCTCGGCATATGCATCATCCGATTTGAGTTTGAGCAGCGGCTGTGGCTCCAACCGCCAGTAGGAAACGAGCCGGAGTCCCAAGTGGTCAGCCACGAGCATTGTCCCGGGCTCGACTGCTCGGACCCCTTCGTAATATGTAGCATCCAGGGAAATCGGTTTGCGACAGACATGCGCCGCGATTGACAACCGGTCCAGAGTTCGCAACGAATCGAGAAAAGGCAGAAGCGCCTTGATTTCGGGAGCGAGGACAACTAAGTCGCGTTTTCTCAGGTAGTAGAGACGAGATCTGCCGCTTCGGTCGGCAACGGCGAGGAGACGCCCGCGCTCACGATCGTGGACTACGAAAGACACGCAGCCGGCAATCCGCCCCGCAGCGGCGACCTCAAAACGATCGTACAGACGCAAAATGAGATCGATATCGGAAATTGACGTCGGGAGACCCAGATCCCGCCGTAGTTCGTCTCGGTTAGCGATTAAACCTGCAGCGTGAAGGCAGTCGCAGTGGTTGACCGTCCCAAGGGGAAGTGCGTTTGTTTCACCGGACTCTGTTTGCCGTGCCGAGTCCCAGGACCAGATAATCGGAGTTCCGACAACACCGCCCACGACTTAAACAGCAACAGTCGAACATTTTCGCAAACTACGTACCTCTTCTCTTATACAGCCTCACTAGTATTCCCTACTAATGGAGGCACCTCGGGATTACCCCCCGTTCCGCCACCGGTCAACTCCTCAATGGTTCCGTAGCAGGTCAGCTTCGGGCATTGATAAGATTTTTTCAAAGTCTTTTCCGACTGCTCGCCAGAGGAAGCGTCCTTTTTGCTGATGCTTTGCATTTTCTCTCCTCCCCAACGCTTCACGCTGGCAGAGCCATCAATATGTCACCGCGGAGGCGTAAAGTAAGTTCCCAACAGTCTGAATGTCCAGGAACAAACAGGGGTCTATCGAATGTTGCTCGCCAACAGGTACCCTATTCGGGTAAGGCTAGTCAAGTAGGACGGGCCAGCAGAACAGAAGCCGGGAAAAATCGGGCAACCCCGCACCCCACCTATCGCAACGAAAAGTCGACGCGGCTTGCGTTGCCCTTTGCCTTGTCTTTTTCTTCTCCGGGTACTGCTTTCGGGCTGGCACTCAAGAGACGGTCTGGTTCCACTTTGCCGGTTGAGAGCAGGTAATTTCTTACAGCCTCCGTCCGCCGCTTGGCGAGCTCACTGACGTCCGCTTCCGTCACCTGGAGGTGCTTGAGGATAAGATTTTCCATTTCGGGAGCCGGCAGCTCTTTGGCAAGTCCCAACATATTGCGCGGCTTTTCGAACTTTTCTTCCCGGTAGGCCATCGACAGGAGCTTGCCGTACTCGCTGCTTTCGATCTGCACCTCATCCACCGATTTGACGGCGACCTTTTTTCTGACAAGCTCTTTCATTTTCTGGGCCTTGAGTTTCCGTTCGAACGCCGCTTTCTTCAGGCCTTCCAAATCGTTGATTGGATCCACGCGACCGGCAATCTCGAGCTTCAGTGCGGGACGGTTGTTTAACGCCGTCGCAAGGATCTTAAGGCGCGCTTCGGCGGCCGCCGAGATCTTTGCCTGGCCATAATCAAACTCAATGTAGCTCAGTTCTTCCCCGCCGCCGCCGCCACCACCGAAAACCGATGCCAGCAATGTGAAAGGCGCCGTGACCGCTTTGGTGATGATGTTAAGAACTAGCTGCAGGACGATCCCGCCGACGCTGAACTGGGGATCATCAAGCGATCCGCCGATCGGGAGATTGATATCGATGACGCCGTTGCGGTCTTTCAGGAGAGCGACTGCGAGCAAGACCGGGAGCTTCGTTGCGGTCGGGCTTTCTACCCTTTCTCCAAACGTAAGTTGGTTGAGAATGATCTTGTTTTCAGCCGTAAGCTTCCGGTTTTCCACCCGGTATTGCACCTCAAATGACAGTTTGCCTTTCTCAATTCCGTAGCCGACGTATTTTACCGAATAGGGCGTCATCGGGTTTAACTCAATGTCGCTCGCGTTGACTTTGAGGTCGAGGAAGAGATCTTTGGCCAGAGGATTGAGCTTGCCCCGAATTTCTACCGGGGCGCTGTCTTCAATTCTCGCCCGCAATTCAACGTCCGAAGCGACGTCGGGCCTAAGCTCCGAAACCACCCCTCCCAATTGCGTCAATCGAGCCGAATAGTTTGGTTTAATAAAGAGATCACTGAAATTCAGGCCGCCTCCTTTAAGAGTGATCTTGCCGATCGTGACCGGCCTCTGCGGCGACTCCGCGGTCGCAGCAGGCGGGGTGGCTTCAACCGGGGTGGCCTGATCAGAAGGCGCTTTGACCTGACTCTCTTCCTTTTCCTGTGCGACCAATTTCTGCAGATTGGTCTTTCCGTCCGGGTGAATAATCAGGCGGGAAAAAAAATCGGATAGCGTAATTTCGCTTATCTTAACGTCGAGAGGCTGCGCGGAAAACTGGATGCCACTGAGAAGCAGAGATTTCCACCGAAGGAGGTCGCCTGAAACGCCCTTCTCTACCGAGGCGAAATCCCCGACCTGGAGATCTCCCTTGAAAGCAACTTTCGAAGATCCATCACCTGACGGCTCTAAGGTGAGATTGCCTTTCGTTCCGATCTCGCCGCCGGTCAAGACCAAATTGACCCGATCGCCCCAATAGGATTGGAAAGGAAGAAGGTCAATACCGTCGGCTTCCAAGTCCAGACGGGCTGTTACCGGGCTGGCGCCCACGGGTCCGCCCAATCTCAGGGTGCCTTTGTTGTTGATCTTGGCTCGAATCGAGACCTTCCCGAGCGCATTTTTCACAGTGGACAGTTTCTCAGCGCGGGTGGAAAAATCGGAGATGAGGATCTTTGCCGGTGTCGCCAACGAGCGATCTTCGAATGCCATCCTAAAACGGTCGAGAGATAATCGCCTGGCCTCGATCGTCCATGGAGCGGCCTCTTTGTCCGGCGCTTTCGGCTGCGATTTGGATGGAGCGGTTTTCTTATCCGCTGCTTTCGGCTGCGGCTGCGGCTTTACAATCCGGGCATAGCTCGTGGCGCCGTCCGAGTAACGCTGGAGGAAACCGTTTCCATCGCGGCTTTCCAGCGCCCCGATGACCACGGACCTTTTAGCGAGATCGATCGTCGTATCTTTAAGAGCAATCAGAGGAATGCGCCACAGCGGTTCGGACTCGCCGGTTAGATCCAGGCGCAAAGACCGGAGCGACGCCTGAAGCCCGAACAGCCTCGCGTCCAGCTCCTTGCTATTCTGCGCGAAAATGAAATTCGAGGCGAGATCGAAAAGCCCGTCTCGGGCTTCCAAGGCTGCGATGCTGCGGTAATACGGGTGCAACGGCTTTAGCTGCAGCCGTTTTAGCTCGATCTTTCCTTCGACCGATAACGGCGCGAGCTGTAACGTGCCGTTGTGGTTGAACTGCTCTTTCAGGTCTGAATGAAATGAGATCTCTGTTTCGGCCTTTTTCTCCGCCTCATTGGTCAACCCTTTCGCGCTGATGCGGATGTCCTCGAGGCGTTTTTGAAACGGCCGCTCCAGGCTGCCGTCGTTAAACTGCAGCTTTCCCTGCTCCAAAAGGAATTCATCGACCCGAAAGGTGAACGGCGTGGTATCCTTTTTTGGCTCGGGTTTTGGTTCAGGAGTCTTGTCACTTGCCGGAATGGAGATCAGCGAAGCAAGATTCAGCGTCCCATTGCGGTTTCGGGACAGATGAACCTCCGGCCCCTGCAGTTTCACGGCTTTAAAGCTTGCCCGGTTGGCAAAGACTTCCACGGCGTCTATGACGACCGCTAAAGCGGGCAGGCTCAAAACGGGTGCGTCGTTTTTCTCCTGAACGACCAGCTCCTTCAAATCGAGATTTCCGGAAATTGCGAGGCTGGGGGCCTTGTCTTTCGCGGCCTTGAAAGACACGCTGAGCTTGCCATCCAGTTGACCCGAAGGAACTTTGAAATTTACTTCAACCGGCGAGTACTCCAGGTATTTGGGAACCTGAAGTTTTTTGATCTCGAGCCGCAGAGTGCTTTCGCGCGAGTCCTTGAAGGGCTTCGTCTCACCGCCGATTTCCAGGGGTGATCCGTTGACGATCGCGGAAAAAGCGGGCTCAACCTTGATATCGGTGTAATAGGGAAGGCTGGAAACAAACGGCACCCCGATCCGGATGGCAGTGATCGCGTGTTTGACTCCTTCAGGCCGATCATCAAAGTCGACTCTGCCATCGACGATCTCGATGTTGTTGAGCGAGAATCGCGGCGGAGGGCCGGGAGGTCCGGTAGGGGCGGGGGGTCCCTTCGTAAACTCCTCAATGAGATCAGTGAAGTTGTAGCTCAGGTCCTCGTTTCGGACCACGTTGATATAAGGTTTAACCAACTGGATCTGCTTCAGGACGAGCCCACGGTAAAACAGCGACAGAAACTCGGCATTGACGTAAAGCTCGTCAAAGGAGAGTTCCGTTCCCGAGCGCTGGCGGTCTTTAATCAGAAAGCCCCGTACCCGGACGGACATGGCGTATGGATTAATGCGAACTTGTTGAATCGATACCTCCCGATGGAGGGTTTTCGAAAGTTCGCTGGCAAGCTTTTGCCGCACTAATAGCGGCGCGATCAGACCGCCCAGGACACCGAAGGCCGCGACGATCGCGATAATCCACACCGCGAGCTTTCGGGTGCTCGGGCGCCTTGCCCAGTTCACGATCCAGCGCGGAAATTCTTTAATTCTTGCGCCCATATTCGCGAAGGCATTGCTCCTGGATTGAGACCATTATACGCGGGGCAAAGTGATTGTCCAGCGACAAAGTTTCGCGGCCCGTTCAAAGAAGAATCGGGATTTCCGCTTCCGGAGGAAGGTTCATGATTCGTATCAACTCCGGAGGAACCAAACTCCGAAGTTCTGGATTCCCGATAAAAACGTTCGGGAATGACGGAGCTGGAATGGGCGCCGTCCATTAGTTGAAGGGCATTTCGAAAGCGCGTCGCCCCCGAATGTCCTAATCGGGGGCCCAGTTCCCTGTTTTCTCCGGATTTCGCGCTTCGACCTGCCTCAGGGCCTGCCCTTCGATCGGACTTAACATGCTTTCGGAGAAATGACGAAACCAGCCGAATTTTAGCCGTTTACCAATTGACCAGGTTTAGCAATCCCAGGCTGATCCACGGGACGTAGGTTACAAGAAGCGTCACCAAGACCAGGACAACCGTGAAAGGCCAGCCCGCCACAAAAACGTCCCAGAAGGGTACCCGCGCGATGGCTGCGGTTGTGAACAGAACGGTCGCCACGGGCGGGGTCTGTTGCCCGACGCCGAGGTTGATTGTCACGATGATTCCAAAATGAATCGGATCCACGCCGATCTGGCGGATGAGAGGCATCACGATCGGGACGATCAGGATAATGGCCGCCGCCGAGTGAAGGAACATGCCCGCAACCAAAAAAAATACGTTCAAGAAAAAAAGAATCAGATATTTGTTAGATGTGGTCTCCAAAATAAGCCGGGCGAATTTTTGCGGGATCTGCTC
>JACQUW010000257.1 GCA_016210115.1 Deltaproteobacteria bacterium | reverse complement strand
GACGTGTCCCGCCTCATTCAAGATATGAAAGAGTACTATCGCAGCCTGCTGCCGGCTGGCCGGTCTGCGGACTAAAAAAACCGTTTTATTTCCGTGGCGCTGGTGAAATTCCTGCAGTCCTCGGCGTTCACGTTGAACGCCATGATTGATTTAACTTATCCCACAGATGTGATAAAAGCGGCTAAGTCTAAGCTGCCGGAGACGCCATTTCGGGCACGCTTTTTACGTCAGGGCAAGGAGTAAAACTTCAGGATGAGATGTTTATTGACCGGCGGAGCCGGCTTTATCGGCGCACATCTAGCGGCCGCTCTTCTGGATGGAGGAGATCAGGTTTCTGTTATTGACGATGTTTCCACGGGTAGCTTCGAGAATGTAAAAGCCCTCCAAGCGAGGGACGGCTTTAGCATCGTGGTTGATTCGGTTTTCAACAGCTCACTGATGGAAGAGCTTGTGGCCGAATGCGATATCATATTCCATCTAGCGGCTGCCGTGGGAGTCCGGCTCATCGTCGAGAGCCCGGTGCGAACCATTGAGACGAATATCAAGGGAACGGAAATTGTCCTTGAACTTGCGGCCAAAAGGAAAACCCCAGTAGTCCTTTTTTCCACTTCCGAAGTTTACGGAAAATCTAACGGGACAAAGTTCATTGAGACGGGCGATTTAATTCTCGGCCCGACATCAAAGGGCAGGTGGAGCTATGCAGCCTCGAAAATTATCGACGAGTTTCTCGCTCTTGCCTATTACAAGGAGAGGCAGCTCCCGGTAATTATCATCCGTCTTTTTAATACCGTCGGTCCGGGACAAACCGGCCGCTACGGTATGGTGGTCCCCCGGTTTGTGGGGCAGGCGTTGGCGGGGGAGCCTATTACGGTTCACGGGGACGGAAAACAAACCCGCACCTTGACGCACGTCAAGGATGCCGTAGGCGCGATCTTAAAGCTCGTGGATCATCCCGGAGCTATCGGCGAGATATTTAACATCGGCGGGAAAGAAGAGATCTCCATTGAGAGCCTCGCTTTTCTTGTAAAGGATCTGCTGAAGAGCAATTCCCCTGTCGTTTATATTCCGTATGAAAAGGCCTATGGCGATGGCTTCGAGGATATGAGAAAGCGGGTACCCGACCTTTCGAAAATTCAAAAGCTCATCGGCTACAGTCCCAGGCACACGATTGAAGACATCATTCTCGATGTGGCTGCGCATGAAAGACAGAAAAACAACCGCTCAGGTGCCCTCCCATGAATGGCGATTCGAGAGACTTGACTCTTACTGCAGAAAAACAAAATCCCCCTTTATCCCCCTTTTCAAAGTGGGAATCGGACACGGCTGTCGGCGCTATCTCCTACGACACCGCTTCCGCAGGCGGCTCAGAGTATCCGTTCAAGCGGAGTTTCGATTTCGTTCTGGCGACCCTTGCTCTGATCGTGAGCGTTCCACTGTGGGCCATCTTTGCGTTGGCGATCAAGTTGGAGGACGGCGGTCCCGTTTTGTTTCGCCAAAAAAGGTGGGGAAAGGACAAAAAGCCCATTCAGGTGTACAAGTTTCGCACGATGGTTGCGGATGCGGACAAAAAATTTGGAGGCGTTCAGGCCAGTGAAGATGACCCTCGAATCACGCGAGTTGGTCGGTTCCTGCGAGCGACGAGCCTCGATGAGCTGCCGCAGATCCTGAATATCTGGAGGGGAGAAATGAGTTGGGTGGGGCCGCGAGTCCTGCCGATCAATGAAGTGCAGATCAGAGAAGAGAACGGTTTCCTGCCCGATGAAGCGACCCCCGGTTTTGATCTCAGGTGTACAGTCAGACCTGGACTTACCGGGATGGCGCAGATTTATGCGCCTAGAGATGTCCCCCGCGCAGACAAGTTCCGCTACGACTTGCTCTACATTCAAAACCAGAACCTCTGGCTCGATTTGAGGCTTATCGCCATGTCTTTCTGGATCACTTTCCGAGGGAAGTGGGAGAGCCGGGAACGGAAGATCTAGGTCGAATCAAAATCAGAAACTGCAACTTGGCTTACCACGCAGAACAAAATCCTCCTGTATCTCCTTTTGCAAAAGGGGAGATTACGGAAGGGGAGTTGCCAAGCGGCGGAGATCTTTTTTTCGAAAGAGAGGCCAGGGGAGATTTTGTTGTGGGCCTCATAGTTTTTCACAGCTTCCCTTTTCAATAGGGATTCAGTTTGCTGTAGATCCCAGCTTCTAGCCTTTAATTGTTTCCGGCATGTCGGTGTGTTTTTCGCAGGAGGGGAATATGAACTGTAGATATCTTGCCTGCTTTATTTGTCTTTTGGTCTTGCTGACTGTAGTCATGTCTTCGGCTGTTGCCCAAGACGGTGGACCTCAAGCCCCTGTCAATCTGCCGCCGGTCGGTCCGGGAACGGGCTGGAGCATCCCACAGGCAGGCCAGTTGCCAAATCCGGGTTTCTTCGGTGGAACACCTTCCCAAGTCGCCCCGGCTCTGCCGCAAGGATTTGGTAGTCCAGAATCTGGGGTCCCGCTACTCAACCAGCCCGGGCAGCAGGGCGCTCAGGGTACTTCGTCTACACCCGCTTCTCCGAAGGCGCCAACCACAAGCCCGGCACCCGAGCCTCTGTCTTCGATCGAAGTGGCATTTCGCGATACCACTGCCGTGCGCACTCCTGCCGGCGGGGCTGAGTCGCCCGGTTTTCTCCGTCAATTTGGTTACTCGCTTTTCTCCAGATCTATCTCGACCTTTGCGCCTGTCGAAGACGTGCCGGTGGGACCGGACTATATCTTGGGTCCGGGAGACGACCTCAGGATCCAGATTTGGGGCGCCATGGAAAGGGGATTGCTTCAGACTGTGGACCGGAACGGGCAGATCTATCTTCCCACAGTGGGTCCGTTGCGAGTATGGGGCCTAAGCTTTTCGCAGGCGGATCAACTGATCCGAGAAAATCTTTCCCGCTACTACCGCGGCTTTCAAGCGAGCGTCTCGATGGGGAGACTCAGGACGATAAGGATCTACGTGGTCGGAGAGGTGCATCAACCGGGCTCTTTTACGATCAGCTCTCTTTCTACAGTCACCAATGCGCTTTTCGCCGCCGGAGGGCCAATCAGGGTGGGGTCTTTGAGAAAGGTTGAGCTAAAGCGTAACCACCACAGTGTTGGGACCTTTGATCTTTACGATTTTCTCCTGAGAGGCGACAAGACGCGTGATTTCCGCCTGGAGTCTGGAGACACAATTTTCATTCCTCCGATCGGTCCGGTAGTAGCAATAGCAGGTGAGGTAAAGCGGCCCGCCATCTATGAGCTGAATGGTACGACCCGTTTGAACGATCTGATCGAGATGGCCGGGGGCACAACACCACAAAGCTATTTGAAACGCGTGCAGGTTATCCGCGCGAAGCCCAATGCCGAACGAGAGGTGATCGACCTGGATCTCACTACTCTCCATGGAAATGGAGACTCGCCGGTCAATATCGAGCTTCGAAACGGGGATTTGATTAAGATCTACCCCACGGATCCGCGCGTTTACAATACGGTGACGCTGGCCGGAGTAGTGAAGCATCCGGGGGAATATGAACTGAAGCCCGGAATGAAGGTGAGCCAGCTAGTCCCGCAAGGGGCCCTACTCCCGGAAGCCCACGCAGAGAGGGTCGAACTTATCCGGTTCACTGAAAATCTTACGACGGAGGTTATTCAGCTTAATCTGAAGGAAGTCTGGTCCGGCAATTCCGAAAAAGATCTCGCGTTAAGGGCGAGGGATCAAATCACGGTCAGGAGCGAATTTCAGGGCCACAGAAGCGTGACGCTTTCCGGAGAGGTGAAACTCCCGGGTACCTACCCCATTTTTCCAGGGGAACGGCTGAGCTCGGTGATAAGACGCGCCGGAGGCTATACGGATAAGGCTTTTTTCAAGGGCGCAGTTTTCACTCGCAAATCCGTGCAGGACACGGAGAAGAAGCGATTAGAGGAATTCATTCGCCGCCAGGAAGAAGCCCTTCTCAGTGACGCCAAGGCGCGTCTACAGCCGGTATCTTTAGAGGACCAGCAGGCGCGCCAGATAAGGCAGACGGAAAAGCGCGACCAGATCAGGCTCATCGCCTCGAGAGTGACACTGGGACGGATTGTGATTCGTCTGAATAATCTGCAAGAACTGGAGGGAACGCGAAGCGATCTTCTCCTCGAAGACGGTGACACGCTGATGGTGCCGCAAGCCCCCGCCACGGTTTTGGTGATGGGAAGCGTGCGCAATCCAACGGCGATCCTCCACAACGACGGGGAGGACATCGAATATTACCTGAACAGGGCCGGTGGGTTTGAGGAGACGGCGGAGCCAAAAGAAATGTACTTGCTCAAGGCGGACGGATCTGCCCTCACCGGTTTCCTCAGACTAAAAGAGGTGGAGCCAGGGGATGCGATCATCGTACCCGCGAAAACCAAAGAGAGAGATTGGAGCCTGCTAAAGGATATTGCCGCATTGGCCGGCCAGACGGCACTCGGATTAGCAGCCCTGGCAGCCATTTTCTAAAAAACAAAATGGTCAATGGTCAACAGTCATTAGTAAAGATAGCGAATAGTTAATGGTCAATGGTGAGGCGTACGAGTAGTCGTCAATATCATTGGTCAATTGTGAAAAGCCCAGGCAAGCAGGAGGTAAAAAGCTTTGAGGATCTGGAGGTGTGGAAAGCTTGTAGGACGCTGAGGCGCAAGATTTTTGAGATCACCAGAGATTTTCCGGCTGAAGAGAAATACGGACTTGCTAGGCAAATGCGGGATGCGGCGATTTCCTCCACCGCAAATATAGCGGAGGGCTATGGGCGTTTTCACTACCAGGAGAACATCCAGTTCTGCAGACAATCAAGAGGATCCTTGTATGAGATCCTCGATCATCTAACGACTGCAGTTGATCAGGCATATATCTCTCAAGAACATTTTGACGATCTGAAAACTCAAGTCATGACCAGCGTTCGGTTATTAAATGGGTATCTGCGGATGTTACAGAAAACGAAGCTTGGTACCTTACCCCGGTAAATTTAAGGCTTGCGCCAGGAAAGCAGTCGATAATCCGAATGAGGCCGTTCGCATTAGGTTTTCTATTGACGGTTGACTATTCACGATGACATCTTCGCTTTTATTGACCATTGACCATTGACAATTGACTCGTAGCTAGCTGGCTATTTGCCATTTGCTAATGCGGTAAACATATGACTGAAGTACAAAATCCCCGTTCTTTCGGTGACGACGAAGTTAACCTGGTCGATTATTGGCGCGTGATCTGGAAGCGCAGGCGCTGGATCACGGTTCTTTTTTCAACCTCGGTGATCGCGGCACTCGTTTTCAGCATTTTTTCACCCAAGATTTATGAGTCGACCGCCACCATTCTTACGCCCAAGGAGGGGGCCATTGGGGGCGGGCTTTTGACTACTCTTGCCGCCTCGGGCGCCGCTCAGCAGCTTACAGGACTTTCCGTTCCTTCTCTGACACCCAATCGAGACATCTTCATGGGTGTTTTGAAGAGCCGGACCATAGCGCAAAACGTGGTGGAGCAACTCAAGCTCAGAGACTACTACAAAGCGCAGAACCTGGAGGATGCAATAAAGGAAGCGCAGGGCGCAACGGAGATTTCGATCTCCAGAGAGGGAGTCATATCAGTCAAAGTGGAAGACAAAGATCCTAAGTTAGCGGCGCAGATTGCCAATGCGTATATGGAGCACCTGGATCGGCTCGTCTCACAGTTTGGAACGGGAACGGCCGGCCGCCAGCGGCGCTTTATTGCCGAGCAGTTGGAAAAGACACAAAAAGATCTTGTGGCCGCTGAAGACAATTTGAAGCGTTTTCAGGAAAAAAACCGGGCTGTTTCCATTGGAGCGCAGGCACAGGGGGCAATCGAGGTGGCGGCGAGACTTAAGGGAGAGATTGTTGCCTCTGAGGTTCAACTCCAGGTGATGAGAGGTTTTGCCACCGATTTCAATCCTGAGGTAATGCGGTTGACGGGCAAGATAGGCGAGCTGAAGCGGCAACTTGCGCAGGCGCAGTATGGCGCCGGCCTGGATCTGCCGGCGGTCACGAATAATCCCGGGCATCCGCAAAAGGAGCTTTTCGTCACGCCCGCGAGGGTCCCTCAGGTCGGCTTGCAACTGGCCCGCTTGACGCGCGATGTGAAAGTCCAGGAGACCGTCTATACATTGCTTACCCAGCAATTGGAGCAAGCCAAAATCGCCGAGGCCCAAGACACTCCCGTGGTCCAGGTTCTGGATCGAGCTGTTCCCGCCATCCGCAAATCCAAACCGAAAACAACCCTGAACATGGCTTTGGCCGGAGCCATGAGCCTGTTCTTCGGGGTGTTTCTTGCGTTTTGCTTCGAGTATGTGGAGAAACAACGCAGCAAGCAGTCAATGGTCATTGGTCAATAGTCAATGGGCAAATCGGAGATAGTCAATGGTTATTGGTCATCCGGGACAGTAAATAGTCAGTGGTCAATAGTCAATGGTCATTGGTCATCCGGGACAGTAAATAGTCAATGGTCAATAGTCAATTATCAATGTCCACTGCTTAAGGAGACAAATCCTCTTCCCGATTTCCAAAGTGACATCATCACCCCATTCGAAGCGCGTAATCACACTATTCGCTAACTGTTGACTCTTGACGATTGACTATTTCATATTCGCTATTCGCTATTAGCCGTTTATGCATGATGTTGTGGTTGTAGGTGGCGGGCCTGCGGGTTGTCATGCGGCTTCGCTCCTGGGACAGAGGGGTTTTGACGTTCATCTGCTTGAAGAACACGAGACCATCGGCGAACCCGTTGACTGTTCGGGTGTTATCGGCTTTGAGGCCTTTGAAGCATTGGGTCTTCCAGCCAGGCTGAAGCTCGGGGAAATTCGAACTCTGACCCTTGTTTCTCCCTCCGAATTGGAAGTCCGTTTTTCTCCCCCATCACCGCTGGCTTGTGTCGTTAACCGGGGCGCATTTGACCGCGCTTTAGCCGCTCAGACACGGTCCGCGGGCGTAACTTTTCATCTCGGGACCAAAGTCGCGGATCTCAGACTGCAGGACGGATGCGTGGAAATTCTTTTCAAGCGAGCGTCCGGATCTGATCGATGCGGTTCAAAGACCGGACAGAGCCCCGGCGTCGCGCATCTCTCGAAGTCTCCTCAGGGAAAGATAAAAGCCAGAATGGCCATCCTTGCGGGAGGCCCTCGTTACGGGCTGCAGCGCCGTCTTGGAATGGGCCGACCGGCAGATTTTTTGAAGACGGCTCAGACGGAGGCTAAGATCCAGGGCTTCGACGAAGCCAGGGTCTTCATGGGTTCGCGCGTAGCCCCCGGTTCGTTTGCCTGGATTGTTCCCTTCCAAAAAAGTAATAGCTCATTCGCGCGCATCGGCGTTAGCGCCAAGGTTGCTCCGCTCCGTTTTCTGAGAGATCTGCTTGCGCGCCTTCGCTCGCGAGGCCATTTGGACTGCCTCGATATTCCGATCCGCTCCTGGGTAATTCCGGTTCGTCCGCTTCGTCGAACTTACGCGGAGCGCGTTCTGGCCGTGGGAGATGCCGCCGGTCAGACGAAACCGACCACCGGCGGAGGAATCGTTTACGCTCTTCTCTCGGCTGAGGCGGCGGCGGAAACTGCTGCTGCGGCTTTTGAAAGGGGCGACTTCAGCGCGGCCATGATGAGAACTTACCAACACAAATGGCGCAAGAGATTGGGACGAGAAATTCGGATCGGCGCCTTTTTCCGCCGTCTGGCGGAGCGTCTCACGGATCAGGAGATCGACGATCTTTTCCGCATCGTTCTCTCCGATGGGGTCTTACGGGCCGTGACGACCAGGGCGCGATTCGACTGGCATCGAGATGTGATCTCTTTCGCTCTCCGTCACCCGGCTCTCGGGCGGATCTTCTTGAGGGGGTTGTTCAGGTAGGAGTTAGTCAATAGTCAATGGTCAATAGTTATTGGTCAATGGTCAATAGTCAATGGGGGAGATAAAAAGCTTTGAGTGATGTCCCGCAGTGCTCCAGTCGTCATTCCCGCGAAAGCGGGAATCTAGTGTGGTGTCCCGAAAGTTCATTGACACAATTTCGTGTGTTAATTCCGGCGGGAGCGGAGCACGCGATAGCCGAAATTGACGGGAAAATGCAAAGAAAAAACTGGATTCCCGCTTTCGCGGGAATGACGAAAACGATCCACACGATTTATAAAAGAATTTCTGGGACACCATACTAGCAAGCGATGCCTAAACAACCAGCAGTGTTCTAGCCAGCAAGCGAAACGGCACGCTTTATATTGGGGTAACGGGCAACCTCCAAAAGCG
>JACQUW010000248.1 GCA_016210115.1 Deltaproteobacteria bacterium | reverse complement strand
GTCCTCCAACGCCTTCTGCCGGATCGCCCTCTGAGGAGAGTCGGGGTTCGCTTTGATAATTCCGGCTTCAGCCCACGCCGGAATTTCCGAGAGGAGCCGGGCGCATTTTTCTGCGCCTATAAAATTGGGTATTCTCCCGTCTGTCCCCGGAAAACGGGCCGCCTTTTTTTGCTGGAGAAGCGCCCAGATTTCTTCCCGGATTGATTGTTTGCTTTTCACGGAAAAACAAGACGCAGCAACTGGGTTAAACTATAGCGGTCTGCAACGCGGAAGCATGAAAATACTGAGAACTGGATTCCCGCCCTTCGATGACACTCACGACGTGCTTGCCCCGGAATGTCCATGATTTTCGCTGGATCACCCTTGACGATGAAAGCCGCCCGCTCTTCGAGCCCGCGCAATGGGCCAGTGGCTATTCCCACCGCTGGTTACCTGCCTGCCGGCAGGCAGGTCGGCCGCGGCCCGACCCCTTGCGCCCGAGGCCTTCGGCCAAGCAACGCGAGGTGCTTTCGGGGGAATGATGGTAAACGCAACCGCGGACGTATCGATCGACTCCGGATCGTACTCATTACACATTTGAACCTCAGTCCGCCCGAGGGGCTCCCCGCCATATACCCTCTTCTATATACCGATGGGCCGCGATGGCGGCGGCCGCTCCCTCCCCGGCTGAGGTAATCGCCTGCGCCGGCGAGTCCTGGCGTATGTCTCCAACCGCAAACAGGCCTGGAGCTTCGGTTCTCATCCAGTTGTCGGTCGGTATGTGTCCAGTTTCGGCGAGACGCACCAGGCTTTTGACCAACCCTGTATTCGGTTCTAACCCTACATATACAAACACGCCGGAAAGAGCGACGTTAGCTTCTTCTCCAGTTGTGAGATCCCGCGTCCGGACTCCGCTGACAGTCTCACCTCCGAGAATCTCTTCGACCACCGTCCGGTAACGCACATTCATCTTAGAATGGTTCAAAACCCTTTGCTGAAAAGCATGCTGGGCGGAAAAATTCGCCGCGCGCTGAAAGACAATGACCTGGGAGGCGTAGTTGGCAAGCGTAAGGGCCTCCTGCAGCGCCGAGTCGCCTCCGCCGACGACTCCTACGACCTCGCCATCGAAGAACGATCCGTCACAGCTAGCGCAGTTACTTACGCCTTTGCCGCGCAATCGAGATTCCCCCGGAACTCCGAGCTCTTTCAGAGTAGACCCCGTAGCGACGATCACTGCTTTTGCCTGGAAATTCTCCTCGTCTGTCATTACGAGCCAGGATTGATCGCGCCGCTCCACGGCTTGAACCTCGGCCCTCCGAAACTCCGCCCCCTGGTTTGCCGCCTGCTGTTGCACGGTAGGACAAAGCTCATAGCCTGCAACACCTTCAGAAAAGCCGGGAAAGTCTTCGATCTTCTCGATGTTCAATAAATGCCCGCCGCTAGCTCCTGATTCCAAGACCAGAGTGGAAAGTCCGTAGCGCGGCGCAAACAGGCCTGCCGTCAGACCGCCCAGCCCACCGCCGACGATCACTAAGTCATAGTTGTCCATTTTATTTCCCCGTCGTTTTTGATTTCACCGATATCTCCAAACGAACCGCACCTCAAGACCCGCTCCTCTTGACGGGCATGCGTAGTTGGCCTAATTAACTTGCAAACTTGTCGGCGGACGGTATGGAGGCTCACGTTATGAGGCGGCTTCTTTGCAATGCAGGTGCCTTTGTCTTTTTTGCGGCCGGCCTTTTTAGCAACGGAGCGGCGGCGGAAAAGCTCAACATCGTCAACTCCAGCCTGGTAATGTCTCAGTCTCTGCCCTCAATAGCCCACGAAGCGGGACTTTATCGTAAGTACAACCTCGAACTTCAGGTCGTTTACATCGCTTCCTCCGGTATGGTGACGGCAGCGATGCTCGGAGGCGACGCGGAGGCCGCCCTCACCGGCGGGGTTGGCATCCTTCGCGCCTTTGTCCAGGGAAACACCGATTTTGTCTTTATCGGGAGCGTCAAAAACATCCTCACGCATAGCATCCTCTCCGCGCCTCAGTTGAAAAGGCCGGAGGATCTCAAGGGCAGGAAGATCGGAGTGACCCGGATCGGAAGCAATAGCCACTACTTTGCCGTCCAGGCCCTCAGGCGCGTCGGTCTGGATCCCATCAAAGACGTTACCTTCATTCAGACCGGCGGGGCCACGGAGAATCTGGCGGCCCTGCTGAACGGCGCCATCGATGCTGCCACGATGACGGCGCCGGCCGACGCTCAAGCTGCAGCCAGGGGCTACCGTTACATCATCCATGGGCGGGAGCTTCGCATCCCTTACGCGGCCGCCTCATTCGCTACGCGGCGGACGGTCATAGCTCGACGCCAGCAGGCCATCGGGCAATTTATGCGGGCAATGGCCGAGGCCTCAAAGATTCTCCACACGGACAAAGAGTTTACGTACAAGGTTTTGGCCAAGCAGTGGCGGGTGACGGATCGAAAGGTTATGGATTCAGCTTACGAAGCGGAAATAAAAGCCCTGGAGCCACGACTCGATCTTACGGTGGACGCGTTCAAGGCAATTCTGGACGAAGTGGCGGAAATCGACCCCCGCGCAAAGAAGGTCAAACCGGATGATCTTATAGACCGGCGCTATTTGGATGAGATGGAGAAGAGCGGCTTTTTCGACAGGCTTTGGGCGTCCAAACGGTAAGGGAAATTGAAATTATGAACGGACTTCGGAATCGGAAAATCTCCCCTGCCCCCTCTTTTTCAAACCTTTTTCAAAGAGGGGAACCCGTTGTCGAAAGACGAATTTTTTCAAAGCTTCAGGGCAAACATACTCACTACTGTCGCGATAGGAGCTGACGTGGTTTTCGTGCGGCTATATACGGGTGAGGACGGGCAGTCCCACTTTGAGGATCTGGACGTGAATGAAAGCGCGGGTCTCTTCTCCAAGGTCCTCGCCGCGACTGCGATAGTGTTTAAGAATGACAATCCGACGCATCTCCTGGACTGGCATCCAGCGCCGCGGCGGCAATATGTTATCACTCTTTCCGGCGCCGTAGACATTCGTATCGGAGACGGTACTGTAAAGACTTTCGGGCCCGGTGACGTTTTTTTGGCCGAAGACGTTACCGGGCAGGGCCACACCGCGGCGCCGAAAGGCAACTGGATAAGGGCTTTTGTTCACATCGAGCAGGAAAAAGGTCCCGTGAGTTTCGCAGGGCAGTATTTTCGTGCCGGCGTGGGTGCAATGATTATCAATCGAGAAGGTCTTGTGCTTGCGGTGGAGCGCGCTGACGTGCCCGGCACGTGGCAGTTACCGCAGGGGGGACTCGAAAAGTCTGAGGAACCGCTTGCGGCTGTCCTGAGGGAAGTTGCGGAGGAAACCGGTATCTTAGAGGGCAATCTTGAACTCCTCCGCGCCTTACCGGAACCGCTCGCCTACGAGCTACCGATCGGGTTACAAACCGCCAAAACAGGACGTGGCCAGATTCAATACTGGTTTCTTCTAAGATTTCACGGTAGCGATAGTGAAATCGAGGTCAAAAAAGGCGGTGAGGCGCGCGATTGGAAGTGGATATCCTTTTATACTCTGCTGAACTCAGTAGTAGACTTCCGCAAGCCGGTCTATCGAAGGCTCGCTGAGGAGTTTGCGCCCTATCTCTCTTAGAACTCATTCTGTCCTCTCCCGGAAGCGGGCGAGGGCGCCGATTGCATCCAGCATTCGCTTATTCTCTCCCTGGTTTGATCGCTAGATCGTTTTCCACCTTTCTGATAAGGTCGCTGTGAGTTGCGAGCTTATTTTGTCGCACGATTTCAAGAGAACGAGACCGGAGATTTTTGCTATGAGCGATGGTGCGAGCAGTCAAAAGACGGCCTCCCAGGCGTATCTCGAGGTGGCCGCTGCGCATGGAGTGGAATATGTTTTCGGCCTGCCGGGAACGAGCGGGCAGGAGTTTATCGGAACCATCGCCGAGCAGGAGAGGATCCGGTTTATCCTGGCGCTTCATGAAACGTGCGTGGTCTCTATGGCTGATGGACACGCGCGGGTTACCGGCCGTCCGAGCCTTGCGCAGGTCAGCACGCTTCCCGGCAGCGCGAATTCCGTGGGCGCTCTGTACGATGCCTACAGAGATCGATCTCCGGTGGTGGTCACGTCCACGCACGTGGATACCCGGATTGCCGGCCGCGATACCCATACCGAAGGGAAAGATTTGGTTGAGCTCACCAAGCAGTTCACGAAGTGGAGCTGCGAAGTACATCGATCAGACCGCATTGCGGAGGTTTTGAACCGAGCCTTTAAAGTGGCCTCGAGCCCGCCCACCGGACCGGTATATCTTTCTCTTCCCAGCAATCTCCTGGCGGAACCGGTAGCGACGGAGATTCCTCAGGCGGAGCGGTTCAGAGTCGTTCCCCGGGTTGCCGCAGACCCGGAAGCGCTGCAGGAAGCGGCTCGCCTGCTCGCGGAGGCGAAAAGACCGTTGATTGTCGCGGGGAGCGGTGTGGCCAGATCCGGTGGGGCGGAGGAGCTTGTAAAGCTTGCGCAGATTGTGGTCGCGCCTGTGGTTATGGAGCCGCGGTACTCTTTCTTGAGCTTTCCGACCACGCATCCCTACAGCTTCCAGATCCCGGAGCGGCAGGTGAGCTTTAATCTTCCCGCGTGGGGAGAGCCGGATTTGATCTTCGCTGTGGGTTGCCGCCTGATCCGCGAATACCGTTACCTTCCGGAGCCGCCGATAAAGCCTGAGAGCCGTTGCGTTCATATCGAGGAGGACCCCTGGGAAATCGGCAAGGTCTTTCCAGTCGATGTCGGCATCGTAGCCGATGCAAGAAGCGCTCTTAGATCTCTGATTGAAATCCTTCCTTCTTATATGGACAGGCAAGACAGCCAGCACCGAACGGAGCGGCTCAACTGCATCAGTAAAGCAAGGGAACAGGCGAGCGCCGAGCTCGAAAGCAGGATTCGCGACGGATGGGATGCGACTCCCATAAACGCGGCTCGGCTGGTTCGAACCATGGACGGGTTGATCGAAAAAGACGCTCTGATCGTCAACGAGAGCCCGACGAGCAAAGACATTCTTATGTCCAATTTCCAGTTCTCGCCCGGCAGGTCTTATTTTTCCAACTCCTCCGCCGGATATTTAGGGTGGGGACTGGGCGCGGCGATTGGAGCCAAGCTTGCCTCCTCTGGCCGCCGGGTGGTGGCCTGTCTTGGAGACGGCAGCGCCATGTTCGGGATTCAGGGCCTGTGGACTCTCGCCAAGTACCGTGTTCCTCTACTTGTGGTCGTGTTCAACAACCGCGCATACATGGCGGTCAAGAATCAGTTTCGCGGGCCGGAAGACAAAGTTCAGGCGGCTGCGGCGCTGGGCGCGGATCTTATCGGCCCCGATCTCAATTTTGCCAGGATGGCGGAATGCTTCGGCATCTTTGGCCAAAGAGTGGAGCGGCCGGAGGAAATTGAGCCCGCGCTTCAACAGGCCCTGGCGCAAACCGGACCGGCCGTTGTGGATGTGGTGATCAGTCAGAAGAGCAGAAAAGACTAGAGTTTTCCTCTGAGCTGTCCCAAAAGGACAGATGAACCGTATGGAAAAGTCGAATAACTCGGTGTCATTGCTTGCCGGCGCGGACATCGGTCCGGTTGTCGAGCCTGTGGATCAGTTTGCCGATTTGGTTCTCCCGTCACTGAAGGAAGCGGACCTCCGTTTTGCCCAATGTGAACGGACCTACTCGGAGGGCGGCCATTCACCCGGCTGGGGGACGGGGTCAGGCGGAGGTGAGCATAGTCGTCTTCATCCGCGGTTGGCTTCTATTTGGAAGACCGCTCAGATCGACGTGGCCTCATTGGCAAGCAACCACACGATGGACTGGGGACCTGAGGCCCTGTTGGATACGCTCGAGCTGTTTCGGGGTATGGGAGTCCAGACTGTGGGAGCGGGCAAGAATGAGGAGGAGGCTAGAAGAGCTATTGTCTTAGAGCGAAAAGGAATCAAGATCGCCTTCCTCGCGTATTGTTCCGTGTTACGGAGCGGGCAGGCAGCCACCGGCGATCGGGCCGGCATAGCTCCCATGCGGGCGCACACGTATTACGAGGCGGTGGATTATCAACCGGGCACTCCTCCTAAAGTTGTGACGGTTCCCTACGAGGAAGACCTCCTGGCATTGCAGGGAGACATAAGAAAAGCGAAGAAACAAGCCGATATAGTCGTTTTGTCCATCCACTGGGGCGTGCGCGTGTTGCCTAAAGTGATCGCAACGTACCAGCCTCCAGTCGCCCATGCGGCCATTGATGCCGGAGCCGACTTAATTCTTGGACACCACGCGCACATCTTAAAAGCCGTGGAGGTTTACAAGGGGAAGGTATGCTTCTACAGCATGGGTAACTTCATGACCACCGGGTCTAATGATGTCCGCCTGCCCTATCTTTGGAACCTCTACTGGTACCGGATTGATCCTGAGTACATGCCGCCGCGGGGGAGGTATCATTTTCCCGTGGACAGCGAAAAGACTCTGTTAGTCAAAGCTGTATTCGGCAAGCATGAGGTAAAACGAGTTTCTTTCCTTCCGGCGTTTATCAATCATCGGGCGCAGCCGGAGACCTTGAAGCGAGATGATCCACGGTTCGCGGAGGTGCTGAATTACATGGAGTGGGTCTCTGATCAATATCCGCATCGGTTTCGGATCGATCAGAATGAAATCGTGGTCCAGACCCGTTAGCTCGAAAAAGGAGGCATCTATGAGTTTCCTCCGAAAATCCTTCCCTCAAGGGCACGCCTTCCGGTCGCAGCCGATGGGCCATTGTCTCGAGGTCGCAGACTCGGTTATTCCAGGTTTTTGCCTGTCAGAACCTGCACGGTTCTACGTCTGCGATCTCCAGGCCTGTCCCTTCGGTCAGACTTCTCATTGTTCAAGGCGATCCAAACATTCATGGTCATTCCCGCGAAACCGTCTCCTCTTGGTCCTGCTTGCGATTCTCAGTTGCGCGAGCGCAAAACCAGCACCGGCCGCTGAAAATCTGTTGGACGGAGCGAAAAAAGAGGGGAGAGTGGTATGGTATACCTCTTTGGCGATTGATCACGCAACGCGGGTCGCCAACGCGTTCAGCGAAAAATTCGCCTTCATAAAAGTCGATCTATGGAGAGCCGGCACAGGACAGGTGCTAACAAAAATCCTGGCTGAAGCTCGAGCCAATCGTTATCCCGATGTCACCACGATGAGTGATTTGGAAATTCATATCATGAAAGAAAAGGGCCTGTTTGGCGCCTATTTTTCCCCTGAGAGAGAAGCCATTCCTCAGGGATTTAAAGATAAAGAGGGATATTGGACGAACTTCTATGACAACATACAGGTGATTGCGTACAACACAAAGCTGGTTCCGGCGGATAGGGCGCCGAAAAACTATCAGGACCTGCTTCATCCTCAATGGAAAGGCAGGATGGGAATGGATTCTGATGAGGTTGCATGGGTTGCGAACATGCTTCGGATTTTGGGAAAAGAAAAAGGCGCGGATTTTATGAGACGCCTCAACGCGCAGAACATCACATTCCGAAACGGTCACACTCTGCTGGCCCAGTTGCTGGCGGCGGGTGAGATCTCGATTTGCGTTGTTTGCTACAACTACAGGATTGAAGGAATGAAATTGCGGGGAGCCCCGGTGGAATGGGTTGGAGGTGAGCCCATTATCGCCGAGCAACATCCGCTGGCCTTGTTTGCCCGGGCTCCGCATCCACATGCGGCGAGACTCTTTGTGGATTTTTCTCTCTCCAAAGAGGGAGGACAGAAAGTAATGCAGGAAGTCAACAGGGTCCCGGCGCGGCGAGATGTCGAACCCAGTCCACCTCGGCTAACCAGAGGGCTGAAAATATATCCCAGCGATCCGACCCTTGCTAATCATCAACCTGAAATTCTGAAGCAGTACCAGGAGCTTTTTCCCGCAGCTCTTGGACGCTAACGTCAGATGGAGAAAACCGACAAGAATGGAATTACAGCTCGGCTTGTGGATTATTCTCTATCCAGCCAGTACGAGCATTTACCAGGCAATGTAATCACCGAAGCAAAAAAGGGGTTTTTGGACCTGCTCGGAGTGGCTCTCGCGGGATCAGCCGATCCCTCAACGCGGACGCTAACGGAGGTTTCCGGAGCCGGTAGTGTCGTCGGTGTGGCGACCGTACTCGGCACCGGAATAAAAACTCTACCCGCCATTGCTGCTCTATCGAACGGCTACGCTGCCCACGCTTTGGACTACGATGATACACAACACAGGTGCCGCACCCACATGAGCGCGCCGGTGCTCGCCGCAGCTTTGCCGGTGGCTGAAGTGAGACGAGCGAACGGCCGCGAGGTCCTAAACGCGTATGTGACCGGTTTCGAGATCGGCTGCCGGCTGGGCCGGGTGGCCGGCTTTGGCGATCACCTCTCTCATAGTGGAGTTCATCCGATAGGTGTGCTGGGTCATTTTGGGGCCGCGGCGGCTGCGGGCAGGCTGTTGAATCTGAAGCCCCTCCAGATGAACTACTGCTTTGCTATCGCCGCAAGTCAGGCGGCAGGCCTAATGCGCTCGCTTGGCACAATGTCCAAACCTCTTCAAGTCGGCAAAGCAGCCCAGAGCGCGGTGTTTTCGGCCGAACTGGCAAACCAGGACTTTTCCGCCGCAAAAGACATATTCGAAGGAGACTACAATTTTTTTTCCACGCATGGAGCAACGACCAGCGCAGAAGAACTGACGCGAGGTCTCGGCGAAACCTTTGAAATCCTGGATAACACCATCAAGGTTTTCGCGTGCGCCGGCTGGCGCAACTCCATTGTAGAGGCAATGATTCTGCTCAGCCACAATCAGGCTCTTCAGCCCCGCGACGTGAAAGAGGTTCGAATCTCCGTATGGGAAGCCGCGTTAAAGCTTCCGAACTACGACCAGCCAAAAACAGGTCTCGAGAGTAAGTTCAGCAGCCAACACGCGGCAGCCGTAGGATTGGTGGACCACGCGGGTGGAATAGAACAATTTTCCGACCTGCGAGCAACGGATCCCGACCTTGCCGGATTACGGCGGCGCGTAACGGTGGAGGGCGATGGGCGTTTGGGCGCTTATGAAATCCGGGTCTCAGTGGCAACAATCGACGGGCGTGAGTTCTCTCATTTCGTTCCGTTTCAGAAAGGAGACCCTCGTAACCCGGTGACCTGGGCGGAATTGGCGGAGAAGTTTCGGGCCAATGCGCTTCTTGCTCTACCGGAGAGGCAAGTCAGCAGTCTCGTTGAGGTGGTTGAAAAACTGGAAGAGCTTAGAGACGTGGCCCAGTTGACGCGCCTTTGCTTTCAGAATGCAATGGGCCGTGAAAGTTCTGAAACGCCAAGATAAATTCATTCAAATGAAGGAGAGCAGGTGATGGCAGTCGGTAAGAATCGAGACGTGATTATCGTGGGTTCCGGCAATTCAGGATCGCTCGCCGCTTTAGCCACCCAGGAGGTCGGAGCTCGAGTTCTGATTCTGGAAAAGGCGCCGAAAGAACGCAGAGGTGGCAATACTCATTTTACAGGTGGCTCTTACCGATTTGCCTATAAACCGGATGAAGTTAGGGGAATCATCCCGGACCTCTCTGAATCCGAGCTTAACAGTATGGAATTTGAAGGGTTGAGCCAGGATCAGTTTTACGGTCACATCATGCGCATTACCGAAGGACGCGCGAATCCTGAGATGGTCGAGTTGTTGGTGAAAGAGTCGCAGCCGACGATTAAGTGGATGACGGCTCAGGGAGCGCAATGGGAGTTCAGGCCGGAGGACGCCGCGGCCCTGAAACATGGGAAGATCCACGTCGGCTCGGGTGTCCAGTGGCTCAGGGCAAAAAATCGCGGCGAAGGCCTTTCGAAGAACCTGTTCAGCATATTGGAAAAAAGAGGTATCCCGGTTCTTTATGGGACTAAGGTGGTAAAACTTCTCCAGGATAGACGGGGCCGCGTTTGCGGAGTGACGGTGAAAAATGAAGAAGGTTTTGAAGATATTGAAGGCAAAGCCGTGATATTGGCCTGCGGGAGTTTCGAAGCAAACCGTGAGATGCGCCTGAAATATCTCGGAGCCGAGTGGGAAACCATGCCCATAAGAGGGACCCGGTACAACACCGGCGACGGATTAAGGATGGCGCTGGAGATCGGGGCACAGACGGCAGGTCACTGGGCCGGATGCCATGCAGCCCAGGTGGATGTTGGCGCTCCCGAATTTCCTGAAATGACACGAACCGATGACACGACGCGATCCGGATATCAGATGGGGATCATCGTGAACGTGCACGGCAAGCGGTTCGTCGACGAAGGCGAAGACTGGAGACCGTTTACATACACGAAGTTCGCCCATGAAATCATGCGTCAGCCTCAAAGAATGGCCTTTCAGGTCATCGACTCAAAAATGGTGGATCATTTGAGTGGTCGTTACAACAAGGGAATTCAAGTTAAAGCGGACACCATCGAAGAATTGGCGCAGAAGCTGGAAATTGACGTCGATTCGTTGGTCCAGACCGTAAAGGAATTCAACGCCGGGGTCCAAACTGGAACGTGGGACCTGACGACAAAGGATGGAAAACGCGCAGTCGGCATTTCGCCGCCGAAGTCGAATTGGGCTATAGAGATCGACAGGCCGCCCTTCTACGCCTTTCCCACAAAGGCAGCTTTGACTTATACCTTCGGCGGGCTCAAAACAAATCGAAAATGTCAGGTGCTGGATAACGAGGATAATGTAGTCCCGGGACTCTACGCGGCGGGAGAGAGGGTGGGGTTTTGGCACTTCCGGTACATGGGAGGTTCCGGTCTTATGCTGGGGGCCGTTACCGGAAAAATTGCGGGCGCTCAAGCCGGCGCCGAATGAAGATTATAGTGAGAGCAAATAAATAGTTGACAAAATCACCGTCGCCTTCACCTTCGCGACAAGGAAGGGGAGGTGAGAGGAAAAGCACGGGGGAACAAGAATGAAGAAGGATACTCTGGAAGCATTTAAGCAGACGTCGTTGGGCGCCGAAAACAGCGCTTACGAGGTCATCGCTAAATTGGACCCGGAATATTTTGAAAAGCTTAAGGGACTCTACGCCGATGCAACCTTTGGCCGCGAAGGCGCATTGCCGCGCAAGACAAAGGAGCTGATTATGGTCGGCATCACGTGCGCGCTCTGCCGTCCTCGCGGCGTAAGAGTCCACAGCGAGCGGGCTCTAAAAGCGGGCGCCACGCCCAAGGAAGTTCTCGAAGCGATGGAGATCGCCGCGATCCCCGGGGGAATGCCGGGGCTGTGGCTTGGCGTGGAAACTCTCCAGGAGATTTTAAAAGCGAAAGGACAGGACTTTAAATGAAGGACGAAAAGCCCGGGCCGCTCAGTGGCGTCCGGGTTCTGGATCTGACCCGGGTGCTCGCCGGGCCTTACTGTACGATGTTCCTCGGCGATCTGGGGGCCGAGGTGATCAAGGTGGAGCAACCCGGCGTCGGAGACGACACGCGAGGCTGGGGCCCCCCGTTCGCCGGCGGGGAGAGCGCCTATTATCTTTGTGTCAACAGAAATAAGAAAAGCCTCACGCTGGATCTCAAGTCACCGCAGGGGCTCTCTCTGCTGCGGCGCCTGGCTGAGAAGGCGGATGTGCTGGTGGAAAATTTTCGCCCCGGAACAATGGAGCGATTGGGTCTCGGTGAAAAAGAACTGAGGGCGGCCAATTCGCGGTTGATCTACGCTTCGATCTCGGGCTTCGGCGCGGATGGGCCGATGAGCGACTGGCCCGGCTATGATCTGATCATCCAGGCCTGGGGCGGCCTGATGAGTATTACCGGGATGCCTGACGGCGAGCCGACGAAAGTTGGAGTGGCGATCATCGATATCGTGGCGGGGCTGATGATTGGAAAAGCGATCGTCGCCGCTCTCTATGGGCGCGAGCGAACGGGGATCGGTCAGAAAATCGAAACTTCTCTTTTAGAGGCGGAAGTGGCCTGTCTGATTAACGCGGGCAGCAACTATCTCATCGGCGGGAGCGTGCCCGGCCGTTGGGGCAACGCTCACCCGAATATCGTTCCCTATCAAAACTTCAGAACGCGTGACGGCTACCTGGTAGTGGGATGCGCGAGCGAAGCGATATGGCGCCGCCTGTGCCGCGCTATCGGGAAAAGCGATTTGGCCGACGATACGCGCTTTGCCAAAAACGCTAGCCGGGTGGAAAACAGAGAGGAGCTGCTTCGGATTCTCACTGAAGTTTTTGTGACGCGGGAAAGCGGAGAGTGGTTCGCTCTGCTGAACAAAGCGGAAGTTCCCTGCGCTCCGGTGCAAACCATCGATCAGGTTTTTAGCGCGCCTCAGGTCATCCACCGAGAGATGGTCATGGAGGTCGAGCATCCGACGGCGGGACCGATCCGCATGGCAGGGCCGCCGGTCAAGCTTTCGGAAACCCCAGCCTCCATTCGCCGGCCGCCCCCTCTCCTGGGGCAGCATACGGAAGAGGTCTTGCGGGAATGGCTTGATATTGAGGAAAAAGAGCTGAGCTCTCTTAAAGCCAGCGGAGCGGTCTGATGGGTCGGTTGGCAAGGAGGATTTCGAACTCCACGGGAGACAAATCTCCCTGTGTCCCCTGAAGCTGTGAAAAAATTCGAGCTCCCCTCTTTGGAAAAGAGGGGATAGGGAAGATTTCTTTGATCGGCGCAGACCAAAGGAGAGAGAATGCAAACCGGGATTACATTTGAGGGATTTAAGCAGGGCGATCGGTTTACCACGGCGCGCCGGACGATCACCGAAAGTGAGGTGATGCAGTTCGTTTGCCTCGTGGGCCTTTTTGAGCCGCTGTTCGTCGATCTTGAATATATCCGGGAGGAGAGTCTTTACGGCGAACGGATAGCTCCTGGAAGCCTGACTTTCGGCATGGCGGAAGGGCTTACCGTTCAGACCGGAATTATTCACGGCACGGGCATGGCTTTTGTAGGGCTAGAGCGGATGCGGCTTTTCGCTCCGGTCAAAGTCGGAGATACCATCCAGGTCGAGATCGAGGTGCTCGATCGCAAAGAAGTCAAATCGAAGGGTGGAGGGATTGTCCGCTTTCTTCAGAAGGTTAACAACCAGAGGGGCGAAACGGTTATAGAATATGAGGTTTCCCGCCTTATTCGTGGAGAGGGTGAGAAAAGCAGGCAGGAGAAAAACGCGTGAGCCCGACGAGCGAGAATCATAAAGTCAGTTTTGGTATTTTGCTTCCGACGCGCGAAGTCGTGATGTCCGGTGGCTGGCAACCAAGCCGGCTTTTTGAATTCGCCGAGCGCGCTGAGGCATTGGGTTTTCATTCAGTCTGGGTTGGCGACAGTATTACCGCCAAACCGCGGCTCGAGGCTCTTACGACGCTCGCCGCTGTTGGGGCTCGAACGAAAACCGTTCGCCTTGGGACGGCCGTTCTTCTGGCAGCCTTAAGACATCCAATTCTTCTAGCTCACACGGTGGCAAACATTGACTGGCTTTCAGGCGGTCGAGTCGACCTCGGCATCGGTTACAGCAGGCCCAGTGATCCGGTGCAGGAGCACGAGTTCGAGGTTCTGGGCCTGTCTGTAAAGCGCAGGATCAAGATGAGCGAAGAAATCGTCCGAGTCATGCGCAGGCTTTGGCGGGAAAATGATGTCGCTCATGCGGGTGAGTTTGCGAATTTTGACCATGTCAGCCTCGAGCCAAAGCCCGTCCAGCCGGGTGGGGTGCCGATCTGGCTCGCGTCTAACAATGTGGAACCAGGTTTGCGCCGTGTCGGCAGATTGGGAGACGGCTGGCTCACTAACGTGACGAGCGCCCGGCTGTACAAAGAGTGTCTCAATAAAATACGCGATTATGCCGCTCAGGCGGGGCGTGAGGCGGGAGATATCCAGGCCGGGCTTTATTTCACTCTTGCGGGAGGAGAAGAAACAGCGCGGCGAGAAGCACAGGAATTCCTGGCGCAGTACTATAATAAGCCTTACGAATCCGTCGCGCGGGCGATGCTCTGCGTGACCGGCGCCTGGGATGAAGTGATCGATCATACGGAGGCCTATATTGAATCAGGCGCTCGGACCGTGGTTATGCGCTTCGCCTCAAGGGATCAGTTCGGCCAACTCGAAGCCTGCGCCGATGCCCTCAAGCGCCGCCGGCTTCTCGGCGGCGAGTGAAGAACCCCTTCTTTGACAGGTAGGTACGCATTAATCGCAGACGCTTCTTACTCTGTTCGGAGGTAACCTATGCGGGTCGAACTCTCAAAAGAATTCAGGTTCGAAGCAGCACACAGGTTAACCGGGCTACCGAGTTCTTACAAATGTTCACGGTTGCATGGTCACAGTTTTAGAGTCGCGATAACCGTTGAGGGAGACGTGGATCCCAAGCTTGGATGGTTCATCGATTATGGCGAGATCAAAACAGCCTTCCAGCCCCTCCTGGATAACTATCTCGACCACTTTTATCTGAACGAAGTTGAAGGACTGGAAAATCCCACAGCGGAAAACATCGCCAGGTGGATTTGGGACAAGTTGAAAACTCGACTTCTCGGTTTGAAAAGGGTTAGCGTTTTCGAGACGTGTACAACTGCCTGTCACTACGAAGGCCGATAAGAGAAGGGCATAGACAGAGTCGTTTTTACGCTTGTCGTGAGAAAGCGCAGGCGGTTTTACGGGCAAGGCAAAGCCGATCAGGCCCTCATGGCGCGAAGCGAAAAGTCGCCTTGCGGCAATTTTCGAGCAACGAGCCGAAAATATCCCACAATTCCCTTTGCGACCAATCTTAGGCCGAGCTCCCATGCCTTTTGCTCAGATCGAGAAACATGGGTTATGACACCCCCTCGCGCAAGTCGAATCAGCTTACGATAGAGCTTGCCAAGTTCCGGAGAAAGATCTGTCTTGCAGTAAACCTCGAATGACTGTGAGGACAGTAGTTCAGTCCACACGTCGAGACCCTCAAGATAGGACTTCCAATGATCGGCGAGGTCACGCAGTTCGCGGTTTTCTCTTTGATTGCGCGGGAGCCGCTTTAAACACGGTTCTTCCAGCGCTATTCGCCCTTCGGCCTTGAGCGACTTGCGGCATTTCTTAATGAGTTTTTCTTTGTTCTCGATGTGCACCCACGCGCTCTGAGCCCAAACGACGTCAAATCGCCGCGTGGGAAGCGCTATTTTGAGAACATCTCCATGCTGGAAAGTCACAAGATCCTCCAACCCCACCAGCTTCGTCAAATCGAGCGCCTCGCTGCACCTTTGCTTACTCAGGTCCACACCATGGACCCGGCAACCGAAAAGGTGAGCCAGGCATCTCGCTGATCCTCCGAGCCCGCAGCCGACATCGAGTATTTCTGTAGCCGGCCCGATACCAGCTTTCCGGGCCAGATCCTTGACGAACTTTACGCCTCCAATGTGGTTCTGGTCGGTGATTTCACTGACTGGATCCTCTGCCAGGTCCATCTCCGTAATGCCTGCGAGGCTGCCCCTATGGTCGAGGATCCTTTTAAGAATCGCTTCTTCGCGCAGTAGATGTGTGCGGTAGAGTGCTTGAATTTCACGGCTGCTATAAGTCTTAGGAGCTGCCACGCGATGATGTGCCGACTTTTTTCCGTCCCGTTTGAAATAAACGCCCAACGTTCTATGCCCGCGAGAGTTTGCCGCTCCGGTTCTGCCGGCCAGTCAAGATTCGTTGCTGAAAATTTCGATATTGGCCCCCGAGATGTGTGCCGATTGTTTTTCATCAGCAAAAAAAAGAATCGTCTTGGCAATATCATCCGGCTTAATCTTAGTACTTAAAAAGGGCGCCGCCTTTTTGAGCATGGCCGTGTCTACGGCTCCGGGCGCGATACTGTTCACTCGGATGTTGTAAGGTTTTCCCTCTACGGCAAGTATGTCGCTCAGGCCCAGCACGCCGTATTTCGATACCACGTACGCGCTTAGCCCCGGGAATTTCTCCGGTCCACGGACTCCGGAGAGCGAGGTCATATTAATGATCGCCCCGCCTTTTCCAGCGGCGATCATCTGGCGGAAGGCTTCCCGGGCGCACAAGAACGCTCCGCGCACGTTTACCGCCATCGTTTCCTCCCAGGTTTGCAAGTCCATGTCGACAAAGTCACGTACCTCGACCACCGCCGCGTTGTTGACGAGGATATCGACACAACCAAAACTCGCCTTAGTTGTTTCAAAAAGGCGTCTCACCTGATCCTCTTTACTCACATCGGTAGGCACAGCCAATGCACGACGTTGTTTTAGGCCGCGGTTTATGTCGTCTGCGATCGCCTGCAGTCTCTTTTCGCTTCGGCTGGCCAAAACCACCGTGGCGCTTTCTTGAGCAAATAATCTGGCCGTGGCGGCTCCGATGCCGCGGCTGGCGCCCGTCACAATTGCTATTTTGTTCTCTAATGCTCCTGGCACCGCTCACTCCCGGTTTGACTATGTGCGATGGCTCTTCTTCGGACGTTGAATAATCCGCGCTTTCACCTGAGAATAATAATCAACGTATTCGTTCAACATCTTATTAAGGCTGAATTGCGTCTCGACCTGGCCCCGGCCTTTCGACCGGTCAAGTTCTCTAAGGTGCTCGATTGCCCGCACCGCCCCTTCCAGATCCATGAAATCGAGCAAGAAGCCCGTCTCTCCGTCGGTGACGATCTCCGGCGCGGCCCCTCGCCTCCATGCAATCACTGGTGTGCCGGTCGCCATAGTTTCGATCAACACCAGCCCAAACGGTTCGGCCCACCTGCTGCAAAAAAGTAGCCCCTCCGCCTCACTCATCAAACGGTACAACTCGTCCCGCTCTAGTATGCCTGCATAAAATAGATTCCTGTTCTCCTTTAAGGCTGGCGCAATTTTCTCGTCAAAAAAGGCCGCGTCGTAAATTCCCCCTGCCAGCACCAGCTTTTTCCCAGCTCGCTTAGCGATTTCAATCGCCAGGTCCGGTCCCTTTTCAGGCGCCATCCGGCCAGCAAAGAGTAAAAAATCGCCGCCGGTTTTGCCAAACGGTATTCCAGCTGTATCTATACCATTGTAAATCACGCGATCGAAAGGAAAGTCAGCCGCGTAGGTTCGGGCGCACGCCTTTGAGACAGTCACTGCTGAGCTGCTCCCGGTCTTCTCGTAGGTCGCGCGAATAATGGCGTTAATATGCCGGTCCAACGATGGGAGATGGACCGTATGCACCACCGGCACAGATGAAAGTGGGCTAAGTGCGAAAGCTGGCCAGTCGAAAGCGTGTGCGTGGACAATATCAAAAGGCGGCTCAGCCCTGTTTATATCCAAAAAAAATTGCAGGAAAAGCTCACCCTGCCGAAAAAAAGCTTCATCCCTCCCGAATTCTCCGGAGCTACGCGCTTGAAAATCTGCGGGGCTTAACTCACCTCGCTTAATCGGCACCTCTGCCAAAATCAACTTACCCGGCAACTCGCCTTTTGCCGCTTCCTCAAAACCTGACCCGCTGGCCGCGAAAACCGTCACGTGGTGACCGAGTCTGGCGAGCCCAAGCGCCAGATCATGCAGCAGCGCCTGCGTGCCTCCAAGGAACGGCGGCGAAATCGGCGTCACGAGGGGCGCAATAAGGCCGATTCGTAACGGGTGTGAAACACCTGAACTAGCGCAAGCTGTCTTTTGGCGCGTGTTAGACAAGCGGTTAATTCAAAACTGGGTCACTGACGATCCGTAACCTGATGTTCCCTTTCTTCCAACGAAAGGGCGGACCGGGAACCGGTCCCGAGAATAGTCTAGGTTAGGTTGGGCTCCTGAGATTGGCTGGGCATGGCGACTCCAATACTAACGCCAAAGACCCAACTCTCTTGTTCATTTCCCCAAGGATTTTTTTGTTCGTTCCACCGGAACCGGAAAAGGACTCCCCCCGGCCTCCGCGATCAGCCTGGAATCGGAAATCAGATCGGGATCGGCGATTTTCAGCGGCTCTCCTCTCTCGATCTCCATGTCGAATCACTCAAGACTTTTTTTACGGAAAATCTCATCTGACCGCGTCGCAGCAGTCAGCAGCCGGACCGAGAAAGCCACAAGGGCAGAGCTCGATGCACTTGCCGCATCCCTCACATCGATCCAGATCGAGCGCAAAGTAAGCACCGTGTCGCGGCTCGATAACGCGCGTGTACCCGCGGGGGTTGCAATACATCAGGCAATGCTGGCAACCAAAGCAGAGGCCGCAGGAAAAGCAACGACTCGTTTCTTTCTGGAACTGCTCCTCCTCCAGAGTTCCGGTGATCTCCTCGTCAGGATTCGCCAACCGTTCCTCTGCGGGTCGGCGTGGGGGCGAGGCAGGTGGAAAGGATGCGTAATAATCCGTCCTGATCGCGACGTCGGATAGCGGCTGGCGCTCTTCGGGTTGTGGGGCTGGCAGGCCGCGCAACCGCGCGTGGGCAGCCTCGGCAGCCATACGCCCATGGCCGATGGCCAAGCTGGCGATACCCAGTCCGAGGACGTCGCCGCCGGCCAACAGGTTTGTGCCAAGCCAAGCGTCGCGGCACTCCCGCGGTCTTTTCCCGTCTTCCTCAATGGGCTCCAGACCTTCCCAGTCGGGCTCCTGCGAAATGGCCGCGATGACTGCGTCAGCAGGAATCTCATAGACCGCATCCGCGATGGGGACAGGGGATCGACGGCCCGTAGCATCGGGTTCACCGAGCGTCATTTCCTGCACTCGCACCCCGCAGAGAATCGATTCTTTTCGTAAGATTTCCACTGGCGCCGCCAGGTACTCCATGCGCACGTTCTCCTCGAGAGCGTCGTCAATTTCGCTGGCGATCGCCGGCATTTCGTTGCGGGTACGGCGATAAAGGATCGTGACCTCGGCACCCTGGCGACGCGCGGCACGGGCGGCGTCGATGGCGGTGTTCCCGCCGCCGACCACCACAACGCGGCGCCCTAACTCAGTAGGCTGTCCGCTATTTAGAAGTCCCAGATAGGTCGTGCCCGTCCATACACCCGGCCCGTTTTCGCCGGGAATCTTGAGGAGATGGCTCTTCTGCGCGCCAATGCCGAGAAAGACCAGCGCGTGGCGATCATACAACTCTTTTACGCTGATCTCCCTTCCGACCGCAGTGTTGAGCTGCAACCGAACTCCCGCATCCAGAATGCGCTCAATCTCAGCGTCTATAACCATCTCGGGGAGGCGGAATTCCGGGATGCCGTAGGTGAGCATTCCGCCAGGTTTTGCGTGCTTCTCATAAACGGTGACGGGATACCCGCGGCGCGCCATTTGATATGCAAAGCTCAACCCTGCCGGGCCCGAGCCGATGACGCCGATGGATTCGGGGTATGTTGCCGCGGTATCCCGGGGCAAAGGCAAGCGCTCGGCAAGGGCAAAATCGCCGACGAATCGCTCGAGGGCGTTGATTGCCACCGCACCATCCTTCTTGTTACGGTTGCACCCGGCTTCACAGGGATGGGGACAGACCCTACCCATGGTCGCTGGAAACGGGTTCCTGGCAACAATGGCATTCCAGGCCTTTTCGTAGGCTTCCGCCAGCGTTAGTCCCAGTTTTTCACGTTGGGCAATAATACCTACCCAACCCCGGATGTCGCCGTTCCCGGGACAATTGGCTTGGCAAGGGGGGAGCTTGGCGAGTTGTTCGGGGCGCGTTAAAGAGAGCCGGAAGCTCGGTCCGTTATGAATGCTGCCGGGAGAAATTTGCACTGTCGAATCGGTAACTGCCACGGACCAATGTTCCTTTTATGCCGGCTTATCTGGGGCCGGTGTCACTCTGCTCGACAGCATCTCGGGACGCAGCGCTCTCAGACTTCAGGACCGCAAACCGATGCCGAAGCTCGACAAGTTCACCGGTCTGGCGGCGGAGGCGCTCACACACAACCCGGAGAATATTGAAAGCGAGTGTCGGGTCTTCCTGGACACGACGCAAGAAGGTGCGTTTGTCGATGGTTAAGATACGGGCCTCGCCGAGCGCCCGGACCGTGGCGGAGCGCACCTCGCGCTCGAAAATGGCCATCTCGCCGAATGTGTCTCCCTGCTTCATCGTGGCGACTCGGACCTCTCCTTCCTCCGATTCAAGCAGGACCTCGGCGCTACCCTTCTGGATAACAAACATGCAGTTGCCCTTATCTCCCTGCCGAACAATAAGCTCGCCGTCGGCATAGAGCTTCCCGAGTCCCTCGATTGTCATGCCCGAGTCTCCTTTTAGTTTCGCGATTTGGCAAACGGCCAGTTCCCCGCGACCAAGCTGCCGGCCAGCCCGGTTACGAAGCCCGGATGGAATGCGCGCCCCAGCACCTCCCGGTATGGCGCGCTGCCGGAGAAAACATCCCAAAGGATGCTGCTCATGTGGCGCGCCGCCGCATCGCCCTGTTGCTCCAGAGTCGTCATGCGCAATATGGCCCGGCGCGAGAATCGCCATTTCTGGAAGAGGTGGCTGCCGCTGAAGATCAGGCTGCCGATGGCATTGTCGCGGTTGATCGTGCGACAGGTCGGTGCGAAATAGCGGCGAAAGTCGTTTTCGGCGATTCCGTGCAGCATTGTGGTAGCGGCAGCAGCCTTGGCGGTCCGGTACGCCGACCCAATGCCGTCTTTGTAAAGCCGCGTAACGCCGGAGTCGCCAACCATCACGAAGCGATCGCCAAACGGCTGCGGGGGCGGCTGGATATTGATACGCGGAAAACAGTGGCAGACGTTGTTCGGCACGCGGGAATCGGGGAAACACTCCCGAACTTCTGGGCTGTTCAGAAAGGCCTCCACCAACTGAGTGTCGACATCCTTACCCAGCATGCACATCGTGACGAAATCTCCCTTGGGAATGAGAGCCGCGAACTCGAGTCGCGGCAGGTCCATGAGGAAAACGTGCATCGACGACCCAAAGTGTTTCTCGACGACTTCCTTTCCAAGGCGGAATTCGCAGATGAACGTAGTCAGCGGTTTCGGGACGGCGGGCGCGGATCCAGCTTTCGCAATCTGCTGCAACAAGGCGGTATTGATTCCGGAGGCGACCGCGACCAGATCATACTCGCGGGTGAGTCCATTGGCACAAGCGATATGAACGCGTGAGCGCTCTATTTCCACCTTGCTCACGAGCCGGCGCACGATGCGCGCGCCGCTGGCTTGCGCCAACTCTTGGAGAAAGCGGTCGAACCCCAGCAGCTGCCGTGGTTCGGAGTCGCGCGGGCCATTGCCACGGTAGACCGCTGCGATGCGCTTTTCGTGCAACGGCGTCTCGATTCGAACCTGGCCGACGTCCATGTGCAACTGGTACGAGTCGATGCCCTGCTGCACTACTTCAGGCGGCAGGTTGATCCCCTCAGTGGCCAGCAATTGGACCAGCGACTCGGAAATGATTCCACCGCAGTGATTGCAGCCCGCCGGGCCACAGTGCGTGAAATAGCGCGGCTCGAAAATATCCACGTGCACGTCGACATCAACCAGAGCGGCAATGCGCAACAGGAAATAGGCAAAAAACGAGCCCGCCGGGCCTCCCCCGATGACCGCAACCCGGGAACCATTCTCCAGAGTCAAAGAATCCGGAATCGTAGAATTTTGATTTTGAGCTCGCATGATCGTAAACTTCGGAACTGGCCGCGGCAAGCTTTAGCAGCTGCCTTTGGAACCGATGGGAGTCCCCGGAGAGGGCAGACCACCCCGCATCAACGTTTGGAGTGGAAAGTACCCGATAACTTAGTTTTGTGTCAACTTGAAAATCGAAGGGGTATCCATCTGAAGCGGTTTTCTTCGTTAAACGGGTAGAGAAAGGGGTCGGTTGGAATCTAAAGGCTTGTGAGCAGCTGATAAAACAATTACTTGACAAGCATGGCACGTTGGTAGTAATCGCGTCCAGAAGAATAGGACGGTGGCTGTGGTTGGCCGGCCTGCCTAAGCTCTCTACCGATAACTCCAGGTAGATCCTTTCACAGTCGCAGACAGTCAGAATTGGAAAGGTGGCAAATCGCTCGCGACCTTAAGATCGCGATCGAGCTCGGCGGCTGAAAATCAGAATAATCATGTTGCACAACGGAGGCTGAAAGCCCCTCATCAGCGACACTCGTGGTATCACGGGCAATGAGTCGGACTGTATTCAGTAAAACCACTAGCCCTCAATATTAGCCAGGGTCATCGCGACAGGCATTTTAGGATCAAGTGAAGAAGAGCAAGGAGGTTCGAACTATGGGTGTGGGAGCCCTGCAGGGAACGGTGGCAATCGATGTGAGCGCGCACTTGGCGGGTCCATATGCGGGAAGTCTGCTTGGCGATCTGGGCTGCGAGGTCATCAAGGTCGAGCTACCGGGAGAAGGCGATACCCACCGGCGGGGCCGCAATCCGAAATACGAAGGCTACAGCCCAAGCTTCAGGGCGCTAAACCGGAACAAGAAGAGCATCACCCTCAACTTAAAGGAGCAGGAAGGAAAACAAGTTTTGCTGCGGCTACTGGAAAAAGCAGATATCTTGATCGAGAACTTCCGTCCTGAAACGAGGAAGCGTCTCGGCCTCAACTATGAGGATCTCTGCAAGGTCAATCCCAGGATCATCCACTGCTCGATTTCCGGATACGGCCAAAGCGGACCATATCGGAACAAGCCCGGCTTCGACACGCTTGGGCAGGCGTTGAGCGGGATGCTAAGTCTGGTCACAGACCTCAACGATCCGAAAGTGGCGGGTGTTTCATTCATTGACCATTCCACCGGCACATTTGCCGCGTACGGGATCCTCGCTGCCCTGCTTGCGCGCGAGAAGACCGGTCGGGGCCAATTCCTTGACGTATCGCTTTTGCTGGTGAGCCTGGCTTTTATCGAATCTCAAGTTGCCGACTATTTGAACGGCGGCGAAGCGGTAACCCGGGACAGCTTTGCTCGGGCGCGGATATACTGCTTCATCGGAAGTGACGGGCGTCCTCTGGTTGTTCATCTTTCCGCGCATCAGAAGGCATGGGAGGGCCTCATCAGGGCGGCGGAACGGACCGATTTGCTCAATGATCCGAGATTTGCGACCCGCCGGGATCGCTCAGAGCATCACCACGAGATCATCAGGATTCTTCAGGGCGAGTTTTGCAAAAAGCCGCGCAAACATTGGCTACGCGCCTTGGATGCCAACGGTGTGCCCAATGCTCCCATCAATACGATTGAGGAGAGTTTCGAGGATCCCCAGATCAAGCATATGGGTTTACCCAAGCAGATGCATCATCCGAAGATGGGGCTGACGAATCTGATCGGCAGCCCGGTGAATCTGTCGGACACGCCGGCTCGGCTCTTTCAGGCCGCACCGCTGCTGGCAGAGCATACGGAAGAAATACTGAAGAAGTTTGGCTATGACGAAGAGGCGATTGAGAGTTTGCGCGCCCGCGGAGTGATTTAAGCTCGATTAAAAAAAACGAGTTCAGAGGAAGTGTTTTCTAAAGAACTGACGAATGGCGCGGAAAAATGACCTGATTTCCCGTCAGGGTAGAAGCCATTGAACTAACCAAAAGGAGTCGCTCATGGACTTTAATGTACGAACGGATCCACCCGAAATTGGCGACTTCAGGGAAGAAGTCCGAGCATGGCTGCAGGAGAACATGCGCGGTTCGGAGCACCTGAGGTGGTCAGCCGGATGGTCTACGCGGGATAATGAGGAGGAGTATCAGTTCCGGCGGGAGTTGGGCCGTAAGCTTGGGAAGAAAGGCTGGCTGTTCCCGATGTTCCCTGTAGAGTACGGCGGCGGGGGGCTTACGATCGATCATCAGGTGGTGCTGGAGACGGAGCTTGATCATTACGGCCTCAACCTTGGTCACGTGTTCTACACCACAGCACACGTCGTTGCGCCGGTCATTCTGAAATGGGGAACGGAAGAGCAAAAACGGGAATTCCTGCCTCCGCTGACTCGCGCAGAAATAACTGTCTGGGAGTTGCTCACGGAACCGCAGGGCGGGAGCGACGTCGCGAACTGCCAGACCAAAGCAATCAGGAACGGAGACCATTATGTCATCACCGGCCAGAAAGTCATGGTGGGTTACCGTTCGCCGGACGCTCTTTTTACGCTTGTCTGTACCAATCCCTCAGGACCCCGTCACGAGAACTTGAGTTGGTTACTTATTCCCGGGAACTTGCCTGGCATTACCATCCAGCCCATGTACCTCATGATGGGCTTGAAAAACTCCGTGTTTTTCGATGGCGTGCGCGTGCCCGCAAAGTGTTTGATCGGGGGCGAGAACAACGGCTGGAGGGTCGCCAATACTCACCTCGAGCTCGAACAGGGCGGTGAGGGGAAACTCGGGACGAATGCTTTAGTCGAGCGGGTTATCGAATATTGCCAGCAGACACGAGTCGATGGAAAGCCTCTCGTACAGGACGCGAATATAAGGGACATCATTGCAGACATGATGATCGAACTGCACACCGTGAATCTCATGGAGCGGCGCAATTTCTGGCATCGCTTTGTCAGGCAACCGCACCCCTATGGCGGTGTTCAATTCCGCTACCACCAGCGTATGGTGCGGCTCAGAAACGCCGAGAGATTACAGCAGATCATGGGCTATGATGCCCTGGTGCCGAACCCCTCCGTTCATGAGGAGGTCGACTTTGACTACGTCGTGCGCAGTGGTCCTGGGCGATTGCATGGCGGAGGCACGTTGGATACCGACCGGGTGGTCTTTGCGCGCCGCGTCGGGCTTGGACGTCCGACCAAAGAGAAGGCGCCCGAGACCATATAAGAGGACAGTATAATCTCGTTTTTCCGGACGTGAAGCGGCCTGTTGGAGGAGCAGTTTATGGATTTAAGGCTCAATGAGACCCAAAATATGTTCAAAAAGGTGGCGGCCGACTTTGTCAAAGCCCAGGCACCGTCTCACCTTCTTACGCAATGGTTCCGTAACAAGGCGACTTTCTTGCCCGATCTATACCGTAAGATGGCTGAGCTGGGATGGTTGGGAATGGCGATCCCCGAAGTGTACGGCGGCGCTGCTGCCTCTTTCATCGATTGTGCCGTCGTGTTCGAGGAGCTGGGGCGGGCGCCTGTTCCAGGTCCGGTTTTCTCCTCTGGCGTCCTCAGTGCGCTGCTAATTCTGCAAGGCGGTTCCGAGGAACAGAAAAAATCTCTACTCCCTGACATCTGCAGTGGAAAGTCCATCGTTATCGCTGCGATCATGGATAGAGGACCGCACTGGGGGCCTGAGTCGGTTGAGTCCCGGCTCATCAAAACCAGTGGGGGCTTTGTGCTCGAGGGCGTCAAACGGTTTGTGTATGACGCTGAGGGGGCAACCAGTTTCATCTGCGCAGCCCGGATGGAGAATGGCCAGCTAGTGCTTGTTGTGGTGAACCGAGAGAGCCCGGGGGTGTCGATTACACCTCAGGATGGCTTCATGGTTTCTGTTTGCGAAGTGCGCTTCGATAATGTGCGGGTGGCGATTCCTGACGTCTTGGGCGAAGCTGGCGCGGGTTGGCAAATTCTCGATCGAGCTTTGGAGAAGGCGCTTCCCATTCTGTGCGCGTATAAGGTTGGCGCCTGCCAGGAGATTTTCGATTTTACGGTCGAATACACGCGGAACCGAGTGGCCTTCGGCCAGCCAATCGGCCGCTTTCAGCGCGTGCAAGATCACTGTGTCGATCTTTCAATCCACCTCGATGCCGCGCGCTATGTGACTTATGAAACGCTTTGGATGCTTGATTCCGGAATGCCGGCAAGGGCAAACGCGCACGAGGCGAAGGCGGTGGCGAGCGAGGCCTATTATCAGTCCTGCAATTTTGCCCACATGGTCTTTGCCGGGCCGGGAACGGATTACCAACATCCGTTGATGGCGCACAGCGTTTTGGCCCACGCGCTGTACCAGTACCTTGGGACGCCGCTCCATCACAAAAGGAAAATGATGGACATATTGTATCCGACCGGAGAGAAGTAGCCTTTCTTTCGAGAGGCTTTCGCTCACCGCTTGCGTCTTAAAAGGAGGGAAAGCCATGATTCTTGCGAGTTCTGAGGAAAAGGCGCGGACTGCTGCGGTTCGTATTGCCGCGTTGCCACAGGTCCCGGAGTCTAAAAAGATCATGGGATTTATGGACAATGGGGAATCTACGGACCTCCTGGAACAGAGGTTCGCGGAGCTTCTCCAAGAATCTCCCAATCCCTTAGGGGTTTCCATGGCTCTCGGCCCAGCAAAGGCGCGCCGAACTGCTATTTACCTTGGATGTAGCGAGAGCTGTGAGATAATCATACAAGTCCTGCTGGTCTGTTTGGGGCTTCTCTTTTTTCTCTCATCACCGTCTCCGGCTGCGGACAAAATCAGGATCGGGCTGAGTTCCATGAGCGCCATGCACGGTGCCGTCTGGGTGACCCAGGAGAAAGGAATATTCAAAAAATATGGCATCGAACCTGAACTGATCGTTATCGGTGCTGGCGCTGCCCTGGGAGTTAGCGCCCTGATCGCAGGCGACGTCCAGTTTCTTGCGGGTGCCGGTGACGCCATCATTAAGGCCAGTCTCCGGGGAGCCGATGTCGTCATTATGGCGTCGGTCCAGAACAAGGGAGCACAGAGAGTGGTGGCACGACCGGAGCTCACGAAACCAGCGGATCTCAAGGGGAAAAGAGTCGGGGTCACCCGGTTTGGCTCGGCGTCCCATCTGGTCTTGCAGATGATGCAAAGAAAATGGGGCATCGGTCCAGGCGAGCTTCAAGTGCGCCAGATCGGCGCCTCACCCGCCATGCTCGCGAGCTTGGATGCGGGCGCTATCGATGCCGCCGTTCTCACCATACCTTCTGTTTTCGTCGCTGAGGATAGAGGGTATCGCGTTCTGGCAGATCTTGCGGATATGGACATCTATTATCTGAACACCATGTTCAATTCCACGCGCAGCTATCTTCGAACCCATCGAGATCAGGCCACGAGGGTCATCACAGCTTTCGTGGAGGGAATCGCTTATTACAAAAAGAACAAAAGAGAAAGTCTCGAAGTATTAAGGAAGAAGCTGAGAGCCGATCCCGCGGGGGAGAGACATCTTCAAAGGTCCTACGATCTGTACGCCTCAAAGTTTTACGAAGCGGCGCCCTATCCGTCTCTCCAAGGTGTCGAGACTCTCTTGGAATTTCTCTCCAGTGAAAATCCGGCGGCCAAAGACGCCGATCCGAAATCATTTATCGACAACAGCATCCTCAAGGAGCTTGATACCAGGGGTTTTATCAGGGCGCTTTACGACAAGTAAGAGAGCCGGTTTGTCGACGCGAAATGTACTGGTCCGGGGGGTTTTAACTGTACCTCAGTCAAATCCCCGAGATATCATCAAGAGCATGTTCGATTACATCAACTCCGCTTGATCCGGACGTGCTATAGGGGGAAGGCTTTATGAAGAAGCTGCTCGGGCTTGTTCTACTTCTGATGTTGAATTCGGAAGTGATAGCGCAGAGCTCCTTTTATCAGGGCAAAACAATCAGAGTCGTGGCGGGGGCAAGCGCCGGAAGCGCGTACGATTTGTACGCAAGACTCGTGGCACAATATATGGGCAGACACATTCCAGGAAATCCCAATTTCATTGTGCAAAACATGCCCGGGGCAGGATCTGTGATTGGCGCCAATTATCTCTACAACGTGGTCAAACCCGATGGACTAACGATTGGCGCGGTTCAACCATCGATCTATTTCAATCAACTCCAAAAAAGGCCAGAGGCAAAATACGATTGGGCAAAATTCACCTGGATCGGCAGCACCGATAAGTCCGATCACCTGCTCTACATGCGCGCGGACCTCCCTTACAAAAGCCTTGCGGACGTGCGCAAAGCTCCCGAGCCACCAAAGTGCGGCTCCACGGGAGCGGGTTCGTCAAGTTATTTTATGCCGAAGCTCTTGGAAGAAACCCTGGGTACGAAATTTATTGTCATCGCAGGATATCAAGGCGGTGGCGATACCGATCTGGCGGTAGAAAAGGGTGAGATTCAGTGCCGCGCATTGACGATCCAGGCCTTTTTCTCGCGCGAGCCATATCATACCTGGCGCCAAAAAGGCTTTGTTCGGGTGATGATGCAGACGGGCAGAACTCGAGATCCACGACTGCCCGATGTCCCTACTCTCTACGAGCTCATGAACGACTACAAGACGGGGGAAGGGCCGCGGCGGCTGGCGGCTTTGGCTCTGGCGGCCCCGGAGTTCGGTCGACCCATTATCGCCCCTCCTGGTTTGGCGCCAGACAAAACCAGGCTTTTGCGCGACGCTTTCATGAAAACCACGAAGGATCCCGAACTTCTAGCGGAGGCGAAGAAAAAAAATTTCGACATTACTCCTACCGGCGGGGAGGAGCTTGAGGCGCTGGCTAAAGAGGTTGTCGCGCAGCCTCTTGAGGTTGTGGAGCGGGTACAGAAACTGTTGGGCCAATGACTGTACACCCCCGGTCGATTGCGGAAGGGAGAGGCTTGCCTCTAGTGAGTGACCCCTGAAAACACGTTGCGGGAAAACGCCATCATGTCCGCTTGCCTTGCCAGAGCTGGTCGAAGAATCCGCTTTTTTCGAGTTCATCTAGATAGCGACGGTCAATGAGATCGTGGGCTTTTATCTTCTTCGCCCTCGAATCCATCTGAGCTACCTCTTCAAGGATCGCTTGGATGGCCTCCGTCTTAATGTTGAGCCTCGGATCGAGAGCTTTGATCTCCGCGTTGTAGGCAGCCTCCATAACCTTCTTGTCGCTGAGCCTTAGCCGCTTTTCCAGGACTTTAAAGGTAAAGGTCTTATCCGTGTGCAGGATCTTTGCGGCTTCGGCCATTACCCGCATAAACTGCTCGAGCACCTTGGGGCGCCTGGCGATTACGGGGCGGCGGGTTCCAAAACCTGTGGCCGCGTATGGGATTTTAAGATCAGGACCATAGGCAACAGCGTGAAACCCTTTGTCAAAACCCAGCGCATCAAAGGGTGGAGATACCGTGGCGGCATCGAGTGAGCCGCTCATGAGGGCGGTGAGAGCATCGGCTTCCCTGCCGGTCTGGACATAGGTGACATCCCGGAATGGATCTAAGGCGGAACGCCGGATGACCTGCACAGTGAAGTAATGGCTGTTGCTGCCGATACGGGTGACGCCGATTTTTCTCCCCTTGAGTTCTTCGATTCTTTTGATTTCCGGCCGCGTCATAATCGCGTGGGTCAGGATATTTTTGACCGCGCCGATAAAGACAAAGTCAGTGGCTCCCTGCACATAGGCGCGTACAAATGCAGATCCCCCGCCGACCGTAACCTCAGCGTCTCCCCCGAGCATCACGGCAGTAACCAGAGGGGAGGCGCCGATATAGATGAGCTGGAAATCGAGGTTATGTTTCGGAAAAAGCCCCGCCTCTTGAGCAATCCAGGGCATGCACTGAGAGATCGACTGCGCGGAATGGATGCCAACGAGCCTGTCGGCTGCGAAAATCTTCTCGGATGGAAGCCCGAATATCAGCAAGATTAAGAGGCAAGTCGAGTATCCTCGATGGTGCGCAACAGCACGTCTCTGCATGGTCATCTCCTCCTGTGAAGCGCGGCTACTGCTTCTCCGTCCAAACCCGGCAAAAACCGGGCGCTTCTACGTTTCATCAGATAGCGACGTTCCGATAAGGTGTCACTTCACGGTCGCACGGCCCAAGTTCCGAGAGCTGGCGAAGCGGGCAGGGAATCAGTACACCTTACAAGTACGGCCTGTAGTGCCCCACCAATCAATGCCATCTTGCACCCAGCCCTTGTCGCCAACAAAATTAGTCCAAGGAGCGATAAGGGGATCTCCTGAAGTCAGTTCCACGAGCTGAGTATCTCCCACCCCAATTACCTTTGAAGCCGCCGGGAAGGTTACCGCCTGGTCCAGGCCGCCGGTAGTGACCATGGCGCTGGCCTCCGGAACATAGAAAACGAGAGGCAACTCAGTCCCTTCCCGGCCGCCCCACTCCGGCGTCAGCAGGACCGTCTTCACGCCTTTTTTTTCACAGGCCTGCGCTGTCAGCATCACATCAATGAAGTTGTTTCCCGAGGGGCTCATTCGAGTGATGATCGCGCCATCGGCTTTGAGGAGCCTGGCCATTTGGGACGTGCAGGCCGCGGTGACCTCTTTCCCAAAATCACTCTCGAATCGGGTTCTCTGTAGTATCACCCCCAAAAAATTCAGCCGCTTCCCATGCTCTCTGAGCAAGCGCGAAACTATGGGATGGTTCATCCATACCCAGGTGCATGGGAATGTCCCCTTACCCCCTCGGCGCGCGTCTGAGGTGAGCGCCCCGTCAAAAAACTCATTAGGGTGGACGAGGGTCGGTAAAGACTCACGGATCGGCAAGCCGTAATAGGCCACGCCGGAATGTGGTTCATGCCACGCAGTCCGACAGCCAAGAATATACACAACTCGTGGAAGGGATGGGTCGGTTTCGAAAAGCTCAAGAACCTCCAGATCCTCGGCGGCTTTGTCCCTGGTCGTCTCCGCCAGTCTTTTGGCTACCTTGAGCTCAGCCGACTGAATGGCAGCATGAGCTTCAAGTTCAGCCACGCCATCGCGGAGCTCGAGCATAAGAACAATATTTATCGTAGAGCCCAGCGGCGTTAACGTAGCCCCGGGGCCCCACATGTCCACAAATCCTGTTCTTCCTGCCGCAGTCCCTTCAAGGATGGTGCGCTTATATTCCGCCGAGGTCATCACAGTCACACCCGATAGCCGGTTGGTCCGACCCTGGCCGACGGTCTCCACAGGTCCCATGATTCCGGGAAAAACACACCCCGGTCCCGAAACCTTTACTCTTGGCTCCACCACATCCCGGACGCGAACGATCCTGGTCTGCTCGCTTGGAAACGCTACGTCCAGGCCAGCCCAACTGATCTTCCGATCCTCCAATACGAGAGCTAAGAGTTCCTCTTTGTCGATCTGTAAAACCCCGCTATCGTACGTTGTCTGGCCGTCGAACCGAACATTTTTCACTGGGAAGTTTGCAAGTTCGAGCCTCATAGCGTCCTCCTACCCGGACGTATATGCGATGTCCGGAACCAGGACCGTGGGTCCAGTGACGTTGGCTTGAAGCACCTCAAGCGCTGCCCTTACGATCTCTTTTCTCAGAGCGCGGTCAGCATCTATCGGTAGATTTGGATCGCCGCAAGGATGGGGGATTTTGGTCCCCGCGACAATACGATTGGATTTCAACTGCTTCGCCAGCGTGGCCATCGCCGTGATATGGGCCACCGGGATGCCTCCTCTCTCGATTTCCCTTGCGATCGCAGCGCCGCTGCGAGTACAGGTCCCTCAGGTCGACACAAGCAATGCGGCATCGATCCCTTCGGCCTTCATATCTCCCAGGATCTCCATGCCTATGGCCTGCATAGCTGAAATCAACGCCAGGTTCCCGGGAGTGCCGTAAAAATAGGGGTAGATTTGCCCAAACACTCCCTCCCTTTCTATTTCCCGGCACATGTCCAGCGGAACCCCGTAGTTAGGATTCTCGTGCATAAAGATCGTGTTGTAGCCCCCATGCCATACGTCCCAGCTGGCGTCCTTCATCGATTCCATTTTGTCGATGGGGTATTTTTTCCACCGGGTATTTCTGGCGGTTTTGAAACCGTCTGGATTTCCTGGAGCGACTATGCCCGCTGTGGTTACAAGAGCGAGGCGGGCCTTTTTAAGATCGGCAATCGGAGGGGCCACAGGAATCTCTTTGACGCTTTCGATCGGAATCTCAGTGGCAAAAGTGCGGCCGGCCAGCTTATTCAACAGCATGTCAATGGCTCTTTCCGCGCCGCTCTTTTCCACGATAGCATCCAGCCGAAAGCCGCGGGGAATATACCCCTCCTCGATGGCCGATCCTGTGGCTTCCCCTTTGACCAGCTTTGAAGCGAATCGCGCCATCTTCGACAGCGCGTCCTCCATCCCTGAGACCGATTCGCTTGTTGGAACGAGAAGGACTCCCTTGTCTTTGTATTCTTCATAGAGTTCGACTCCCGGACTTTCCGGATACATACCGCTGATGCACGGGATATTCAGAGAAACGTTCGTGGAATGACAGAGCTCAGCGCAAGCAACTCCATATCTCCCGGAACCGAAGGCAGGACCCGCGACCAGCATCTGAACCGCGTGTTGCCTGGCAATATCGAGAATCGACTTAAGTGCTTCGCTTTGGTGCAGGGAGAAATAGTTGTCGCCACAGTAAACGGTACCGGCGACTTCAGCCGATCCACCGCACAGCTCTTGAAAGCGTCTGGCAGGGCCTATGGCCCCCTCGCGAAAGCCTACAGGCAGGTCCGATTTCTCCTCGCCGCCCATGCCCCCAAAAAACTGGTTCACGTAATACAACGTACGGAGGACTGTCATATAAACCTCCTTGCACTCGCAGGCCTTGAGGCTGTGCGACGGCTATCGGTTATCTTCAGCGGATATGCAGAGCCATTGCTGTCCGTTACTGCCCTGCGGGCGCAACATCCCGCTTGGTTCGGGGACGTTATTACCCTGAAAACCCGATGTCAAGAAAAATAAATGACCACCGCTGAAGCCAAGGTGAATTTGGCGGGAGGGCTAACCGCCTGATTGTTTCAAAGTATGAGACAGGCAAGATGCAAGGGCCTTGTTTGTGGCGGGCACGACATTATCAGACCTTATCCGCTACTGTAGTTGCACTGCTGAGGTTGGCTCCTGGACTCGGGAGGTGCCCGGTCGGCGCCATATACTGCAAGATGACAGCAGAGTCATGTCCTGCCTGAATTGAGTTACTTCATTTTATCATGATAATTTGAAGTCAATGTTCACGCGAGCCCTTCGTCTTCCCCTGCAAGGTACAGAAACTTTTTTTCTGTGGGGACCTCGGTGCCATTCCGCGCGTCATCGCCTGACTATTTCATCGAAGCGGGCTCGTTCGAAAAAAGAATCCTTGATTTTCGACAGGGATGTGGGAGGAGTGGAGGTAATCGCCTCCGAGCAGGGCTCAGACGGCGGAAGAACGTATAGGGAAAGATCAAAAATTCCCGTCGCCAGCTAGATCGAATCCTGAAACTTCTCCGCCATTCATCTACGCAAGCCTCGCCTTTCGGCGGTCTCTGGAGGCACTTACATTCAGCAGAGCGCGTCTTTTTCTTATGGAATCATTCAGTTCTTTTCATTTGCGGCGTTGGATCGAAGATAACCGCCATCTCTATGACCCGCCTTTCAAAACGAACCGGGTCGTGGTTCATGAAAAGGATCTCATCGTGATGGTGCTTCACGGCCCCAACGAGCGGCTCGATTTTCATCTTGAGCCCGCGGACGAATTTTTCTACCAGATCGAGGGAGAACTCGAGCTTCATCTCAAGCCGGAAGGCGCACGGCGCCGGGTGATAAAAATCGCTCCCGGCGAAATCTTTGTCCCGGTGGCCTCCCTCACTCGCCCCGGCGGGTGGCGGGCACATGGGGGCTCGTTATCGAGCGAAAAAGAAAACCGGAAGAAAACGAAGAGTTCATCTGGTTCTGCGAAAAATGCGACGCGGAACTTCTGCGCCGGATGATCGGTCAGGGAGACATCGGGACGGCGGTAACAATAATTTACGAGGCATTCAACGCCGACCCCGCACTGCGCACTTGCCAAAGCTGCGGCTACGTTTTTCCCACCGCCCCCATGGCCGAGCGGCTGGGCTTTCTGCAGAGTCCCAAGAAAGTGTAGCCTTGCTCACAAAGACTTCTGGCTCCCTTTGTCCATCGGACCGGGCGCGAGCCAAGCAGTCTTGGAGCAACTCGTGGCGCGCCGATGAGGGACAAGGGCATTCCCCGACAACTGAATTAAGGAGCAGGAGCCGCCGGGGTAAGATGCCCGAGGTGAGAACCGAGGTTGCGCGTAAATTGGTGGAAGACTACGGAACGTCGCGGGGTTGGAGCTCAAAAGCTCCAACCCCGCGATTCTTTCCTGGCTTGCCGGCGGGAAAGCATCAGTCTCCCAGGGAAGGAACCGAGCCCGCCAGCCCTTCACGAACAGTTGCTGCTTCGGGTTCATAGCTCCACCCCGTCCATAACCCGATCATGAAATAAGCCAGCGCACCCGTTCCGATCATGAAGATGATGTCACCGATGATGCGCAGCCAGCGCAGAGTTTCGATCCACGGCAACTGCAGAAAATCGGCGCTGCGGGCGAACCACAGACCGTGCTCCACGCTCGCCCAGGCCTGCGCCACGCCGATCGGCAACAAGCTCAAAAGCACCATCAGCGCCAGGCCAAGATTGGTCCCCCAGAAAGCCACCGCGATCGGCGTCTCCCGCCAGGCGCGCCGCCCGCTAAGAAAACGGGCCACCAGCAACACAAGACCGAGCGATAGCAAGCCGTAGACTCCGAACAGCGCGGTGTGGCCGTGCACAGGAGTCGTATTCAATCCCTGCATGTAATAGAGCGCAATGGGCGGGTTGATCAGGAATCCGAACAGTCCGGCGCCCACCAGATTCCAAAAGGCGACGCCCACAAAGAACCGGATCGGCCAGCGATAGCGCTCCATCCACGGTGCGGCATAGCGTTTGCGGCTGGTGCGATACGCCTCATAGCCGATCAGCACCAGCGGGATGACTTCCATGGCGCTGAAGACCGCTCCGACCGCCATGATCGATGTAGGAGTTCCGGCGAAGTAGAGGTGGTGAAAGGTCCCGGGAATGCCGGCGAAGAGAAACAGGGCACTCGACACGATGACCGCCTGGCCCGCATGCGCATTGGCGATCAAACCCATCCGGGCAAAGACGAAGGCGAGGGCGGCCGTGGCAAAGACCTCAAAAAATCCTTCAACCCACAGGTGCACGACCCACCAGCGCCAGTATTCCATCACGGTGAGATGAGTGCGGGCGCTGAAGAGAAACCCGGCCGCGTACATGAGGCCGATCGCCGTGCTGGCGCCGGTGAACATCAGGACCAGAGAGCGCGAGTCGTCGCGCTGGGCCAGCGCCGGGGCCAATCCCCGCAGCATCAACCCCAGCCAGAGGACCAAGCCGGCGAAGAGCGCGATTTGCCAGGCGCGCCCCAGGTCAACGTACTCGTACCCCTGATGACCAAACCAGAAACCCGCGTCCAGCCCGAGCTGCTGGTGGATCGAGAGATATTCGCCCGCAAGGGAGCCCGCGACGACGAGAAGAAGCGCGCCGAAAAGAAGATTGACGCCCAAGCGCTGGAACCGCGGCTCGCGTCCGCCGACGGCGGGCGCCAGGAAAAGGCCGGCCGCCAGGAATGCCGTGGCGATCCAGAAGACGCCCGTCTGGATATGCCAAGTACGGGACAAGCTGTACGGAATCCACTCGGCCAAAGGAAAGCCGTAAAAGGCCTGCCCTTCCACCGTGTAGTGGGCGGTGACTGCGCCGAGAAGCACCTGCACGAGAAACAGCGCGACCACCACACCGAGGTACTTGGCGATGGCGCGCATCGAGGGCGTCGGCTGAATCATCGCCAGCGGATCGGTTAATGGCGGTTCGACTGCGGGCTCGGCGCGTTGGCGAAACGCGGACCACCAGACTACGGCGCCAATGCCCGCCAGGAGCAGAATCACGCTCGCTATGGACCAGAGAACATTCGCGCTTGTGGGCCGGTTGCCGACGAGCGGCTCGTGCGGCCAGTTGTTGGTGTACGTCACGTTTGAGTTCGGCCGCTCAGTCGTCGCAGCCCAGCTGGTCCAGAAAAAGAAAGCAGTGAGCTTCTGCCGCCGCTCTGGATCGGGAATGGCCACGTTCTGCATCGCGTAATCTTCGCGGAGCCGCGCCAGAGCCGCCGCGCCGCCGAAAAGATCATCATAGTGTCGACCGGTGCGGCCGATCGCCTCGCGCCGCTCGGCGGAGATTTTCACGGCACCCGTCGCGCTGTCGTAGGTGTTGGCGCGGAGCTCTTTACGGAGCCGGTCCTGCAAGACCAGCTGCCGCTCCGGCACCAAAGCGGCGAATGATGGAGCGCCGTCACGCTCCGCCCAGATCTCCAGAAGCGCCAGCGCCTCGCGGTGGAGCCAATCGGCGGACCAATCGGGCGCCATGTAAGCGCCGTGGCCCCAGATAGAGCCCAGCTGTTGCCCGCCGGTCGATTGCCAGACTTGCTGACCGGTGAGAATGTCCTCTTTGGTCAGCACCAACTGCCCGTCCGTTGTGACGACCCGCTCAGGAATCGGCGGAGCTTGCCTGTATACTTCACGGCCAAAGAAACCCAAAATCAAAAATGCGACGACAATGGTGGTTCCGAGAATCCACCAGCTCTTTTTTAAATCAGACATAGTTGTTCTCCTGATGCTCCAGTTACTCGCATAAGGCGCGAGGGAAAAGTATGTTGTTTTCAAGGTGAATGTGCTCCATCAATTCGTCGGCGAAGCGGTCCAGGCGAAGATAGAGCGCCTTCCAAGTGGCACAGCTCTCCGGCGGGGCGATAAAGTCATGGGCCAGCCCGCGCAGATAAGCCAGATTTTGACCGTGATCTTCGTGCTCCTGTTCCAGCACGCGGATAGGCGCCCCGACCTGGCCGCGATACCCATTGCGAATCATCGGAAAGAGTATCTGCTCTTCCTTCGCCAGATGATCGAGAACGGCGGCATGCATGTTCCGCAAATGGGCTGCGAGATTTCGGGGGCAGGTCGGTTTTTCGGAGTGAACTTTCTCCACCTTGTTCGCCATGGCAACGAGCTCGGGGAGGTCGGCGCGGTGGCGTTGATGGTAATGGTCCTCGATAAAATCGATCAGCTGGTGTAGCGGACGACCGGCCCAGCCGGATAGATCGCCGGCGGTGGACTCTGCGTTGATGATTTCTCTTAAGAGGGCATCCGGGTCAAGTCCCTTTTCGACACAGGCATCGTCCAGGAGACGACGGCCCCCACAGCAAAAATCCAGCCTGTGCTTAAGGAACACTCGGGTAGCCCCCGGCCGGGTAACGGCCAGGTCGGCAAGCGTCAAATTAGCGTTTGACATACGGGTTCTCCTTTCTGCGTCATTTCTTTTGCGACAGTATAGAGCACTGGTTGTGCCAGCATCTTTTTTCAGCTTTTACGGCCTCTTGCACAACAAGTTGTCATACGGATAACATTTATGTGTTATTAGAAAATTAACGGAGTGATGAATGGAACAACACGACAGCAACCTTGCAGTACTGATGGAAATCGCGCGGGATCTAACTTCTTCTCTCGCGGCGAGTGACCGCTACGCCAGGTTTTTGAGCGCGGTGACTCGGGTAATCCCATGTGATGCCGCATGCCTGCTACGCCTGGAAGGCGATGATCTGGTCCCGGTCGCCGGCCGCGGTCTGGCGTCGGAGGCATTAGTGCGCCGGTTCGACCGGCGGGAACATCCCCGGTTAGACGTCATCCTGCGCTCCGCCGATCCCGTGCTGTTTCCCGCGGACAGCGATTTGGCCGACCCGTTCGACGGTCTTTTGAGCATAGACCACGAAGCCAATCTTAACGTCCATGCGTGCCTCGGCTGCCGCTTGACCTTGGGCACCGAGGTCGTGGGGGCGCTCACGGCGGACGCGCTGCAGCCGCAAAGATTCGACGGAGTGGATTTGCGCGTTCTCGGGATGCTCGGAGCTCTCGCTGGCGCCGCCATGCAGACCACGACTCTCATCGAGTCCCTGGAGCTGGTCGCGGAGCGGCGCGGTGAAGTGGCGCGCGAGCTATACCGCAGCGCGGGGGCCGGCGGCGGCCAGATTCTCGGCGGCAGCGCGGCCGTGCGGCGGCTTCTCGACGAGATCCGGACCGTAGCCGCCTCCGATCTTCCGGTTCTCATCACCGGCGAAACGGGCGTGGGCAAGGAACTGGTAGCGCGTCAGATTCATGACCTGTCGAAGCGGCATGAGGAGGCGATGATTCAGGTAAACTGCGCCGCGCTGCCTGAATCGGTGGCCGAGAGCGAACTGTTCGGCCACGTGAAAGGCGCTTTCACCGGGGCGGTTCGCGACCGCGCCGGCAAATTCGAGATCGCCCGCGGCGGAACTCTGTTTCTCGACGAAGTCGGGGAGTTGCCGCTCTCGCTTCAACCCAAGCTCTTGCGCGCCATTCAGCACGGAGAAGTGCAGCGCGTTGGATCAGATCGGCCGGTCCGCGTCGACGTTCGCCTGATCGCGGCGACGAATCGAGACATCGCCGCTGAATTGGAAACGGGTCGGTTCCGGGCTGATCTCTACCATCGGCTTGCCGTCTATCCAATTCACGTCCCGCCGCTTCGCGACCACCGGGAGGACATTCCGATCCTCTCCGCTCATTTTCTCGACGTCTCGCGGCAACGGCTGGGCCTTGGACCTGTGCGGCTCGCCGAAAGTGCGCGGGAGCGGCTAATGGCGGCGGACTGGCCGGGAAATATCCGTGAATTGGAAAACGTCATCAGCCGGGGTGTGCTCCGAGCCGCGCGCGGGGAGACGGGACGAGGACAAGCCATTTTAGTCGGAACCCAGCACCTGGATCTCGGGACAGCGGCGCAACCGGCCGCCGCCGATCTCGCCGCCGCGGACGATGCGCAGGCGGAAAATTCGCGATTGTCCCTGGCGGACAGAGTCGATGCTTTTCGGCGGCGCGCCATCGTTGACGCGGTGGCACGGCATGGCGGAAACTGGGCCGCGGCCGCGCGTGACTTGGGCCTCCACCGCAGCAACCTGCATCAGTTGGCCGCCCGGCTTGGGCTGCGCGTACGAAAGCCCAAGGACTCTTTTGGAGTATGATTCGTATGGGTCAGGTACCCCGCACCATAATTCATTCCCGTTGCATCTGCATCATTGTATCGAGGAGGCACAGCGGTGGGGTTAAGAGAGCTGGCTGGATATCTTGCGGTGAGGGAGTTATCGCCTGCGAGCAGGGCTCAGAGGGCGGAACAACGTATAAGGAAAGATCAAAATTTCCTCGCCAGCTAATCGACTCTTGAAACCCTCGCCATTTATCTCAAGCCTGACCAGCAGCATCCCCGAGGGATTTGTCCCCTTGATGAGGGGTAGGTTAACCTTTAGAATAACGTTAAGGAGAAGCTTATGGAAAAGGTGGTCTCAGTTGAGGCGGCAAGAAAAAGGCTTGGGCAACTGGTGATAGAGGTGACTTCGTCGAAGCGGCCGGTTATCATTGCCCGGCGGAACTCAGAGCGCGCGGTGCTCCTGGGTTATGAAGAGTACGAACAGCTTAAGATGCACGAGGCTAAGATGGCGGAGAAACGGTTTCAGGATGCTCTGGAGCGGATTCACTCAGCCGTCGCCAAGGCGGGATTAAAGCCCGAAGTCGTAAAGGAAGCCGTCCGCAAGGTCCGGCGCTCTTGAAAATTGTGCTGGACACCAACGCCCTGGTCTCCGCTATAGGATGGGAAGGGCCGCCAGCCCGTATCGTTCGCGCCTGCCGGGCCGGCCGATTTTCTCTTCTGACCAGCCCCCAGCTTCTCGAGGAACTGACCAGGGTTCTGACTTACGCAAAGCTTCACGTTATAGCCCAACATCCGGATCTCCCGCAGATTCTCGAATGGCTCCATGCCCCTGAGAGGATTGTTTTTCCCCGGCGTGCCATCGATGCTATCAAAACGGATCCATCAGATAACCGCGTCCTGGAAGCAGCCGTGGAGGGTCACGCGGAGGCTGTTATCTCAGGCGACGAGCATCTTCTTGGCCTGAGAATTTTTGAAGGAATACCTATCGTAAGCGCCGCTTCGTTCTGCCGCAGATGGGGTGTCTGATCGGCATTCGTCCGGCCGGGCAGCCAATGCAGGGAGGAGGCATGCCGGTGGCAGCTTGAACCCAAAGTCCGTATGGGCTGACGTGTGTCGCGCGACAGGCGATAATCCTATCTAGATGAGTATTCGCTCGATTCGACATCGGGGCTTAAAGCGGCTCTACACAACAGGGGAGGGAAGGGATCTTCCGGCTGCCCTGGTG
>JACQUW010000036.1 GCA_016210115.1 Deltaproteobacteria bacterium | reverse complement strand
CGCCGGATCGGAGAGGTGAAATGCGTGTAGCAGGCGGAGGCCAGGCCAAAGTGGCCAATGTTTTCCGGAGCATAATGGGCTTGCTTCATGGCGCGGAGGAGGACATGATTTAAAACCTTCTCCTCCGGTTTGCCCCGGCACGCTTCCAGGAGCCTCTGTATTTCTTTCGGGGTGATCTTCTCCCTCTTGAGCGGCAGACGATAGCCGAGGCTGAGAAGGAAGGGCGACAAGGCCCGCAAGGTTTCTTCTTCCGGGTTCTCATGCACCCGATAGAGTAGAGGATAGTCTTTTTCCTTGAGGTGGCGGGCTACGGCTTCATTGGCGGCGATCATGAACTCTTCGATGATGCGGTGGGCGATGTTACGCTCTGCCCGGACGATGTTTTCCGGCATGCCTTGAAGATCGATGACGATCTCCGCTTCGGGAAGATCGAAATCCAAGCTCCCCCGCTCCCTTCTTTTTTCCCAAAGGAGCAGGGCCAGCTCTTCCATCAATTTGAAGGCATCAACGAGCTCCCGATACCGGTCGATGCATTCCCGGTCCCGATCGACCAGGGTCCGACGGACGTCCGTATAAGTCATGCGAGCATGGCTGCGAATGACCGAATTGAAGAATGCGCTTTCGACTACTTCCCCTTTTCGGTTGATCTTCATGTGTGCGGTTTTGGTCAACCGCTCCTCGGCAGGGTTAAGACTGCAAATGCCGTTGGAAAGCTGTTCGGGAAGCATGGGGATCGCCCGGTCGGGAAAATAGACGCTGGTGCCTCGCTCGTAGGCCTCCCGGTCGAGGGGAGTGCCGACGTTGACATAATACGAAACGTCCGCGATCGAGACGTAGAGATGGTAGGCCTCGTTTTCCCTGTGAACGCTTACCGCATCGTCGAAATCGCGCGCCTGCTCGCCGTCGATCGTGACTGTCGGGAGGGAGCGAAGATCCGCGCGCGATCTTAATTCATCGGCCGCGATGGTTTGCGCGCAGGCGCTCGCCGCCTGCTGTGCCTCCAGGCTGAATGATGTCGGCAATCCATAGCGGAAGACGACAGACTGAGTTTGAACCTCCGGGTCGTCGGGGTCTCCCATAACCTCGATGAGCTTTCCTTCCGGCGGGGAGTACGCTGTTCCATACCGGGAGATTTCGGCCGCGATGACTTTTCCTTTCTCAGGCCTTAGATCCGAGTGCGCCAGGGGGATCGCAGGAGCGATCCGAGGGTCCATAGGAATAAGGAAGGATTTTCCCTGCGCCTCTTGGTACGTCCCCAGGAGCCGCTTTTGTCCCCGTTCCAGAACCTGCACGACTCGTGCCTCGGTCTCGCCTCTTTTCTTACGGTCTATCCGAACGACCACGCGGTCTCCGTGCATGACCCGGCGCATCTCGCGGCGGCTGAGATAGATGTCCTCCCTTTCTCCTTCATCCGGGATGAGAAATCCGAACCCGTCGGGGTGAGCCTGCACCTTGCCGGTGGCAAAGTTTTGTCCGTGAGGAAGGGCATAGTGATTCTTTTTAAGCCGGACAAGCTTTCCTTCGCGGCAGAGCCCTCTGAGGTTGTCGATGGTCGCCTGAAGCTCTTCGCGAGGCGCGCCGATCCCGCGAAGAATCTCCGCCGGCGTATAGCGATGCCGCGGCTTGGAAAAGAAAAAAGCGAGGATCTTTTGTTGCGCGGCGGAGGGGGATCGATCCATCAGGCCGGGGATTCTTCGGCAAGTTCCCGAAGCAGCCAGTCGTCGCCGATCTCGGCAGGCCGCGGCACTTCGTAAAGCGGGATCTCCTGTTTGAGCGAATCCAAGATCGCCCGCGCGGTCGCGCGAAAATCGTCCACAACCATCAAAACAATAATTGCTTTTTTTCTGTCGACGGTTCGGATGATTCCCACCCCTTCATAGGATTCGATAATGAATTTAACGTAGGCTATGTCCTCGGGGCGGATCTCCAAATAAATGTCGTGCAGATCCATCTTACTTAGTCTGCTTTTCTTCTCTGCTCCTGTCGATCTCTCAGATTGCGCTTTGGCACAAGTTGCCGAAACCCCCGCTGCATCGCGCTCAGCAGGCCTTGAAGATCCGGTTTGAGCTGGAGATGGGAGAAGGACCCTTCGAGACGGAACGGAATGGCGAGCTTCCCGTGCCGGTCCATGAGATAGCGGAGGTTCCCGTTTTCGTGCACCAGGTCCTGAGTTAATTGGGGAGAGGTGAACAGCCACCCGTTCAATTTCATCGTCTGATCCATTCCGATCCAACCTTCCCCACTGATACTATACTCCGGAGTTGATAAAGAAAGATTGCGGGTGCGCACCCGCCCTTGCTCGAGTATAAAGCTTGCCGCCAGAACGTCAAAAGGAGTATCGCTTCTCTCGAGCAACGAGATGAAACGGGGAGAGCGAGATACGGGCAGCTTCGTGGTCCCAGGCAAACGGGAGAGGCCCGAGACAAGCCGCTCCGGCAAATTAAAATTCTTGAGCGAGCCGCCGCGGATCTGGGCTGCCCCCTCACCTTTAATGTTTTCCCGGAGCTCAGCCGAGCCGCTGCCCTCGCCCCGCAGTCTAGATGTCAAGTGCAGCGTCCCCTCTATGTGATCCTTAAAGCTGGGAAACCTTTGAGATAGAAACTCTTTGAGGTCCACCGCGTCAATACTGGAGTCCAAAGAAACCCGCTGAGCCTTGGCGTCTAACTGCCAGGCGCCGTTGGCTCGAAGAGTTCCGCTCAGGGCCTGCAAGGATACGTTCTTGAAGCTCACTCGCCCTTCCGACCACACAATCTCTCCTTTGAGGTTGCGGTAAGGGATCTCCTGCAACACGCCTTCGGAAGAAAAAAGATTCCCTCGGAGCACGGGTTTCCCGCTCGTGATCTCCACCTCCCCTGTGCTCGTCAGTGTTTTTAGTTCATCCGACTTCTGACCTACGAGACCGTTCAAATCCGCGAGATTCAGCCTCGATGAGCGAAGGCTGTACTGTAGCTTGTTCTGAGCGAGATCCGGCATACGGGCTTCCACGTTCAAATCAGAGCCACCAAGCCGAAAAGATAAGTCTTCGGCCCGCGCCTCCTTCCCCGTGAAGAAGATCCGTGCGGTGATACCTTCAATACCGCGTCCGCTGCCCCTCTCTTTGGCCTGAGAATTATCGACCCTAAGCGCTCCACGGATCTCAAGGTCCTTCTCTCTCAGACCAAAGCGTTTAAGGATTGAGAGGTCCAATCGGATCATACCGCCGACCCGATAACCGGCAAGCGACGGCAGCAGCGTCGCCCAACCGGAGAGATCCGTTGCATCGGAACGCACCCTCACCAGGAGGTGAGGATCCGGGGCCGCTTCAACTACCCCGGAAAATTTGATTTTCGTTTTCCGCACGGCGAGAATAGACTCCTCCACGACGACGCGATTTTTTTGTCGTCCCAGCCTTAGGTCCAATTGCGCTGGAGTGCCCTTGGGTTTTTTCAGCCAGGTGCCCAACTGGATTGTGTTTTCTTCCGCATTAATGCGACTATTCATGCGCCAATCATCCAACCGGCCCTCGATCTCACCAGCCAGCTTAAGTGGACCTTCCATTATCAAGTCGGCCGGGAGGGCTTGCTTAAGAAACGGAATCTCCCTCAACTCAGCTAGGTTGAGCCCGTCAATAGTGATTTTGCCCTTGACCTGGCCGTCAGACCACAAACGGCTCTTGGAAAGATCCAGCTCGCCTGCGAACGCCACGTTCTCCGCCGCCGAATCGAAGAGAGAGCCTGAAAGAGCGAGCTCGCTGATGCGGGGCTGGGCGACTGTACCGGACACTCTAGCCTGCGCGGTAACGGCGCCCCTCATGCCGATATACAAAGGAAATCTGTTTCTCAGCGGAGGCACGGCTCGGGTGAGCTGCGGGAGGAGAAGCGAGTCGAGCCGGACGTGAACGTCTACTGGATGTTCTGTCCAATCTAGATTTTTTTGGAAGGGGCCAACCTTACCCTCCACGACCAGCCTCTGTCCCGGTCCCTCAAAGAGTCCAGCCGAAAATTTGAGGTTTGACTCGCGCGCTGAACTCAAACCGCTCAGGCTCAGCCGCACGTTCCGCGCTTGAATCTCGACCGGCTCCTTAGCTGAGCGATCGATGAAGTCAACTTTCCCATTGGTCACCTGAACGGCTGAAATTGAGAATTTGGGCTTTTGCCTTCTTTCCGGCGCGCTCACCCCCGGGCTCTCAACTTTTCGGATGATCTTCAGAGCGGAGGTGTTCAGCATCCCGGCCTCATTCCTGATGATTTGAATTTCAGGGGCGTCGAGGACCAAGCTGGAGATTTCGATTTTGCCCTGCAGAATAGGAAACCAGCGGACCAGCATCTTAAGTTCCCTGGCCTGAACAATAGGAGTTGCCGCAAAGCGGGTATCTTCGGCAATGCGCAAACCCGTGGCCGATAACCCCAGCCCTCCCCGCAGGTTCAGCCGCAACTCGTCAAAACCGACGGCCCTTCCCAGGTATTGCTGGATCTCCTCCCGGATCGCGTCCCGATTCTTATCGATCAGGTTATTGAGGGAAAAGACAAACGTCAAAAAACCAGCGGCTGAGGCGATAAGGATAGCCGCCAGGACTCTGCCGCGAGTTATCATAACGCCATTAGGAGTAAGAAAGGTCTTCGTTGGTGCGTTTATCAAGGCTCGCCGCTCAGGTTCGACGCAGCTCAACCTTGGCTCCGTCCATAGAGGCCTGTAGGCCGCGCGGCGTGAGGGAGAGGGCCGCGGCCCGAGAATTGGTGCCCCGCAGCGCTTTTGACCAACATTGATGTGTTTTTGGCAATGACGCCAACAAGACGCTAGGCCGCTCTCTCCACGACCGTGGCGATGCCCTGCCCTACGCCGATGCACATTGTAGCGAGGCCATAGCGACTCCCACGCCTTCTCATCTCGTGAATCAGGGTCGTCATGATGCGGGCGCCGCTGCAGCCCAGCGGGTGACCCAAGGCAATCGCCCCGCCGTTGACGTTAACTTTTTTCGGATCTAAACCAAGCTCTTTGACGCAGGCTATCGACTGAGACGCAAAGGCCTCGTTTATTTCCACCAAATCGATCTGATCGATCCTGAGGCCGGCTCTTTTCATGGCCTTGAGGGTCGCCGGCACAGGTCCTATACCCATGTAAGAAGGGTCAACGCCCGCCGCTGCAGAAGCCACAATTCGCGCCATCGGCCTAAGCTTCAGAGCCTCCGCCTTTTCAGGCGTGGTCAGAAGAAGCGCGGCCGCCCCGTCGGAAAGCTGAGAAGAGTTTCCCGCGGTCACTGTGCCGGTCTTGCTAAACGAGGGCTTCAGCGCGGCAAGTTTTTCCATTGAAGTATCAGGTCTCGGACCTTCGTCTTTGTCACAGACCAGAGCTCCGCTCTTTTGACGAACCTCGATCGAGACGATCTCTTCTTTGAAAATCCCGCTTTCCGTTGCGCGTACGGCGCGCTGGTGGCTCTCCAGGGCGAAGGAATCCTGTTCCTTTCGGCCGACCTGGTATTTCTCCGCGACATTTTCAGCCGTTTCGCCGAGACTGATCAGCGGATAAAGCTCGCCCAGCCGGCCATTGGGAAAACGCCATCCGAGAACGCTGTCATAAACGGTCATCTCGCCGCGGGGAAATGCCGTCTCTGCCTTTCTCAAAACCCAAGGGGCGCGCGTCATGCTTTCGACGCCGCCGGCGATAAACAGGTCTCCATGATCGGTTTCAATCGCCCGTCCGGCTTGATTGATAGCCTCAAGGCCAGAACCGCACAGCCGGTTAATCGTTGCTCCGGGTATCGTGTGGGGCAGGCCTGCCAGGAGAGAAGCGATGCGCGCGACGTTGCGGCAATCTTCACCCGCTTGATTGGAACAGCCGAAATAAACGTCTTCGATTTCTTCGGGACTGATTCCGGTTTTCCGCACGATCTTGGAGATGACGTGCGCGGCGAGGTCATCCGGACGGATGTCCTTCAAAAGTCCTCCATAGCGCCCCATCGGTGTGCGGATAGCATCCACTATAACTGCTTCTTTCATGTTTAAACCTTACTTTCCGTATAACTGTAAAATCCTCTTGCGCTGGTCTCTCCGAGCCAGCCGGCAAGGACCATCTTCCTCAACAGGGAAGCCGGCTGATAGCGATCGTATCCCAACTCCCGTTGCAAACCCTCTAAGACCGCAAGCACCTCATCAAGACCGATTTGGTCCGCCCAGCGCAATGGGCCGAGAGGATAGTTCGTGCCCAGCCGCATGGCCAGGTCGATCTCTTGCGCCTCTGCGACTCCTTCATCGAGGCTTCTGACCGCCTCGTTAATGATGAGACTAAGGATGCGGGGAAAAACCAGACCAGGGCCATCCTTGACTCTAACAGTTTCCTTCCCCAAGGCGTGGAAAAAAGTCTCGGCTTGTCTCAGCGAGGCCTCCTCAGTCCTCAAATTGCCGCTTAATTCTATCACCCTTTTTCCCGCAATGGGATAGAAAGTGGCAAAACCGATCACCCGTTCCGGCCCGCTGGTCCAAGAAGCGATGCGGGAGGTGGAAAAACCCAGGCAGGAAGTAAGAATCACCGACGAATCAGGCAAGCTATCGAGCCGTTTCAGTATCTGTTTTTTTTCTTCCTCGTCTCCGGCCCGCGTCTCAATGACGAGGGAGGTGGAGGTCGGTATCTTGTCCGGTCCGGAATAAAGCGCTGCCTCCAAACCATGCGCGCGGCTAAGCTCGTGGAGCTCATTGGCGACCCGGCTGTTTCCCACAATGGCCAGGCTAATTTTTGCCATAGGTATAAAAGCCTCTGCCGGTTTTTCGCCCGAGGTTACCGGACAGAACCATCCGCTGTTGGATTGAGCTGGGCCGGAATCTCGGCTCCTGGAAGAAACCGGAATAAAGCGATTCCGTCACCGCAAGATTGATATCGATGCCGATCAAATCCATCAACTCGAAAGGGCCCATGGGAAAGCCGCCCGCGCCTTTTAAAATGTTGTCGATGGTCTTGGGCTGAACATCGCCTTCGCCGAGAATGCGCAGCGCCTCGGTGTAAAAAGCTCGCGCCACGCGATTCACGATAAAGCCCGGAGTGTCTTTAGCGCAGACCGGGGTCTTTCCCAACCGGCGACTGATGTCGAGCGCCCTTTGGATCGTTGCGTCACCGGTTTGCTCTCCCTGGATGATTTCGACCAGAGCCATCAGCGGCGGCGGGTTGAAGAAATGCATGCCGAGGACGCGCTCCGGGTGGCGGGTTGCGCCCGCGACGGCGGTGACGGACAGGGACGACGTGTTCGTCGCCAAAAGCGTTTCCACTACGCAAATCGCATCGAGTTGTCTGAAGAGATCGCGCTTGAGTTCGAGCTTCTCCGGCGCTGCTTCGATAACGATAGAGCTTTCCCTGAAATCATCGAGCTTGAGCGAGCCCCTGAGCCGGGAAAGCATCTCTCCTTCTTCCTCTTTGGAGAGTTTTCCCTTTTCCCTGTTCCGCTGGATGAACCCGCGAATTCTACTCAGACCCCGCTCGACGAACTCCTGCGAAATATCGTAAAGAATAGTATCCATTCCCGCCTGAACGGATACTTGAGCGATCCCGGCGCCCATCGTGCCTGCGCCCACAACGGCGATTTGGTTCTGGTTAATTGTCATGAGTCAATCGTGAATGGCAAATGGCGAATGGCAAATAGTGAATAGCAAGAAAGGGATAGGTTTGTCGCTTGCCACCATTGGCCATTCGCTATTTGCCATTTGCTGAATCATTTTCCCGTAAATACCGGTGAGCGCTTTTCCAGGAAGGCCCGCACCCCTTCGTCAAAGTCAGCGCTTCTTCCGGCAATCTCCTGGAGCTGGGCTTCATATTCGAGTTGAGTCTCCAGTTCAGATAGAAGGGAGCGGTTCACGGCCCGCTTGATCAGGCCCATGCTTCTGGGGCCGCGGGCCAGCGTCTCAGCCAATTCCCGAGCAGCCGTCAAAAGCTCCGTCGCTGGCATTACTTTGGCTACCAGCCCCAATCTCAGCGCCTCCTCGGCGTCCACAGGCTCCCCGAGGAGCAAAAGCTCCATTGCCTTGCTGGCCCCGACAAGACGGGGAAGGATATAGCTGCCGCCGCAATCGGGAGCCAGGCCGACGCGCACAAAAGCCTGGATGAATTTTGCCTCCTGCGAGGCGACCCGGAGATCGCAGGCCAGCGCCAGATTACAGCCTGCCCCGGCAGCCACGCCGTTGACGGCCGCGAGCGAAATTTTTTCCGAGCGTCTCAGCTTGATGATGATGGGATTATATTTCTCCCGCAGGGAAGCTCCCAATGAACCTTTGTTCTCCGGCGTTCGGCCCCTGAGATCCTGTCCGGCACAGAAGGCGCGGCCGGCGCCGGTCAGCAAAAAACAGCGGACGTTCCTGTCCCGGTCAGCATCCTTTAAAGCGTCCTGAACCTCCGCATTCATCGTGGCGGTAAAGGCGTTGAGAGCCTGGGGCCGATTCAAGGTAATCGTTGCGACGCCGTTTTGCTTTTCGTAGAGGATGGTTTCGTAGCTCACGAATTATTTTCCCTTAAACTCAGGCTTTCTTTTTTCTATAAACGCGCTCATCCCTTCCTTTTTGTCCTCGGAAGACAGCAGCAGGCAAAAACTCTTTCGTTCGAATTCCATTCCTTCGTCGAGCGGCGCATTGGCGGCTTTCAGGATCGCCTCTTTGGCCATCTTCACCGCAAGCGGAGGTTTCGCGGCTATTTTGCTCGCCATGTTCTTGGCTTCTTCCATGAGGAGCTCAACAGGAACGACTTTGTTGACGAGGCCCCGGCGCTCGGCCTCGGCCGCGCTGATGATGTCCCCGGTAAGGACCATCTCCATGGTCTTATACTTCCCCACCGTTCGGGTCAGGCGCTGCGTTCCGCCGCTTCCCGGAATGATTCCGAGATTGATCTCGAGCTGGCCGAAGCGCGCTGTCTCAGAGGCGATGATGATGTCGCAGCTCATGGCAAGCTCGCATGCGCCACCGAAGGCAAATCCACTTACCGCGGCAATCACCGGCTTCGATATTCCGTTGATCCGGTCTCTGAACGCGAATCGCTCTTGCATCCTCTCACTGAACGGAGTCGCTTCAGCCAACTCCTTGATGTCGGCGCCGGCGGCGAATACCTTTTCTCCGCCGGTAACAATGATGACTCGCGTCTCCGGATCCTGATCGAAGGCTTCCATCGCAAGGCAAATTTCCCTGATCAGCGGGGTTGAAAGCGCGTTGAGCTGCTGCGGGCGGTTGAATGTGATGATCCCGACGGGACCATCTCTTTCGATCAGGATGCATTCGTATTCCATAGGTATAGACAGGCTATACGCTATGGAGGTGGCATTTTCAAGGTGATTTATGAAGGTTGACAGGAGAGATCGGAATTGAATAATGGGTCATAAAACGGGTTGACTTCGCCCCGTGCAGGCCAGTCATGATTAAAGCCATCGTCTTCGATTTGGGTGGAGTTCTTTTTTTTGAGGGCAAGGCCGTCGTCCGGGACAAATTGGCCAGAGAGTACGGCTATGATGCGGCGCTCATCGACAAGATCCTGCGTTCACCCAAAAGCATCGATCTGCGCAAAGGTCTCATTGAAGACGATGAATTCTGGCAATGGGTCCAGCGCCGGCTCCCCGAAGGCTATGATGCCGGCCTGGTGAAACGGGAATGGTATGAAGGTTATACCCTGGATCGGGATATTTTTGAGCTGATCGGAAAATTGAAAAGGAGGTACAGAATCGTTGCGTTTTCAGGGAACATCAAGAGCCGGATTGATTTTCTCGAAGGGAGATACCGGTTCCGGAGCCTTTTCGATGTTGAGGTTTATTCTTTTGATCATCATGCGACTAAGCCGGAGAAAAAGTTCGTCGAGATTATGCTTCGGGAGTCAAACTGCAGGCCCGAGGAGATCATCTATGTGGATGATAACGATTCCTATGCCAGGCCCGCGCGAGAGCTCGGCATCAATGTGCTCATCTATGCCAGGGGCGAGGCGGATAAACTCAAACGTGAGATGCAAAAATGGGGAGTTGAGATCAATGCCGGTTTTTGACACGCAATCAGCGCGTCCTATATAGTGTATAGTGCGCGCAAGGGAGACCCATGTCGACCGCGAAACCTTGTCCCGAGCGCTCTGTTACAGGTAAATAAGGCCGATTAGCAAGAGGAGGGGTGACATGAACTGGCTGAGAGGAATCTTCGTGGTACTGACGCTGGCCTTTGCGTTTCTTGAGCCAATCTCCGAGGCTTTCTCAGCCCAGGCGAAAAAGAGCACGGTCGTGCTTTACACTTCTGTGCCCCTGCAGCTCGCGACCCAGTTTGCGGATGCTTTCATGAAAAAAAGGCCCGACATCGAGGTTGAGCTTTACCGGGCTGGAAGCACGGAAGTAGGAAGAAAGCTTGCTGCCGAGCGAGAGGTAGGGGGAATTCGCGCTGACCTCCTGTGGCTCGCGGATGCTCCCATTTACTATGAGCTGAGGAATCGAGGAGAGCTTTTGGCTTATATCTCGCCCGAAGCGAAAAATATCCCGGCGGAGATCAAGGACCCCAAAGGTCACTTTACCGGAGGCCGGCTCATCAACATGATCATCGGCGTGAACCGGGACGTGATCCCGCTAAAAGACGCGCCGAAGTCATGGCGGGAGTTCCCGGAGTTCGGAAAAAAAGCGGTGATGGGAAATCCGCTCTATTCGGGCTCCAACTTTGTCACGGTCGCGACCTTTGTAAGAAAAGACGGTTGGGCTTGGTTCGAACGGGCCAGAGCGAAAGGCGTGGCGGTTCTTAGGGGAAATACGGAGGCGGCGCGGGCCCTGGCGGGAAGGGAATTCGGGATAGCGATGACTCTCGACTATATGATTGCGGGCCTGATGAAAAAGGGGGCTCCGCTCCAGATCATCTGGCCACAAGAAGGCGCGATCTCCGTTCCGAGTCCCATTGCCATTTTCAAGAGCACGAAGAATCCCGACGGCGGCAAGGCCTTCGTCGATTATGTTCTGTCCAGGGAGGGCCAGGAGTTTCTGGTCAGGCAGGACGTCATTCCGGTCAGGGGCGATGTTAAGCCTCCGAAAGGTCAGCCCGCCGCCAGCGAAATCAAATTCCTCCCCATCCCATACGAATGGGCGGCGGAGAACGCCCCGGTTCTCAGGGAAAGATTTGAGAAGATCATGTTTCACTAAACCATTTCGGATTTCGAAGTTCGGATTTCGGACTGCGTTCTGTCGTGCTTGGGTATCACATCCAAAGAACGTCCCGGCTCTTACCGTCACGCTAATCTGAGATGATGAACGTTGGAGACGGTTATTGGGACTAGCTGCGAAAAGACTGGACCGGCGTTATGTTCTTTTTGCGGCTGCCGGTCTTTTCATCTTTCTCCTCGTCATCTATCCTCTCTGGCAGCTTTTTTATCGTAGCTTCTTCTACCAAGGCGGCTTCACTCTCCAAAACTATCAAAAGGTCCTGACCCAGCCGGTCTATTACCGCGCGCTTTTCAATTCGATCTGGATCTCTCTCGCGACCTCGATTCTCTGCATGGTGCTGGGGACGCTTCTCGCGTTTGTCGTGGTGCGGAGCGATGTCCATCACAAGCGCGCGTTGAGAACCCTGCTCGTTCTTCCCTATTCGATCCCGTCGTTCTTCGCCGCGATCGCATGGATTCAACTCCTCGGACCCCAGGGATACCTGACCCGGGTCGCCCGGGGCGTGACGGGATGGGAGAGCGCGCCCTGGGATATCTACAGCGCAGGGGGCATCGTCTTTGTGATGACGATGCACTACTTTGTTCTGGTATTCATCACGGTCGGCGCAGCGCTGGAGAGAATGGATGCAAGCCTTGAGGAAGCCGCGCGGGCCTCGGGAGCAAAAACTCATCGGATCATGCTCGAGATTACGTTGCCCCTCGCGCGTCCCGCCATTCTCGCGGGGGGTTTGCTGGTCTTTATCGGCGCCATCGCCAATTTCGGAATTCCCGCGCTGCTCGGAATGAGGGCCAGGTTCTTTGTCCTGACGACGAGCATTTATTATGCGCTTTCGATTCCCGATTTCTCTCTCGCGACCTCTCTCTCGGTCATGCTGGTCGTAGCTGGAGTGATCCCTTTGGTGGTCCAATGGGTGCTCCAGAAGAGCGAAGGCCGGTACATGGTTATCGCCGGAAAATCGGTGCATCCCGCTGAACTCAAGCTCGGGAAGATGAAAAATGCCGTATTCGCGATCACGGTCGTTTTTGTGGTTCTGATTTCCATTGTGCCCATGGTTTCCATGCTGATCACCGCGCTCATCAAATATTGGGGCGCTCCTTTCGCGCCCGAGAGTTTTACGCTGGAGCACTTCAACTATATTCTTTTTCTCGAATCGGGCCGGCGAGCCATTCGAAATAGCGTCATTCTGGCGGCGCTTGCCGCCACCATCACCATGTTCGTCGGCACGATCATCTCCTACCTCTACGTCAAAGCCAGGGTTCCCGGAGGAAGATTCCTGGATTTTTTCGGAACGGTTCCCTATGCGGTGCCCCACACGGTCATTGCCATTGCCGCGATTCTGGCCTTTGCCAGGCCGCCGCTCAGCCTTTATGGAACGATCTGGATTATCCTTGCGGCCTATCTGGCGATCTACCTCCCCTTCGCGGTCAGGACCACCAACTCGACCCTGCAGCAAATCCATGACTCGCTCGAAGAGGCAGCGAGAGTCTCGGGGGCAGGGCTCGGCCAAAGGCTCCGAGACATAATTCTTCCTCTTACCCGTCCCGGAATGATCGCCGGCTGGATTCTAGTTTTTATGCCTGCCCTGAGAGAGCTTACGATCTCCATTCTACTTTACAGCCACCGTACCGAGACGATCGGCGTGATCGTTTATAACATGCATGATGCGGGCTATAGCGAAGTCGCCGCGGCTTTAGCGTGCGTCGTCATGGGCTTGATCATCGCCGGGAATGCGGTCATAAAAAAATTAACGGGAGGCGTGGCGGGGTTCTGAGATGGAAAAGATCCGGGTAACGGATTTGACCAAGCGCTACGGCAGAGTCCTCGCGGTCGATTCCGCGAGTTTCTCAATTCAGGAGAACGAATTCTTTTCACTCCTGGGGCCGAGCGGTTGCGGTAAGAGCACGGTTCTCAGGTGCGTTGCCGGTCTCGAAGAGCCGACGGCGGGAACAATCTATATCGGCGAGACTCTTGTCAACTCGACTTCGGAGGGAGTCAATGTGCCGACCGAGCAGCGGCCCATCGGGATGGTCTTCCAGAACTACGCGGTCTGGCCGCACATGACGGTTGCGGAAAATGTCGCTTATCCTTTGAAGCTTAAGAAAATGGCCAGAGCGCAAATTCGCAAAAAGCTCGAGGTGGCTCTCCATGCAGTCGGCTTGGGGCGGTTTGCGGATCGCTATCCGAGCCAGCTTTCCGGAGGGGAGCAGCAGCGTGTGGCCGTGGCCCGGGCGCTGATCAAGGAGCCGGAGATTCTTCTTCTCGATGAGCCCCTCTCGAACCTGGATGCAAAGCTCAGGGAGCAGATGCGCTTTGAGTTGAAAGATCTCCAAAAGCGGATGGGGATACCCATCCTTTATGTGACTCACGACCAGACCGAAGCCATCGCGATGTCGGATCGGGTGGCGGTGATGAAGGACGGGCGGATTCTGCAGATCGGCAATCCTCTCGACGTCTATGAAAATCCGGCGAATGAGTTCATCGCCGATTTTATCGGTCTCATGAACTTCCTACAATGCAAGGTCCTCTCGCGACAGGATCACAAAGTGGAATTAGAGCTTCATTCGACCGGAGAAAGGCTGAGCATCTCCGACGCCGGCGTGATCGAGGGAGAAGCCCTCCTCGCCGTAAGGCCGGAAAACCTGGCTCTGGATAAGGAGCTGGGAGTTTCCTGCGCGGTGCGCGCGCGAATTTTTCTCGGGAACATGGTCGAGTATAAAGTCAGCGTCGGCGACGAGCTTCTCAGGGTTCAGGCGACAACGGAGCAGGATTACAAAGAAGGCGAAAAGCTTTTTCTTCGAGTGAAAAAAGGAACTTTATTCAGAAGGAATTCACCCGAGAGCATCGCTTAGGTTATCGGATGCGCGGGCTCTCCGAACGAGCAGCGGCTTTCATCGTCAAGGGTGATTAAATCATGGGTATTTCCCAAAAGCGGTTTTTAGATGCCGGCATTCTCCGCTATAAATAGCCGGATAGGGAGGTCTCTGTGCAAGTCGCAATATCCAGTCTTCTCTTCAAGTCTCTTTCTCTGGAGCGCGTCATCGATCTTGCCAAGGAGATCGGGATCACTTGGTTGGAAGTGTGGTCGGAGCATTTCTGGCGCGATGATGACGGCCGGCTACTGGAACGCCTTTCCCGGTCCGGCCTTGACCTGTCGGTTCATGGCCCCACCGGAGACATTAATCTCACCTCGAGCAATCCAGGAATACGCGCAGAGTCCCTGAGGCAAGTCCTCCAAGGCGTAGAGGAAGCAGCCCGAATGGGGGCGAGAGTGATCACGGTCCATCCAGGATATTTGACGGGAAGGCAAGACCTGCCGGAGAGCATCCAGGATTTGCAGATCGACGCGTTGACCCGAATTGCCAAAAAGGCCAAAGAGGTGGGGATCCGGGTAGGGATGGAGACCATGGAGAAAAAAAATAATGAGGTGGTGATTCGTCCGGAAATCGCAAACGAGCTTATTGAGGCCGTGAACATGGAGAACCTGGGCGTGACCTTCGATATTTCCCACGCGCATACCGTGATGGACGTCGTTGAGTTCATCCGCTCTCTTCGAAAGATCGTCCACGTCCATATCAGCGACACTAAAGCCGGGAAAGTCCACGTCCTCATGGGCCAAGGTGAGATCGCTTTCGATGCCGTGCTTCCGGCTCTGAGGGAAAAGTACGACGGCGCGCTGGTGATCGAGGGGTGGAATCCGAAAGATGAGATGGGAATGGTCACGAGATCGGCAAGTTTTTTGCGCCAGCGGCTGGCCTGATTTCTGGCGCGGAACTGCTTGAAACCAGCCGGACTTAGGTTGACAGTCCAGGGGCGATTCCAGTATAAACGTCCATTATGGGCAACCGTCTAGAACCTGTGACTCGCCACCACGACGAGAAGCTACAGGAGATACTGAAGACTTCCGCCAAAATCTTTGCCGAGAAGGGTTTTCATCGCACTTCAATCCGCGACATCGCGCGCGCAAGGGAAATGAGTCTTGCGGGTCTGTATTACTACTTTCGCACTAAGGAAGAGCTCCTTTACCTGATTCAGGAGCGCTGCTTCTTGAACTTGCTGCAAAAATGGGAGAGGGCCGCCACTGCGGACATGGACGTGCGCTCTCGCATCCGCGTTTTTGCGGAGAATCACCTCGGGTTTTTTCTTCACAACATGTACGAGATGAAAGTAATGGCGCACGAGGATGAGTCCTTGACCGGCGAGTTCCAGGACAAAATCCTGGTTCTGAAAAGGCGCTACGTTAAGGTTCTCATGGACCTCATCACTGAACTCGGGAACCAGGAAAACGGCCAGGGCGTTGACGCCAGAGTAGCGACCTTCTCGCTGTTCGGGATGATGAACTGGATCTACACCTGGTATCAACCCAAGCGCGACCTGCCTCTTCCGGAACTCATCAACCAAATGCTGAGGATTTATTTTTTTGGAATCCTCAAAGGTGGAGCCATCCAGGAAGCTTGGTTTACCAGCACCAATTCCGGAACAGGGAAAGAAGCTTTTTCCCTCTGGCAGAATTCACCGTAAGCTCTCGTTCGATTGGTCCGTCGCGTGTCAATCTGTCACGGACAGACGCTCCCGGGTGCTTACTCCCTCCGCGCGCGAGTTTTATCATAGCGAAAAACGAAAATCGTGCTCGTTGACAAGCGCAGGTTGTGGGCGAGGGCTCATGCAGTTCCGCTCCGGGACTAAAAGCGGAAGCCTCATGTGGAGGACACGATCATGATGGTTATTGGCGCCAAGGCTGCGGACTTCACTTTGAAAGGTGTGTATCGGGGCCGTGTTTCGGAGTATTCTCTCAGATCCTACCTGGGGAAGTGGCTTGTGCTGTTTTTCTATCCGGCCGACTTTACCTTTATCTGTCCCACCGAGGTCACCGGTTTCAGCAAGATGGCGGATGCGTTTCGGGCTGAGAACGCCGAGATCCTCGGAGTCAGCGTAGATTCCCTGGAGTCGCATCGAAGCTGGGCCGAGGAATTAGGGGGCGTGGCCTACCCTCTCCTCAGCGATACCGATAAGCAGGTCAGCCGAGCTTACGGCGTGTTGGACGAGAAGGAAGGGGTAAGCCTTCGGGCTACTTTTATTATAAATCCAACGGGTGAAGTCAGTTATCAGGTGGTGAGCCACACGAATGTGGGGCGTAGCGTCGAGGAGACGCTGCGCGTTCTCAGAGCCCTCCGAACAGAAAGACTGTGTCCTTCCGATTGGCAGCCGGGGCAGGAGACCGGCAGTCCAGAGCTCAAATACTAAATGGCTTTAGACGTCATCGAGCGAAAGAAAGAGCTCATCGAAAGCCGCGCGCGCATTCGCGAGTTCGTCTTCGGGATCCAGGACGGGCTGATCAGTACAGTTGGTCTGCTTGCGGGAATTCAGGGGGCGACCGAGAACAATGCGGTGGTGATCATTGCCGGCCTCACATCGATGTTTGCCGGTGCTATCTCCATGGCGGCGGGCTCATATCTCTCATCCGGCGCGGAGAAAGAAATCTTCGACAAAGAGCTTCGAGAAGCGGAGAATCTGGCCGGCCGGGAGCCTTACATGGCGGCGGAAGGTTTGCTCAGAGCCCTGGGTCAAGAAGGGCTCAGCAGAGAGCAGAGCTACCGGATTGTGAAGCTCCTTTCACAAGAGAAGCATGTCTTTCTTAGAACTTTTCAGGAAAAGGTCTTTGGCTTAGGGGCGGCTGAAATTAACCGGCCGATGCAGGCGGCTCTCGTCATGGGAGCTTCCTTTGTCCTGGGGGCCGTGATTCCGCTTAGTCCATACCTGGTTTTTACGGGGATTCAGGCCCTTTATATCTCCATCGCTCTCGCCGCGGTGACACTGTTTTCAGTCGGCGTTTTCAAGGGGTTTCTGGCCGCGCGGCCTCTTTTTTCCTCCGGGCTTGAATTTTTTCTTATTGCCGTAAGCGCCGCGGCTTTCGGTTACCTCATCGGGCTCATCGTTCAGTACTTTTTTCCCGGAATTGCCATTCCGGCAGGCTAGGACGGCGGATCATCCGGCTGAAACGCGTACTTCTTGAGTTTGTAGCGCAACGCCCTCTCGCTGATGCCAAGCAACTCGGCGGCCCGCGTCTGAACCCCCGCGGCCCGAGTCATCGCGTCACGAATCATCCGTCTCTCGATGCCCTCAACGGCAGCAGGGAGACTGGCCTCGCCTGCTTCCTCAGTTTCTGGCTCCTGAACGATCATAGGGAGATCCCCTCTCCCGATTACTTCATCTCGTGTCAGAACGACCGCCCTCTCGATGAGGTTTTCGAGCTCCCGGACGTTTCCAGGGTAATCGTAGCGCAACAGCGCGTCCCGCGCCTCGCGCGTAAGGCCGCGTATCCGCTTGCCGTTTTTCTCCGCGAAGAGGCGAACGAAATGGTCGATCAGCATCGAAAGATCCTGGCGTCTCTCCCTCAGAGGAGGTAAGAGGATCGTAACGACATTCAGGCGGTAATAAAGATCTTCGCGAAACTTCCCGGTTTTGATCAGCGATTCCAGAGGTCTGTGGGTAGCGGCGAGGATTCTCACGTCAACTTTTATCGGACGGCTGGAGCCCACCCGCTCGAACTCCTTTTCCTGGAGGACCCGAAGAAGCTTCGCCTGAAGGTGCAGTGGAAGATCGCCGATTTCGTCCAGAAAAAGAGTTCCCCCGGCGGCCACCTCGAAGCGTCCCTTACGCATCGAGAGGGCGCCGGTAAAGGCGCCTTTTTCGTGGCCGAAGAGCTCCGATTCAAGAAGGCCTTCAGGAAGCGCCGCGCAGTTGACCCGTATGAGAGGCCCGGAGGCCCTTGGGCTCGCGTAATGGATAGCCCTGGCGATCAGTTCCTTTCCGGTGCCGCTTTCGCCTCGAATGAGGGCCGTGGCCTCGCTCGGCGCCACTCGCCGGACAAGAGAAATGACCTCAAGCATTTGCCCGCTCTCACCGATGATCCCCTCTATCCGGTGGCGATCCCGCAAAGCCTCTCTCAACTCACGGTTCTCAGTGAGAAGACGGAGGCGCTCGCCGACTTGGCGGATGCGGTGAAGCAGCTCGTCCAGTTTGAGGGGCTTTGTCAGGTAGTCCGCGGCTCCTTCTTTAATGGCTGAAACCGCGGTTTCAACGCTGCCGTAAGCGGTCATCACGATCACCACAGTTTCGGGATTGATGGCATGGACCGCCTTCAAGAGATCCAGACCTGACATCTCCGCCATTCGTTGGTCGGTCAGGACGAGATCGACGCCTCCCTGGCGAAATATCTGCAAAGCCTTGGCGCCGTTTTCCGCCATCAGAATCTCAAATCCCTGCTTCTCAAGGAACCCTGAGACAAGCTCCAGTTGAGCCGGTTCATCGTCCACGACGAGGATGCGAAGGGAATCGGCCATCTACGTTTCCGTTGCTTGTTTTAGGGGAAGCGAGAGTTGAAAACGGCTTCCTTTGCCGATTTCACTTTCCACGCTGATGCCGCCGCCGTGCGCTTCTGCGATCCTGCGGGCGATGGCCAGGCCAAGACCGGAGCCCCGGGTCTTGGTCGTGAAGTAGGGTTCAAATATTCGGGAAAAGTTCTCCGGAGGAATTCCGGATCCGCTATCTGCGACGGTGATCAAGAGATTTCCCCGCAAAGCGCGAGCTTCCAGCGTCAATGTCCCGCCGTCTGGCATGGCGTGAATTCCGTTGAGTATCAGATTTAGAATGAGCTGTTTCAGATAATTGCGGTCTGCTGCCACTGCTGGCAGATCCGAGGAGGCGCGGATATCGATCCGCACCTTCGACTCTCCCGCCTGGCCCTCGGAAAGCGCAGCCAGCTCCCTGAGCAGCTCTTCGACCCGCACCGCTTCGGCTTTGAGTTCCAGGGGACGGGCAAGGGAGAGAAACTCCTCGACGATTCCGTTCAGGCGGCTCACCTCGCCGAGCATCAGGTCCGTCAGGCGCAGGTACCGCGCCTCGTCTTCGCTCGGATGGAACTCGCCTTTGAGGCGTTGAAGGCCGATGGAGATCGCATTTAAAGGATTTCGGATTTCATGGGCCACCGTCGCCGCCAGGTTGCCCAAAGCCGAAAGACGGTCCTTCCGCGCAACCTCGGTTTCAAGGCCGCGGATCGCGCGCATTTGGTTATGTTGATTGTAAAAAATCGCCGCCATTCCCAGAACGCCTACGGCGAGAATCGCAGCTCCTAGAGCGATAACGGACCCCAGGCTGTTGCGCCACGCGATCTCCATCGGCTCCAGCGAAAGACCGATCATCAAATAGCCGAGACTGGAGTCTTTGACCGTAAGGGGCTTAATCATCTGGTAATGTTTCTTCCCTCCGTGGCTTTCCACAATCCGGCTGACCGCTTCCCCTTCGGCGCTGACGTTGAGGACGAAAGGTTCGTTCTCCCGCTGGCCGATTTTTCCGGGATCGGTGTGGGCCACGATGCCGAGCTTTTTGTCCAATAGCGCAATCGCTTCGATGTCGGATTGGCGTCCCAGGTCCTCAATCTGGCTTTGCACTCCGATCTCTTTTTTAAAGTTCAGAATATAATCAGCATTGGCGTGGACGGCGATGATCCCGGGGAAGCTCCGGGCGCCGATCGCGACGCCGAACGCGCTTCCTTCCCAGAACTTCCTGTCTTTGATTTTAGCAGGCGGTTCAGTGGCTTTTTCCTCTTCCTTGTCCCTGCCCAGCCACCAGTGCCTTCCCCACATGTAGCGCATCCTCTGGCGCCGGCGCGCGAATGCGTCTTCCCCTTCTTTTTCGCGCATGCGCTCCATCATCTCCATTTTTCTTTCCATCATCGAAGGGGCCGGCGGCGGCGTCCACGGCTGGCCATGCTGATCCAGTAGCTCAATTTTTCGCAGCCGGTTCATAGCGCTGATTTCCTGGAGCAGCGCGGGGTCTGCGGCGCGAGCGAGCAGGAGCTGATCGATCAGCCGGGCATTGTCCAGTAGACGTTGAGCGATTAGATCTTCAAGCAGAGAATTCCCAATGATCGCGTTCTTTACGCTGCTCTCCATGGCCTCGGCCAACGCCGCCCCCTTGAGCTCAGTCTGGCGCAGTAGTTGCCGCTGAAGCCTTTGAGCTTCGGAGAAGACGTAGAGGGAGGCGAGAATCAGAAGCAAGACAACGGAAGCGAGGAAGTGACGCGGTAAAATAAGTCTTTTCACGGCAGCGACTCATTATAATCGCCGCTTCGCGCGGATACAAAAGACCCCCGGGCCTTCCGGCGCCGGGGGTCATACGGAAGACAGGCAGCTTACGCGCCCCGTCTCCCGGGTCCGCCGAACGGCATTACGTTGCCGAAGGGATTCACGCGCAGAACGCGGAGCTCGCCCTGGGCGTTCTTGAGCTCAACCGAATACATCGTGTGGCGCCTTCCGGTGAAGGGCAGAACCCGCTCCACGGTAAAACCTGACAGGTATTTGTCAGCGTACTCCTGAGCCACCTCTTTGGCCTTCTCCTCGCTGATCGGGCTGACCTGTGAGGCTGATGCGCCTTCGAAACGGGAGCAGGGCCCCTCTCCACCCCGCCATCCCATGCCTCTTCCGCCCATCATGCCTGGTCCAGGGCCACCCTGGGCTGTTACGACACCGGACAGAGCCAGAACGCCTGCGGCCGTGGCAATTAAACCTAGGAATCTCTTCATAGCTTTTTTCCTCCTTTCGATTGATTCCCGTGGCTTTGTAACAGCGCAAGTTTCATTCCAATCCCATAAAGGACACCCAACGCTTGCAGGTTCAGATACTTAGCCGCTCATGCCGGAAAAACACGCCGGGATTTTCCGACGAAAAAGTCGACGCCCTCGACCAGAATGTCGAACGGTTCAGTAAGGCCGTTGCTTTTTTATCAGGCTTCTTAACAGGATTAGATTTTCCCGATCCTCTTTGAGGTCCGGGCCCTTTGGGGTTTCCAGGCACATGGGTACATTCCAGAAACGCTGATCGTTCATAAGCCGGCGGAAGCCTTCGACGCCGATGTATCCCTTGCCGATATGCTCGTGCCGGTCGACCCGCGAGTGAAAATCCTTCTTCGAATCATTGAGGTGAAAGGCGGCCAGAAGTCTCAAGCCGATAAGCTCGTCGAATTCTGCGAAGGTCCTCTCATAGCTGTCCTGGGTGCGGAGATCATAGCCGGCGGCGAAGGCATGTTCCGTATCGAAACAGACCCTCAGGCGATCGTTCTCTTTCGTGGCATCCATGATGTCCCGGATCTGCTCGAAGCGGTAACCGAGATTGGTCCCCTGGCCGGCGGTGATCTCGAGCGTGATCTTAACTCTGTAGTTCGGACAGGCCGCGTGGATTTCGTCCAGCGAACGGGCGATGGTTTTGATTCCTTCGGTCTCGCCGGCCCCCAGATGCGCGCCCGGATGGGCGATCAGATTGGGAATCGCAAGAATCTCGCAGCGCTCGAGCTCATCGATAAAAGCGCGAAGCGACTTTTTCCTCAGGCTCGCGTCGGGGGATCCGAGATTTAGTAGGTAAGAATCGTGGGCGATCACGGTCGCGATGCCCGTCTCTTTCTGATTGGCAAAAAAACTTTCGATCTCCTCTTTGCGGTAGGGCTGGGCGGCCCATTGGCGCGAGGATTTGGTGAAGATCTGAATCACGTCACAGCCGGCTGTTTTCCCCCGGAGAAAGGCGTTGTCCACGCCGCCGGCAATGGACATTTGGGCGCCCAGGAGAGGGCCAGTGCGGGTTGTGTGAGTTCTGCGCTTCAAGCCTGTAGATTATCGGATCAGTGTGTTACTCTAATATGTTTTTGCCGTTTTTTCGAAAGGAAGTCCATGGAAAGGATCGTGCAAAAATTCCATTCCTTTGACCAAGCAGATGATGCGGAGTACGAGTATTACCGGGCCCTCTCCGGAAATGAAAAGCTACAAATCCTGATTGAGCTGATAATGCCGGAAAATCCAGATGCAGCGATTATCGAGCGATCTGCGCGAGTTCATCCAATTACTGAACACGAAGAGTGTTAGGTACCTGATCGTCGGCGCTTGGGCGCTGGCGTTTCACGGCCGTCCCCGTTATACGGGCGACATCGATATTTTTGTCGCCCGGGAACAGGACAACGCCGAGAAATTAATGGAAGTCATCGAAGCTTTCGGGTTTGGCCAGTCCGGCATCCAGCGGGAGGATTTTTTGCAGGCCGATTACGTGATCCAGCTTGGACGCGCGCCCAACCGTATTGATCTGCTTACCGGAATTAGCGGAGTCGCTTTCGATGAAGCGTGGGAGAGCCGGGAGCAAGGGCGCATTTCGGACATCCAGGGTTCTTTTATCAGCCGCGATCTTTTGATCAAGAATAAACGCGCGGCTAACCGGGAAAAAGACCAGGCGGATATCAAACTTTTGGAGAAAACGAGGCCACGACGTCCTCCGGAATCATGAGTCATAGAAGTGCCTTTTTTCAACCAGGGGAAGGGAGATGCTGCCGGCGCTGAGCAGGCGGTCGTGGAAATCGCGCAAGCTAAAGCGCGAGCCCCATTTCTTTTTTTCCTGCTCGCGCAAGCGGTTAATCATCGACCACCCCGACGCATAGCCCATGGGAATGGAGGGGGATTGGCTGTACCAGTTGAGATCCGCCTCGGCCTGGGCGCGCGGGAAGCTCAGCTCGCGCACCATCAGATCCGCCGCCTCATCGTAGGACATCTTGCCCGTTTGCGTCTTCACGTCGATGATGATCCTCAGCGCGCGCCAGAGGCGATCTTTGAGCATGACGAAACGGTGCTCGCGGCTCTTAAGAAGACCCTGCTCCTGCATGAGCTGTTCGCAGTAAAGCGCCCAGCCTTCGTAAAAGACCGAGGACTCGTTCATGAGTCGCGGCAGAGTGGCGGCCGCGGGAATCGAGTTGGCGATCGTGAACTGTAGATGATGGCCGGGATAACTCTCATGGACGGAGGTATTCTCCAGTCCGGTCCAGTTGTGTTCTCTTAAGAGATCCTCTTCCGTGACGGGCGTGACGTAATAGTATCCGATCTGGTCGGGGTCCTTTGGAGACGGCGAGAGATAGGCGGCAAATGGGATCTCATGGCGTCGGAATTCAGGAGTCGGCACGACCCGGAGCTCTTCACGAGGCGGAAAAGAGACGAGGCTCTGCTCTTTCACGAATTGACGCGCTGCTTTCATCGCATTCTCGTACGCCGGGATGAGCTCGTCGACGGGCGGATGATTTTCCTGAATTCTGCGAGTCACCTCTTTGATACCCTGGCCGGGAGCCACCTCCTCTGCCAGCGCGCCGAGTTCCTTTTTTGTTTCTTTGAACAGACTTTCGCCCAAAGCCAGCAGACTTTGCGCGTCGTGGCTCAGAAAGTGGCGTTTTTTGAGCAGCAGGTGGTAGTGTTCATCCCCGACAGCATAGATCCCATCGCTTCGGGATAGAAGATCGCCTGCCAAGAAATCCCCGAAGTCGTTGACGGCCCGTTCCGCCTTACCGATCGCTCCTTCAAGAGGATGGGGATCTCTGATCGCTTGTTTGATTCTGGGGTTCTCCAGAAGGTTATCCAGAAAGGTGATCCCTCCCCTCGCCGATGCGATCGCCATCCTGGTCCAGAGCTTCGGAGGGTTGCTCTCCGGGCGGCTGAGGTTTGAAATTCCCTGCGCGACCGCTTCTGGCATTGCTTCAAGCCGGCTGAGAAGGTTACCGATAATATCGTTTGTGGGGCGGACGGTAAGAATATAGACGTGCGGAACGGGGAGATAAATCTCGGGCCATTTCAGGCGGTAGTCTTCCTTTTTGAATTCATAATTTTCAATCGTGAGACGCCCTTCCATGAGGGCATAATCGATGATTTCGTCCGGGGTGAGACCCTTGACCGAAACCTGGCGCAGCTTGCGCAGCGACTCTTCAGCGAGCGCTTTCTCCTCGGCGTACGCCTCGTCGCTATAGTCTTTCAAGAGGTGATCGTATCCGCCGATTCCGTAATGAATCGCCTCAGTGGGATGGAGGGCAAAATATTTCTTGAAATATTCGTCGCAAAAATCGCTAAATGAAGACATGGCTCTTGTTTACCATGCTGATCGGATAGTGGCAATTTGGGGTTCACGATCAGTCTTGCTCGTCAGCGACCGGAAAGCTATATTCGACCGGCCTATGGAAAAAAAGATGAAAGACTTTGTGCTGAAAGCGGGCCGCGTAATTGATCCAGCCAGCGGAATGGACGGTCGTTTCGATGTGCGAATTCGGAACGGCGTCATCGACGGAATCGGAGCGGATCTTGCCGCGGACGATACGCCGATCATTGATGCTGCGGGGCTGATCGTTACGCCGGGCTTGATCGATGTCCACCTTCATCTGATGAAAGGTCTCGGCGCGTTCGGCGCCGACCCGGATATTTTTGGTATCGGTTCGGGAGTGACCACCGTCGTTGATGCCGGCAGCGCCGGGCACACTCTTTTTAACGTCTTTCGCAATTACGTGACGGACAACGCGAAGACGCGCGTGCTGAATTACATCAACCTATCCACTCTGGGGGGCGTGGCCGGTCCCGGATACGGGATCCTTGCCGATCCACGCCTGATCGAGGAAGAAAAAATCGAAAAAGCCGTTGAAGCCAATCGTGACCTGATCGTCGGTATCAAGGTCATGGCTACCGGCGGAGCGCTGGGCGCTGAGGGTTTAAAACCGCTTGCTCGCGCTCGTGGCCTTGGCGATGCCCTGAAGTTGCCGCTGCTTGTCCACATCGGCGAGAGTTGGAGCAAAAATGCGCAGCCGCCGCCGATCGGCGACGTTTTGAAATACCTGCGCGCCGGCGACATCGTAACGCATATGTTTACCGCTCATCCGGGCGGTCTTCTTGATGATAAAGGCAAGCTCTGGCCGGAAGCGCGCGAGGCAAAAGAGTCCGGCGTGCTCATGGATGTCGGGCACGGTCTGCACAATTTGAATTTTGACGTAGCGCGCCGTGTGCTTGACCAGGGGCTGATGCCCGATGCTGTTTCTACGGACGGTCACCGCGGCAACCGCGCCGGTCCCGTTTACGATCTGCCGACGACGATGGCAAAGTTGATAGCGCTGGGTATCTCTCTCACAGAGGTCGTGGCGATGGCAACGGTCAATGCTGCCGGGCTTTTGGGACGAGTGGATCAGATGGGTTCGATCCGTGTTGGCGAGCCAGCCGAGATTTCCGTGCTGAGAGTGGAAGAGCGCGAATGGTTAGCCGTCGATTCACAAAAACAAACCATTCCTGCGCGGCAGGCCATCGTTCCTGTATGCGCAATCAGAGGGGATGCGATTCACCGGACCTAGGCGCGACATAGGCGGCTTGGCAAGGTAGTTGATGGCGCTTCAGAGTATGTCCCGGAGCACACTGGAACAATTCTTTGACCGGCCGACAAGAGCAGTAACAGCTCTGTCTTCGGCTGACTTGGCTGCTCGGTACCGCGGGGTGATCCTGGGAGTGGGCGTGGGCAACGCTTTCGGCTTGCCGGTCGAAGGATGGTCAAAGGAGCGCATCAAGGAAAGATTTTCCATCGGTATGATCATCGTGGCTCACTGCGCGGTTCTGGTAGCAGCAGCGGTAATCTTGTCAAGATCGCTATTGTAGGCGGCATCAAAGACTCCTTGCCCGTCCATCTTTGCTTCTATGAAAAAACCCGGAACCGTTGCCTGAAAGCATCATCCGCCATTCATCCAGCCGCCCTGGCAACCTGCCCGGTGTGGTAATCAGACCCCGATATTTTCGAACTTGCGTAATTGCGAAAACATGAAAATCTTGAGGCCATTTCCGTGTACCGGTGGCCACTTCCACGGGGACACGAGTGGTCAAAGCTACTACGCGGATATCGGCGAGTTCTTTATTCCTGAAGTCTTGCTCCTGGCTGGGGCACCTCTCTTTGCGCGGCACGGCGCCAAACGCTTCGACAGTTGCGCAATTTCGTAATCGCGTCCCGTTAGCGAAGATCTGGTCCTGGACGGCAACTTAGAGGGCTGGGCGGATCGAGAAAACTCTGCGAACGAAAGAAAAGAGGGAAAGAGACGGAGTATCGCGAACTCACGCCTGTACTAGCAGGGAACCCACAGAGCCTCGTAACTTGTAGATCGAGAGTGCCGACCCTGTGGTCAGATGAGGGAGACCGGTGTCATCTGCGCGAAGGAACCGAACAGAAGCAGGTGGACTTTCCGGGGTCGTCGGGATGGGACGTGAGGGAAGCTGTTATGGGAAACGCGGGAGATCTCGCTCGCTGCGAGTGATGGCCGCGATGGCGCGCGGTGTAACGGAACCGAAAGCGGAATCAGGCGAGCAACGAATCCAGGCTCAACCCTACTGGTACCCTAGCTGAAGAGACGGCAAAGGGAGAGGACTTAAATATTCGTTATGGCGGCCTTAAAAATTTTAGTCCTTGACGCCGAACAGTAAAAACATAGACTGTTTGCTGAGAGAGTCCTTGGGGGCTGATATGGTTTTAATTCTGAGCAATGAAGAGATAGAGCAAATCCTTACGATGGAGATGTGCCTGAAGGCCATGGAAGACACGTTTAGGGATTTGGCTGAAGACAAAGCGGTTAACCGACCCCGCTCCCACACTTATGTCCCCTTGAGCACTGACAGATTCTACTTGTTTAAATCGATGGATGGTGCTGCTCCCAGGTATGGCGTCCACGCGCTTCGTTTGAGTTCAGATATTGTTCACGAAAGTGTCAGTCAGGGCAGAAAGAGACGCGACAAACTTCCTGCACTTCCTGGCAATAAATGGCTGGGTCTAGTTTTCCTTTTTGATATTTACAATGGCGAACTCCTGGCCATTTTACAGGATGGTTTTCTGCAAAGAATGCGAGTTGGGGCTACAAGCGGAGTGGCCGCAAGATTTCTTTCTCGTCCGGAATCTCACGTAGTTGGATTGTTTGGGACTGGCTGGCAGGCTGGGGCGCAGCTCCTTGCACTTGATGAAGTCCGGTCCATAGAAAGAGTTAAGGTATACAGTCCAACTCCGGAAAACGTGAAGAAATTCGCTCGTGAATGGTCGGAGAGGCTTGGCATCGAAGTCCATCCAGACACGCCCGAATCGGTTGTGGAGGGCTCGGATATCGTTGTCTGCGCTACGAATTCTTTGGAGCCCGTTTTCGATGGCCACTGGCTAAGCCCAGGAACACACATTAACTCAGTCGCGGGATATGAGTTAGACGACTATTCTTATAAAAATTGCTCTCTCAATGTTGTTCGCATGAAGGAAGCTTCGAGCCATTGGTCCATGGCAGGATTAATCCCCGGCGAGGTTAGAGGCATCAAAGAACTCACTAGGCAAGAAAAGAAGAAGATCGTAACATTGGGAGACGTGGTTATCGGACGCGTCGGCAGGAAAGACCCTGCTGAGATCACAGTATTTTCCGGCAGCGGATCGGGAGGAAGCTCAGGTCTAGGTGTCCAGTTCGCTTTCAGTGTTGAAATTTATAAACAGGCGGTTGCCAAAGGTCTGGGAAAACAAGTCCCCTTGGAGTGGTTTACCCAGTCTGTGCATCCTTAGCCGTAGGTTATCATACTATGGAGATAGGAGACAGAAATGGAAGTTGACCTGGTAGTGAAAGGTGGAAATGTCGTTATACCAACTCGGACTTTTTTTGGCGGGGTTGCGATAGATAAAGGCAAAATAGTCGCCCTTTGCACCGATTCGGCCTTTCCAAGCTCGCGCAAAGTGATTGATGTGAAGGGTAAGACAATTCTGCCCGGGACCGTGGACCCCGAAGCGCATCCTGGGCGGCCTGTCGCAAGGGAAATCAAGACTGAAAGCCGAGCTGCGGCAGCCGGGGGAATTACGACTTGGGGAATTCAGTCACCTAGTCCGCGAATGGGGCCACAGTTTGATCCGCAAGCCGTCAAGCCTGAGGACGTTGTGTCATTCAGCGATGTCGTGCCTTACTGCATCAGCGCCTGCGAAAAAGATTCCACGGTGGATTTTTTCTTCACGCCGATGGTGGAAACTGACCAGCAGGCTAGTGAGATTCCGGCTTATGCGAAAAATTTCGGCATCACCTCTTACAAATTTTACCTCCATTGCAAGAACTATGAGATAGCAAAACATTGGGCTCACGGTTCGGGGCTTCCTAGAGGCTTTGATAGTGGAACCGTCTATATTGGAATGGAGAATGTCGCTCGTTTGGGGCCTCCTGGAATTGTTTCCCTGCATTGCGAGGACTGGGAGATTGCCCGAGTTATCGAGGAGCGACTGAGGAACGAAGGCCGAAATGACATGGCCGCGTGGAGTGACCGCTCGCCAGCTTTTTGTGAGGCAATCCACGTAGCTCAGTACTCCTACCTAGCGAAAGTCACGGGGTGTCCCATCCACATTCAGCACGTCACTACCCCAGAGACAATCGAAGAAATCAGGCGGGCGAAAGAGCGGGGGGTCACGATTTTCGGTCAGACAGGTCCGCATTATCTGTCGCTTCCCAGGGGAACGTGGAAAATCAACGTCCCTTTGCGGGATGAAGAAACAATCGAGAAGCTTTGGGACGCTGTGGCAAGCGGTCTGATTGATGCAATCGGCTCGGACCATGTGGTTTCGCGGACGAGAGGCAAACGAGAACAGCTTTTGAAAGAAAGTGTCTGGGAAACGGTTTCAGGATTTTCGTCCAGAGTTGAATCATTCCTGCCGGTCATGTTGAGTGAAGGTGTCAATCAAGGCAGAATCTCGTTACAGAGATTGGCTGAAATATCGTCCGAGAATCCAGCAAAGATCTGGGGTTTGTACCCTAAAAAAGGGTGCCTGCTGCCCGGAGCTGATGCAGATTTGACTATAGTAGATTTGGAAAAAAAGGTCACGGTGCGCAATGACATGATTTACAGCACTCCGGGGTGGTCGATCTACGAAGGGAAAGAAATGAAGGGCTGGCCGGTCATGACCGTGCTCCGCGGTGAGGTTATCATGGAATGGAAAGAGGGTGCGCCGAGAGCAGAGATTGTCGGTCGGCCGAATGGAAAGTACATCCCTCGGGTCCCAGGAAGTCGGAGCTATCCCCTTTAGGGACTCAAGCGACGAGGGAAATTCTCCAAGGAGAGCGGTCTATGAAACACAGTCAAACGGCGCGCATTTTTTGCGGAATGATCTCTTTTCTGGTCTTGTCTTCTTTCTTAGGGACACGGATTTACGCTGCGGAGGGCCAGCGGCTCAAGGCCGCGAAGAAGGAAGCGAAAGTCGTGCTCTATACGGTCATGAACGTAAAGGACAATGAAGCTCTCAAGAGCACGTTCGAGAAAAAATATCCAGGCATAGTTGTCGAAGGCTTCCGTGGAGGAAGCGGCGCCGTCATTAACAAAGTCCTGACCGAGGCGCGCGCCGGCTCACTGAAAGCCGATGTTATATTCGCCGGGGGATCGGAGATGCAGGTATTTAAAAAAGAAGGCTTGCTTCAGAAGTATGTATCTCCCGAGGCAGCCGCGATCCCCGTGGGTTTTAAAGATCCCGATGGGTACTGGACAAATGTCCACCCTTTAATGCTCGTAACCGCATTCAACACGAGGTTGGTTACGGCAGCCGATGCACCTCAAACCTACGAGGACCTCCTCAAGCCCCAGTGGAAAGGGAACATGATGATGGATAGGGTGGAATACGATTGGTTCGCCACTCTGCAGAAAGTCTGGGGAAGAGACAGAACAATTGCTTTTGCAAAAAAACTAGCAACTCAGAATATAAAATTCATGACCGGGCATTCCGCCATAGCCCAGTTGGTCGCCGCAGGGGAGGCGATGATTGGCATTAATATGTATGCATACCGTGTTTCCCTTCTAAAGCAGAAAGGGGCAACTATAGATTGGGTGGCTCTTGACCCCGTTGTCGCGATCCTGGAAACTGTTGCCGTAACCTCTAGCGCCCCGCATCCTAATGCAGCCAGGCTTTTAGTGGATTTTATGTTGGCGGTCGATGGGCAAAGGTTGATCAGAAATTTTGGCAGAATACCCGGCAGGACGGATATACAACCACGCAATGAGGAGCTTGGGAAAATCAAAGGATATCCCACTGATACCGACTCCATATATGAGCGGGGACTTGAGGCCTTTGGGAAAGAATACCGAGAGATTTTTGGCCTGCAATAGCGTCGAAGGAAAAAAGTATTGCCTTCCTGAAAAGATCCTGGGCGCCCATTCAAATCATCCCGTTCGTAGGTCTCTTTTTCTTTGACCGCCTTCCCGTCCTCGCCGACGATGCTGAAATCGCTCTTCTTTCGCAAAAGTGGATTTGTCCAAACGAGATCAACGCGCTGGCCCTTTGGGCGCTCTTGACACCAACGCGCTCCGAATCTCCCGCAGCTTTGCCTTCACCTTGGCCGCATTCTTGCTCCCCATCCGCACCAGAATCTTCTGCCCGGCCCGAGGTCCGGCAAGCGATTCATCAAGGTTCCGATATCAGGCTCGCGTAAGGAGCTCCAGAACATGGCCGTTCGGATCGCGAAAATAAACGCCGCGGCCGCCTTTGCGCGAATTCAGTTGTCGGTTCTCCATACTCCAAGGATCGCTGCCGTAGGGAATGCCCGCTTCTTGCACGCGCTTGAAGATCGCGTCGAATTCCTCGTCGGTCACATGGAATGCATAGTGGTGCGGCTCAAAGGACTCGGCGTTGTCGAAATCGAGGGTAAGCTCCTTGTTGACTCGAACCGGAGCAAAGTGGCCGGTGGCCCCTTCATATTTGAGACCGAAGATCCCGGCAAAAAAACGCGCCGAAGCATCCTTATCATGCGCCGGCACAATCGTGTGATTTAAAGTTATCGCCATAATCTCCTCCCGTGGGTATGGATGCCTGTCCCAAAAAGGAGTCGTGATTCGAGCATCACCGAGGCTCATTGTGCCTTGTTTAACCCCTCTGTCAAACGCCTTACCGGAATATGGAGGCGAAGGAAGACGGATAAATAAGCGTGGTGACTGCTCCACTGATACGGTTACTCTTCGGATTTTTCAGACGAGCGGGACTGAGGTGAAGACTCTTAGAACGTATGGGCTTGGCTATAGAAGAAGACTTGATAAGATAGGCTCTACCGACTTCTCTACACACTTAAAGGAGTCCATCGTTATGGAAAGAAAAAAAGCGAGTGATTTCGATCCGGAACTACTTAGTCTTTTCCACAGATACGTTCACGGCGGCATCAGCCGCCGCGAGTTTCTGGATGGGGCCGCCAAATTCGCCGTTGGCGGCCTGACGGCGACGGCCCTGTGGGACATGCTCCGCCCCAATTATGCGCTGGCGCAGCAAGTAGCCAAAGACGATAAGCGAATCCAAGCGGAGTACACGATGTACCCCTCACCCAAGGGCAACTCGCCTGATGGAACGATGCGGGGATTACTTGCCCGCCCCGCAACCGGCGACAAATTCCCCGTCGTGTTGGTGGTTCACGAAAACCGCGGCCTCAATCCTTATATAGAGGATGTAGTGCGGCGCCTAGCCGTGGCCGGCTTCATGGCCTTTGGACCGGATGCGATTGGGCCTGTTGGCGGCTACCCGAGCGTTGACAAGTACGGAGCCGAAGCCGATGAAAAAGGCGCTTGCGATGCAGAGGACGCTCGACGGCGCGAAAATAACCGACGACTTCGTCGCCGCGGCGGAGTTCCTGCTGAAGCATCCGCAATCGACCGGCAAGCTCGGAGCTGTGGGTTTTTGTTTCGGCGGCGGTATGGTCAACAGGCTGGCGGTCCGGATGCCGCAGCTTGCGGCCGGGGTTCCCTTCTATGGCAGCCCACCGGCTAGTCAGGACGCGCCGAAGATCAAGGCCGCTCTTCTGCTTCACTTCGCCGAACGGGATCCCAACATCAACGCCAGGTGGCCCGACTGCGAAGCCGCGTTCAAAACGAACGGCGTTAAATACGAGGCCTATGTGTATCCCAAAACGAATCACGGCTTCCATAACGATACCACGCCGCGTTATGACGATGCCGCGGCGAAACTCGCCTGGCAACGAACCATCGACCACTTCAACAAGACGTTAAAGTCGTAGAATTGGGGGGAGGCAAAAGGGAAGAAAAGGGAGATTCTATATGTTCTCAAACGCAAGGCGTCGATTGTTTTTTGGTTTTGTCACTATTGTAACTCTGGCTTTAGCACTTGCCATTTTTTCTCGGTCCGCTTTCAGCCAGGCCACTAAGGACGCGTCAAAAATAAGAATCGGCATTATCGGGTCCGGCAACATCGGCGGCACGGTGGGAGCGCTGTGGGTGAAAGCCGGTCATCCGGTGCTGTTCTCGTCCAGACATCCCGAGAAGCTCAAACAATTTGTCGAGGGTCTAGGTCCCTTGGCGCGTGCCGGCACCGTAAAGGAAGCATTAAACTTCGGCGACGTCGTTTTTATTGCGGTGCCCTACGGCGCTTATCCGCAGATCGGCAGGGACTATGCCGGTGACTTTCGAGGCAAGGTCGTACTCGACGCCGGCAACGCGGTTCCGAGCCGAGACGGCGAGATTGTAAAGGAAGCTAATGCGAACGGAATCGGCATCACCTCGGCAAAGTACCTGGCGGGGGCGCGGATCGTACGTGCATTCAATACACTGAACTATCGGATACTAGCCAGGGAAGCCAACCGGTCCGGGAGCCGTATGGCCATCCCTATCGCAGGTGATGACAAGGAGGCGCTAAACGCGGCCTCGAGGCTTGTCCGAGATGCCGGCTTCGATCCGGTGATCATCGGCTCACTCGAAAGCGCCAAGCAATTTGCTCGCGGAGGGCCCTTGTACGGCCAGGAAATCACGGCCAAGGAGATGCAGGAGCGCCTGAAGACGCTCAAATGAGCCGGGACTTACGGCATCCGGTGTCCCCTTTACGCTTGGCTTCAGCGATTTCCTATTGGTTCCAACCCGCTGTTTGTGATGGCACGGGCCGCCTCAGGCGACGCGAGGAATCTAATCAGCGCGTGAGCCGCGTCCGAATCTCTCGTATGTACAGCGACGCCCGCCGAGAACACAGAGG
>JACQUW010000247.1 GCA_016210115.1 Deltaproteobacteria bacterium | reverse complement strand
TGGATTCGCGCCTACGAGAAAAGCGGCCAGCAGCTCGAATCACTCTATCCGCACAGCCGAACCGATCGCGGTCAAGCGCGGGCGCTCGATCAAGAGACCACTCTGGCGCTGATCGGGTTGCGCCGCGAAATGCCCCACGCCTCCTTGGGCATCGCCGCTCATACACTCCAAACCCTATCAGCCCCAGGGCCGCGGCAAGATTGAACGCTTTTTTCGTACCGTGCGCAGCGATTTTCTCCCCGCTGCGCATTCCAAGACTCTGGACGATCTCAACCTCGCTCTCGACTGTTGGCTGCGCGATGTCTACCACCGCCGCGAACACAGAAGTACGAGCCAAACCCCGCTAGCTCGCTATGCTGCCCACTGTGAGTGCGTACGCGCTGCGCCTAAAGATCTGCCCGATCACTTCCGTCAACAGGCCCGCCGCCGGGTTGCCAAAGACCGCACCGTCGCCATCGCCGGGCGTCTGTTTGAGGCTCCCATCGCGCTCATCGGTAAACAGATCACGCTTCTCTATCACCCTCACGACCCCGCCCGGGTCGAGGCTCGTTTCGAGGGCAAATCCTACGGCCCACTCACCGTCGTCGACTTAAACGTCAACTGCCAGGTTAAGCGCGAAAAGGATAACCTAAAAATCCATTGCGAACCGCGTCCTCTCACTAGCGGCAAGCTCCCCTTTGGCAGCAAAAAGGAGGAAAACTGATGACCCGCCATCCCTTGTATCGAAACCTTTTCGGTTTCCAGCGTGAGCCCTTCTCCATCGAGCTAAAGGCCGAGGAAATCTTTACCACCCCAGCGCTCTCACACTTCACCGAGCGCTTTGAGTATTGTCTGCGGCTCGGTGCCATCGGCCTTCTCACCGGCGAGGTCGGCGCCGGTAAATCCACCGCGCTTCGCTTTGCCGCTAGCCGCCTTCATCCCTCACAGTACTATCCCCTGTGGATCACCGCCTGTGCCGGCTCGATTCTGGAGACCTACCGCCAACTGGCCGCCGCCCTCGATGTGGAAACTAAAAGCTTCTCCCGCGCCGCTCTCATCCGCATCATTCGCCACGCCATTTACGAACTCGTCAACAAGAAAATCCAACCGCTCTTAATCATCGATGAAGCCAGCCTCCTTCGACTCGATGTCTTTGCCGAACTCCATACCCTGTGTCAGTTTGAGGCCGATTCCAAACCCCATCTCCCCGTGATTCTCTCGGGCCAGAATAATCTCCTCGATCTGCTCCAGTACCGCTCCTCTTTGCCGCTCGCTTCGCGTATTGTTGCCAGAAGCCATCTCGAAGGCATCGACCTCGAACAGATGCAGCTCTACCTCGCCCACCACCTCCGGATCGCTGGGGTGAAAACTCAGCTCTTCTCCGAGCCTGCCATCACCGCCATCCAGCAAGCCTCGGCCGGTCTGTTACGCAAAGCCAATCATCTGGCCCGCGGCGCGCTGATTGCCGCCGCCAACGAAAAGTGTCAACAAGTCTCTGCCGAACATGTCAGACTCGCTGCCACCGAGTTGGTGTAAACAAAAATGCCGGGACGGTAATCCGCCCCGGCATTCGTTCATTCACAGGCGTTAAAATAATCAGCAAGAAGTTGTCAGTTTAATGTGAAAGCCAACACATTGCGTCCTCAAAAGCTTTATCCAGAGTACGACGTAATCGGTTGCTGTTTTTCTTAAGTACCTCCCAAAGCACCTCGAAAGGGACATGGTCCTCACGTTTTTGATAATCTCCCAAATAAGACTTCAGCGTCGTCTTGCCAGTAAGCGCTTCTACGCCCTTATCATTTTCCGCACGGATCTTGAGTTCCTTCTCAAGCCAAATTAGAAAGCGTTTGGTTTCGACCTGCTTTTCCCTATGCATCTCGGTTATTCGGCCAGCGAGATCAGCAAGGAAATCGTGGACAACATCAACGGGAACGTGCGGAGTTTGACCACAGTTGCCGACGAGGGCAAGAATTTCACTAAACGCTCCTGTCGAAACAGGACTTGTTTTAAAAATCCTTGCTGGCTGCCTCAAGCTCAAGCAATATTGATCGGTTAGCTGTGTTAGCCGCTTCAGTCGCTCCGATTTGGGCGTGATGAATTCGATCTTACAGATAGGGAATGTCTTTGCTTCGTATAGACTTATCTTGGGGTAATCGTCGCGTCTTGCAATGCTGGACCCAGAAAGCAGCCGGTAACTAAAAAGGGAGCTATTTAATAGCGCGAGTACGTAAGTGGGTGCATACCCCGTAAATCGAATCAAATTGAGCGTCGAGGAATCATTAGCAAACTTGTCATTCTTTACTTCGCAAGCCATTAACCGGAACTGACGGCTAATCAGACGTCGGAGTAGGATTCGATCTTCGGTAAAGAAACGGATGCTCGGACATTCGGCCAGATGTGGCCCGAGCTTCACGTATAACGGCTCACCGTGGTCCAGTTCGTACCGACGAAGTTCACCGGTAAATTGACTCATCCATCCTTCTTGTGAAGGAGATTTAGTTGAATGATAACCGCGAGCTCTTCGCACGGACATCGGAGTTTTTTGTCCGTAAGCTTCTAACCCTCGGTCAACCTCAGCAATTTGCCCAAGCGGCAAAGAGACCGCCTCAATCCGGCTGAAAATACTCGATCCTGTAATCTCCAGGTCCAACTGCTTATCTATCCGGGCGATCCAGTCCTTGTAAGGAAGAAACTTCGTGTTCCAGCTTCCCCAATCTAACGGGACAGGGTCCCTAGCGCCAAAGACAGTCACCGAGACTGAGGAATCTCTATCTACCTTGTTCGAGGCCACCAGCAGTAGACAGTCCACGTAAGCCTCTTCAAACACATCGTAAGGGAGATCAACAAGATGGCGAATACGGTTTTTTTGTCCTACAAATTCGCGAAACACGCGGTATTTGATTCCACTCAGCCATGCGTCAGGGAGAATGAACCCAAGAAGGCCACCATACTGTACATGGGTTAGGCCACGCTCCGAAAAAGCCAAGTAAGAATCGGAAACCGACGCTAATGTTGAAAAGTGGTTTTTTGTAAAAGCCTTATCGTAATCGTCAAAAGTCGCCCCCCACGGCGGATTGCCAATCGCTGCATCGAACCCCCCAGCGTCCAACCGTTCGATTGCCTGCGTAGTACCAAGCCGCGGGCCGTAGAAGACTTCGGGGAATTCGAGTTCCCAGTGGAAGAAGCGTTTTTCTTTTGCAGCGGTGGCAGACGTGTAGAGGAGGCTGCGATACGGTTCCACGTCCAGGAGCGGGGCTTTTTTGCCGTGGGACCATTCGAAGAGATCGCCGCTCTTGAGGATGTAGTCGAAGGGATCTTCTTTGGGCTTGGCTTTTTTGCCCTTACCTTTTCCATTTTGAGCTTCGACAAACCAGCGGGCAGTGTGGACGTCGAGGATCTTTTTGAAATTCTCCAGGTTTGATAGCGCGAATTTGTAGGTCGATCGGGATCTGGCAACTTGCGCGGAGGTTACGTCGGGCAGGCCGCCGACTTCGATCATTCCTTGGATGGATTGCAGCAGGCCTTGCCAATCGGACGAAGCGGATAACGTGAGTTGTTCGGTAGCCGCACGGATCTTGTCCACCTCCTCCACCGTCACTCCAATCAACGAATTACCGCACCGCAGGTGATGATCAAGGAAAGACAGCGGGGCGCCGAGGGTGAAGCAGTCGAGCCAGAGGGAGACTTTGGCAAGCTCTACGGCCATCGGGTTTATGTCCACGCCGTAGATACAACGCTTTAGGACATGGCGTTTGAGTAAATTGACGTCGGTCAGCCGTTTGGGATCAATGGTGATTCCCTGATCGTCCATCTCGTCAAGGATCGTCTCGCGCATGCGGGATAGGTGGGCGATGACAGGATTCCAGGGGAAGGCGTTTAGGAAATCGAGAGTTTTGTCGGTGATATAGTCCACGGCCTCGACGAGGAAGTGACCGGAGCCCATGGCGGGGTCGAGGATCTTGATATTGAAAAGCTCGTCAACGATCTCCTGCCCAATGAACTCAGCCTTGCCTTCCGGCTCGGCTCTGAGGCCTTGCTTACGGAGCGCTTCCTGCCTGTCAAAGAATGCCCGGCGCTTTTGCTGCGCTTCACGCAGCTTCGGCCGCATGGCTTCAAACTTTTCTTTGAGAACGGGGCCAACAGCGTGCTCCACGATGTACTTAACGATGTGGTCTGGAGTGTAGTAAGAGCCTGTGGCTTTTCGCTCGTGCTTGTTGTTCTCGAGATAGACCTGTCCCTTTTTCTTAATCCGCTCCTGGCGCTCGGCCCTCTCACGGTCCTTCTCATCCAGGTCATTGAAGGGCATGTACACTTCACGCCCCTTTTCCTTGGCGATGGCGAGCTTCCGGTCGGCGATCCGGAGCTTGAACTCCAAAAGCCCCTCATAGATCGACCCAAGCTGCCGGACGCCAAGTGACTTAAAGTCGATGAATACGAGATCGTGCCGTTTTCGATCCTCGTCTCTGGCTAATAGGTCAATGCCTCGGGCCAAAAAACGGTCGGGAACTTTGGTTCCGTTCAGAAACCTGGCAGCATCCGCCTCCGGGCTGTCATCCTTTTCTTCCGGATCCGAAAGAAAGAGACCGCCGTTGTAAACCGGCACGTTCAGAGTAGAGTCACCCTTGTCGATAATCTGAAACAGCCGGCATAGACGGTCGTAGAGATGGTAGCTGTCATCGCGATAATGCTTCTTTACCTTTTCCTCGACGTTGTCCTCGATTGTTCCGGCTGCCTCAGCGACCTCCTGCTTCAATTTTGTCAGGCTCGATTCAAAGTAACCGCGGACTTCCTTTACGGGTAGTAAGTCCCGGGATTCGGCGTAGAGGAGAAAGAGTAGACGGTAGAGCAGCGTGAGCGTTCCCTGATAAATGGTGTTCAGAGTTTCTTGGGAAATATCGGCCTTAAGCCCATCTGCCGACACCTGCCCGCGCGCCGGCAGGCGGGCGGCAGACAGGTCGCGCTCGCGAATGGAAGCTATAAAACCGGCCGCAAGATGCGGAAAGATATCCTCAAACACTCTCGCTTTCAGGCGTGCGCCCAGCTCTTTGGCGTAGTCCTCGCTGTAGACCAGGAGCTGGTCGAGAAGAGGAAGAGAAACCTTCTTGCCCTCCCGGTCGATTTCCTGAGGCTCGAAGGCTTGACTGCGGAACAAAAGCCAGAAGTAACGAAAGGACTCGGCCAGCTCCGGCGCATGCGGCCCGGCCTGTGAGAGCACCTCGTCCAGGTCGATCTCGTAGTAGTTGGTTGCGCGGGCGTGGGTACGCTTGGCGTAGAGCCTCCAGAGTCTGCCGTTTGTCACAACAATCCAGGAGGACTCCCCTTTTTCCAGAAGGCTCACGACCACGGCGCCCGGGTTTTCTTCTGAGGTCTCCGAGTCACGCCTGTCGTCTTTTCCATCCAGTGATCGGTCCCAGGGATACACCAGGCAGAGACCAAGAAGAGAGTCTTTTCCGGTCTTCGGAGTTAGCCTGTAATGGGGTTCCGCTGAACTGGTGTCCCGCGGCCTTCCAGGTCTGGCCTCAAATCCCAGAACGTCTAAGACTGGCTCGATGAGTTCCTCACAAAGAGTCTTTCTTTCCTTCCCGGCAAACCGGGAGGCCGCTGCGTGATAAAGTTCGCGCAACTTGAGGTAAGAAGGTTTTGGGTCTTCTTTCCAGACCGGAAAATCAGGGAGCCGCTCTTTCAGATAGTAATCCGAAAACAAGGCGCGGTTATTAAAGTATTCCTCGGACCAGTCGGCGAGCGCATAAGCTGATAGGAGCTTGTCATATTGGCCAAACGGGTCGGACTCTGTCCACGTCAGCCGCCGGAGGACACGCAGATGAACGGGAGTAGGCTTTAGCCGCTCGATCGTGAGGATGCGCGGACGAATGCCGACCTGCCTTTGGCCGAAGCCGCTGGTATCCACGCCGGGGGCCGGCAGATATTTTTCAAGAAGAACAAAGTCGAGACGCTCATAATCGCTTGTAAGAATGAGAAGGTAGTTCCCGGCTCGATTTCGGAAAGCCCTGGCGAGCGCCCGCGTGTGAGCTACCGTCACGCTCTGAAGTTCAAAAAGATAAACCTGAAACAGCCCCTCTTGATCGGCAATCAGCTCGATCTTCTTGATAGGCCGAACCGTGCCATCCGCCGTAATGCCAAGGTTCCCGGCGGTTTGAGGCGTGCGCGCGTCTGTGTTGTAGCCGAGGCGAGCAAAGAAGGCTGCGATGGCATCGGAGCCACTTAGGGCCTGGATGTCGTGGCGACTAATCTCGATATCTAGCGCATTAAGGAGCGTATCGTTCACAGTTGCGATGCTGCCACCCTCACCTTTGTCCCCTGCCTGCCGGCAGGCAGGTCTCCCTCCGAGGAGGGCGAGGAGAATTTCTATAATGGCAAAGGCTGTGAAATATTGTGAGAGTCAAAGCAAAATCTCCCCTTTCCCCTCTTTTTCAAAGAGGGGAACTCTTAAAGAGCTGCAAATGAATCTCTACCGCTTATGATTTCTGTTTGAAAATAGGAACTCATCAAGAGTGTATGCTGGCGGATCTTACGCGATTTGGCGAGATCATTACAAGCAAACGGCACCGCCTTAGCTTCCACAAATCGGGTCTGGATGGCACCCACGGGTCGAGATCCAGCAGAGAGCGAGACCGGGCGACCTTTTGCATTGACACCTGAACTCTTTCTCAGGTAGTTTCCGCTGCCTATGGTCATGGGGAGCTCACAAAGGAGGTAAGCGTTGAGCCGGCAGGAGAACAAAGGGAAGCAGTACTTGCGCGGGAGCGAAAGACAGGCGAGCCGTTCCTACTCACCGGCCGTCATCGCCACAGGCGGAAAAACGGTCTATCTGGCGGGACACGGCGGTTACCAGGACGAGTCCGGAAAAACCTATCCAGGTGATTTTGACGCTCAAGCTCCGTGGATGGTGGAGCGAAGCGATACCCATCGACCGAGATCGGGACTCTTTTTTTGGCGCATCACAAAGCGCTCAAAAACTCCTCCTCTGAGATCTGAGCATCCCGCAAGATCGATCTCAAGGCAGCAGGTCGAATCTCTTCCCGCAGATGCATATAAACATAAACGAACCTTCCGTCAGAATGGCGCCACTTTTGCTAACTGCCTTTTTGATGTTCAAGAACAAATCCGAGCTTCTGCAGGGCTCAAACAAAACGAGTCTTGGTGATCGCGGAAAGTTTCAAACTGCCGCCCGAATTCGGACCACTCCTAGCTTAGATCGATCTTCCGTCGGCGGCTCTGAACCTTCTTTGCGGATCGTGTCAAGGGCAAACCGAATCAGAGACTTTACCGGCTATAACGCAGCGGAACGTGTCCGTCCTTGAGCGGTAGCGTGGAGCATAGGCACATTGGCTACCCACCACCCGTCTTCTGTCCTATGAAGAATAACCGTATAATTCCGGCTCATGTGGCAATTCTGGCAAGGTGAGAAGCGAAAAGCAACGAGCAAACGCGGCCATAGCGGTCGCCGTAGAGAATCTACAGAGAGACGGCTGGGACAGTTAACCCTAATCCGACAAAAAATTTTAGGTTCTTAAACAGTGCTTCAGACGAGTGTTCCCTCTCACCTTGCGGGACAGGGTGAGGGGTCGGTGTCAATTTCGATCACCCTCACCTCAATCCTCTCCCATCAAGGGAGAGGAAGTTAATAACCTCACTTTGAGTGATAGTCGAGTTAATGCCGCCCTGTTGCCTACGACATGCATCGGACGCCTCCCGCTACTGCACGAAAGCAAAAAGAATGTCGGATTAGGGTTAAGGTTCGCTCGGGTTTTCGGTGCCGATCGAAAATATCGTGGTAAATTTCGTCCATTCTCTTCAGAACGTCGGGCTTAAAGTATTTTTCCCCGCACTGGCGGCACACCCCAGCAGCGACGTTACCCACAACCATGAGGTTTCCCTGACGCCTGTAATCGTATTCGATCTTTTTCTCCACCACCTCGCCCCCACAGTAGCTGCAGTCCGCGTAGATCGTCATTGTGCGCCTCCTCTGGTCCTGGCGTCCTTCCATTTTAGCATGGTGGGCTGTCGCTTGCTGGTAGGCGCCTGTGCACCTGTCTTCCATTCCAAGACTTTCCGTTTGCCGTTCTTCGTCGTAATCTTGGCTACCAATAAATCGGTCCTTTTGCCTCCGGAGTAAACCTTGGCGACGGCACGGGCAACGCGCTCCCGCTTGAACAGCGTAGCTTTATCGATTGTATTCCAGTATCCGTCACCCGACACGTCAAGGAACAGCCGCCACCGGCCGCTGCGAAGCAGACCGGAGTACACAACGTACCTCACCGGGTTATTCGCGTCGGCTATTCGTCTCGCCAACTCCCGCCTCAACTGAGGAGAGAGTTTTTCCTCGTCGGCGAGTTCCGCCCTTGCCCTCCTTCGGTTTTTCCTCACTTTGTGCTTCACATCTCCCGATCCCGTAGGCTCAGCCACTTTGTGAAACCGACGAATCTCTGGTTCCATAACCGGATTTTCATGCGTGCACATCCTCACCTTAATCCTCTCCTTTGAAAGGAGAGGAAACAGAAAAAGATGTCAGTAATACCGGAATAAGTCGGCTACTCGCCCAGGTGATTAAAGTCACCCCTCCTTACGGCCGCATCTCGCAGACCACGTCCACCAAGGCCGGCTTTCCGTCTTTGACTACTTTAAGCGCGTCGCCGAACACTTTCGGCAGCTCTCCGGGCTCCGTGATCGGACCCATGCTCCAGATGCCGAAAGAACGCGCTATCGTAGCGAAGTCCACTTCGGGCTGTTCAATCCGGATGCCGAATATCTTGTTCTCAACCGGCCGGCCTCTGAGCTGCGCCATCCGCTCCTGATGCTCTTCATCATTGTAGTAGGAACGGTTGCTGAAAATCACCATGAGAAGCGGGATACTGTAATGAGCGGCCGTCCACAGCCCGCTGAGGGTAAAAAGCAAATCTCCATCGGGCTGGAAATCAACGCAGATCTTCCCCTGGTTTTTCAGCGCGAGCGCGGCGCCCAACGAAGCGGGAAGACCGTAACCCAGGCCTCCTCCTTTGAACTTGCCCAAGATCTGATTGAATCTTGCAGCGTCAAAATAATGATTTTCCGCGCCGTAGCGGGTGCTGTTCGTATAAACCCAGTCCTCGTTCTTCAGAACTGTATTGAGCTCGGTAAAGAGCCGGCTCAGGGCGATCGGCTTGTTGTCCCAATTCAACTTCGTCTTCTCGTCTCGCCTCTGGTCCCGCTCTTGATGGATCTTCGCCCATTCGCCACGTCTTTGTTCTATCTCAGGGCGAATCTTCGCGAGCAGGCTCTTCTCTTCCCGCACCCGCCTAACCAGCTCGGGCAAGAACACGGCCGTGTCGGCGAGCATCGAGAGATCGGTTTGCCGAAGCCTGCTAAACTCGTTCGACCACGCGCGCACCAAAAGGTCGTCAAGGCCGACATTGACAATTCTGGCCTGAGACGGAAGCAGGTTGATGATGCCGCGCTTTCCTTTTTCCTGGACCCGTCGTGAGACCGAACCTTCCAGGTCGGGAACGTCGAGGGCCAGGACGAGGTCCACCTGGGGAAGGGCTTTTCTTTCCATGTCCGTTAGATTAAGCGGGTGCTGGCAGGAAAAGTTAAAGCGGCCGTTCTGATCGAAAACCGGCATGGCAAGAAGCTCGGCTAGCTCCATGAGACTCGTGAAGCCCGCTTCGTTCCGCCCCACCCAGTCTGCGATGATCGCCGGTCTTTTGGCTTCGAGAAGCCACTCGACTGTTCTAGCGAGGCCGTCCGCGGGCGCCTGCATCGGAAGAGGCGCGGGATAACGGTCCAGAGAAGGCATACGATGCTCACCGTTGAGCTTTTTCTCCTGGACATCGGCATCAAAACAAACGTACACAGGCCCCATGGGATCGGTCGTGGCGAGCCTGTAGGCACGAATGAAAGATTCGGGAATTGCTTCGACGCTGCCAGGCTGGTCGTCCCACTTGACGAAGTCGCGCACGAGATTCCCCTGCACCACCGCCGTATGAACCCAGTCGATGCGCGGCCGGCGATGCGCCGTGTCCATCGGACCCGTCCCGCCGAGAACGATAACCGGAAGGCGGTCACACCAGGCGTTATAGATCGCCATGCAAGAATGCTGCAACCCCACCACGTTATGGACCGCGGCAGCCATCGGCTTCCCTTTGGCGCGGGCATAACCGTGGGCGACACCCACGGCGATCTCCTCATGGGGGCAGAGAATCGCTTCCGGCATGCGGTTGCTGCCGTAATTGATCAAGGAATCGTGAAGGCCTCGAAACGAAGATCCCGGGTTTAAAGCAACATATTCGATCTCAAACGCCTTGAGCATATCCACGATAACGTCCGAGCCCCATTCCGGCATCGGTCTTTCGGCCGTGCGCCCTGATTTGCTCATCATTCAAATCCTTCCTGCTACGATCTGACCCGGCATAAAGAATGAGTTCCTTCTCCCCTCCATCGAGAGGAAGTTAAGAAACTGCTCCTCCCCGCTTTCTGCTTTCTCTCCGTTCCCCTTACGCCTTACCCCTTACTCCATGCTCCCTGCTCACCGTATTCGAAACATCTCTCGATACTCTTTGGCATATTGTTCAAGATTGTTCTCGACCTCGCCTGGAACGGCTTTCAGTTTGAGCCGTGACTGGTCCATTCTGGCGATCGGGGGTTCCACATCTTTTCTCGATGGGTTGCGCGGGTTCCGCTGGCCTCCCCGGACGACCCGCTGGCCTTCCTTCGAGAGGACGAAGTCAATGAAAAGCCTGGCCGCATTCGTGTTGTTTGCTTTCGCGCTGAGCCCGATGCCTCCAACCTCCACCACAATCGGGTTGAAGGTATCGACCCATTCCAGGGGCGCGCCATCCTGTTTCATCGTTTCGACGCGGAAGCTATAGACCCACCCCAACGGCAGTTCCCCGGCAGCCACGAGCTGGGCAATCAAGGCATGCCCTCTGCGGAACTGAGGTTCCAGTTGCGCCAACTGCTTCATGTAGCGATCGACCTTCTCCCTGCCCCAGACTTTTGCCAGCGTGCCATACCATGTGTAGTCCCGTTCATCCATCCCGATCTTTCCTTTCCATTTAGCATTCAGAAGATCGGGGTAGTCCTTCGGCGCCTCCTTTTCCGCCACGAGCTTCGTATTATAGGCGAGCACTACGTTATTGTGATAAACGCCGGTCCACAGGCCCTTGGAATCTTTGAACTCGTCAACGAAAGCTTCCCTTTCAGGCGACATGTAGGGAGCAAAGATGTTTCTTTTTACCAGGGCGTCCATTCCTAAAACGGTGACCACGTCAAAAGCCCACTTCCCTGCCAGAGTCTCATTGATAACCCGGTTTATCATCTGAGCGGTTCCAACTCGAATATAGTCAACTTTGACAAAGGGATTTTTTTTCTCAAACGCATCCACAAGGGGCTTTGCCGTATCAATCGCCATGGCGGTGTACCAGACGAGCCGCCCTTCCTTTTTTGCCCCGGCAATGAGCTTCGCTTCATGCGCCGATTGGCCCCGGGCCGGAACGGCCGTGAACCAGGCAAGAAACAATATCAACACCATGATTGATCTCGCATAGTTGAAACGTGATCCCCTTGCTGTCTTACTTTTCTGCTTGCGCATCTTACTCTCCCTTTTCCGCTTGTGACTGGAGCTACGAGATCGGGAAGCTATTTTGGCGGAAAGAGTAACCGGCGGGCGCCGTCATGTCAATGCGATCTGGGCTCCTACATGGAAGGTGGTCTGATGCCAGGCTGGACAATTTTCGGGAAGAGACTATATAAGAGGGAACCAACGCCTGGATTCCCGCTTTCGCGGGAATGACGGAAGGGCTTCAGCCGAGGAACGCTTTCATTGAAAAAACAAAACCACGTGGGCGCATGGAACAAATAAGAATCGGGATCGGGGTCTCTAGCATCGGCCGTTTTCTGCCGCTGATCGGAAAAGCGGCGGGTCTTTTTGAAAAGGAAAAGATTGACGCCGAGATTGTGAACCAGCAAGACGAAGACAAAGTTGTCGAGCAGATCGTAACGGGAGAAACTCCCGTTGGGACGCCGAATGCTCCCTCGTTGATCTTCTCGCTTCTCAACGGAAATGACCTGGTAATTGTCGGCGGGGTCCTGAACCGTCCGGCCTTTTACCTGGCCGGAAATCCAACGATTCACGGTATAGCGAGCCTCAAAGAAAAAAGGATCGGAATCAATCAGCCGCGGCGCATGGCCGGCATGGTGATGTTGGCATTATTGAGAAGGTGGGGTCTCGATCGTAAGAGCGACCTGAAGCTCATCGATCTCGGTCTCAATGATAAGAGCCTGGAAGCGCTAAGAGGAGGACAGATTGACGCCGCCCTTCTGCCGCCTGAAAAGGCCTTCCTGGCAGAGGAGGAGGGTTTTGAGCTGCTCGCCGATAGCCTGGATCTCAACTGTCACTGGGTTCCGCTCGCGACAACCCGCCGATTCCTGGTCGCCAACGCTGAGCTTGTCAAGAAAATCGTCTCGATCTACAGAGAGAGCATCCGGCTGTTTAAGAGCCAGCCGCAGGCGACTCTCAGAGAAATCGAACATTGGCTTCCCGCTCTGGCCAAAAAGCGGCAAGCTTTAAAGAAGAGCTATGAAGTGTTCGCTGCGGGCTTCGAACCGGGGTTGGCGCCTTCTCTGGAATCAATTCAGTCGATCCTCGATGAAGTGGAGCTGCAGGATCCCCGGGCAAGAGATGTCAAGCCAGAATCTCTCGTCGAGCTGGTTTAAGCTCTCAGTAGATCAAGTCTCCGATCCGCTCCCAGCGCACCCAGCGGTCGCTGCCGTCCCACGACCAGTAGATCAGAAATGCCTTTCCCTTGACGTCCTTGAGATCCACGAAGCCCCAGAATCGGCTATCATAGCTCCGGTCACGGTTGTCGCCCATCACGAAAAGCTGGTTCTCAGGAACGCGCCTGGGACCGTAATCGTCTCTGAGGTGGAGTCCTCCTCCAAGCGGGTCATCACCCTCAAAATGGCCATGAGGATCGTTGACAGGCTGATTATTGATGTAGATTTTCTTATCGCGAATCTCCACGATGTCTCCGCCCAAGGCGATCACCCGCTTGATGAAATCTTTCGAGCGGTCCTCGGGGAATATGAAAACGACCACGTCTCCACGTTCCGGCTTTCTGAATTCCACCAAATAGTTGTCCCAGAAAGGAATCCGGACACCGTACGAAAGCTTGTTCACCAGTATATGATCGCCGATAACGAGCGTCGGAATCATGGAACCAGACGGTATCTTGAAGGCCTGGACGATAAACGTCCGAATAAACAGAGCGAGAACCAATGCCATTAGAATGGCTTCGATGTACTCCCGAACCGTTGACTTGGTCTTTTTTCCCTCTTTCACAATCGCGACAGACTCTTCTCTAACCTTATTGGATGCCATCAAAAACTCCGATTCAGACTTTCAAAGCAGCGAGGAACGCCTCCTGCGGGATTTCCACCCGTCCCACCTGCTTCATTCGCTTTTTGCCTTCTTTCTGTCTTTCCAGCAGCTTGCGTTTGCGGGTGATGTCTCCGCCGTAGCACTTCGCCGTTACATTCTTTCTAAGCGGTTTGACGGTCTCCCGGGCGATAATCCGGCTTCCTACCGCCGCCTGGATCGCGACCTCGAAAAGCTGGCGCGGAATGACTTCGCGCATGCGCTGAACCAGGTCACGGCCGCGCTGGTAGGCCTTGTCCCTGTGAACGATCATCGACATTGCGTCTACAACCTCTCCGTTGATCCGGACATCGAGCTTCACGAGATCCGAGGGCCGGTATCCCGCCACTTCGTAATCCATCGATGCGTAGCCCCGGCTGACCGATTTCAACCGGTCGTAAAAATCGACAACGACTTCGTTCAGGGGAAGCTCGTAGACGAGCACGACTCTCCTGGGTCCCAGATAACGAATCTCTTTTTGTGTCCCTCGCTTCTCCTCACAGAGATTCAACACTGCTCCCAGATATTCCTGAGGGACGTGAATCGTTGCCGTTATCACCGTCTCCTCGACTTGCTCAATATCTGATTCTGCCGGGAGTTTGACCGGATTGTCAACATGAACCGTCTTTCCCTGGCTCGTCAGAACCCGGTAAACGACCGTCGGGGCGGTGGTAATCAAATTGAGTTGGTACTCCCGCTCCAACCTCTCCCGGACAATATCCAGATGGAGGAGACCTAAAAAACCGCACCGGAAACCGAATCCCAAAGCCTGAGAGCTCTCGGGCTCGAAGGTAAAAGAAGAATCATTCAGCCTGAGTTTCTCCAGCGCATCTCTCAAGGCCTGATACTGGCCCGAGTCAGCCGGGTAAAGCCCGCTGAAAACCATCGGCTTCATCGCCTTGAATCCGGGAAGAGGCTCGCTCGCCGGAGTCGCTTCGGTAGTAATCGTGTCGCCAATCCGCGTCTCCTGAATTTCCTTGATTCCGGCCATCAAGAAGCCGACCTCTCCCGCCGCCAGCTTCTCCACCTCGACGGGCCCCGGCGAGAAGATTCCGAGCCGCGTAATCTCAAATAGTTTTCCGCTCGACATCATTTTAATGCGCATCCCTTTGCGCAAAACGCCATCCACAAGGCGGATCACGACGACCGCTCCGTGATAAGGGTCAAACCAGCTATCGAAGATCAAGGCTCTCGACGGCGCGCCGGGATCTCCCCTGGGGGCGGGAAAAAACTTCACGATTCCTTCGAGGATAGCCTCGGTTCCGGTACCTTCTTTGGCGCTGGCCGGGATGGCCTGAGAGGCGTCCAGGCCTATCACCTCCTCGATTTCTTTTCTGACGCGCTCCGGTTCCGCGCTTGGCAAATCAATCTTGTTGATGACCGGGAGAATCGAAAGATTGTGATCCAGCGCCAGGTGGACGTTGGCCACGGTCTGCGCCTCAACTCCTTGCGCCGCATCCACGACCAATAACGCCCCCTCGCAGGCCGCGAGACTGCGGGACACCTCGTAGGTAAAATCCACATGCCCCGGAGTATCGATCAGGTTGAGAGTGTACTCCTGCCCGTCGCGCGCGCGATAACGAAGCCGCACGGCGCTCGCCTTGATGGTGATCCCCCGTTCTTTCTCCAAATCCATGCTGTCGAGAAACTGCTCCGTCCGCTCCCGCTCGCTCACTGTGCCCGTATATTCCAGCAGCCGGTCCGCGAGCGTCGATTTCCCATGATCGATATGAGCGATAATGGAAAAGTTTCTGATGCGCTCCTGGTTCATGCGAAAGTCTGCTCGTGGTAGTATTGAATCGTCCTCTCCAGCCCCTCCTCCAAAAAAACCCTCGGCTCCCATCTCCAGACGGCTCGCGCCTGAGAGGGATCAATCGAACTTCTCCTCTGCTCTCCCGGCTTCGCCGGACCATGAACGGCCGAGATGCCGGATTTCGCCTTTTGTTTCAACAGAGAAAAAAGCGTACAGACATCGGTCTCGCGAGCGGTTCCGATGTTCAAAGCGCCTGAAAACGGCGCTTCAGCAGCCAGAATGTTCGCTCCCGCAACATCCTCCACGTAAACATAATCCCGGGTCTGCAAACCATCGCCGTTGATCGTCGGGGGCTGCCCTTGAACCAGGTGCCGGAGGAAGATGGCGACCACACCCGCCTCTCCGGACGCCGACTGTCTGGGACCGTAAACGTTCGAATAGCGCAGCGCGACGTACGGCATTCCAAATGCCCGGTGATAATAGGCGAGATAGAATTCGCCGGCCAGTTTGCTGACTCCATAAGGGCTCATCGGACGGGTGGGATGACCTTCGGGAGCCGGAAAAATTTCCTGCTCGCCATAGATGGCGCCGCCGGAGGAGGCGAAGAGCACCTTTTTAACGCTCGAGATCCTGCTTGCCTCCAGGACCTGGATCAGCCCCAGGACATTGACCCGGGCGTCAAAGACGGGATCGGTCACGGACCGCCGGACATCCATCTGAGCGGCGTGGTGGCAGACCACATCAGGCGAGATCCGAACAAAAAGCTCCGGCAGCGTGGGCTCGAGAATATCCATCGCGTAGAATTCGGCCTTCCGGTTGAGATGTCGCCGGTCGCCGGTGGAAAGATTATCGATGACGAAAACCTGATGGGCCCGCTCAATGAACGCATCCACAATATGGGAGCCGATAAAACCGGCTCCTCCCGTAACAATAACCTTCATGGAGTCGAGCCCTGCAGGCGTCCTCGGAAATAGTCTATGGTCCTGCTGAGACCCTCGTCCAGCTGAACATGCGGCTCCCATCCAAGCTTTTCCTCGGCTCTGGTGATGTCGGGCTGCCGCACGCGGGGATCATCCTCAGGCAAGGGGCGAAAAACGATGGAGCTCTTGGAACCGGTCAGAGCCAGAATTCTTTGGGCGAATTGTAAAACAGTCGTTTCGTGGGGATTTCCAAGATTGACGGGCTGGTGATATTCCACCTCGAGCAGCCGGTGCAATCCCCGGATCAGATCTTCTATATAAAGAAAACTCCTGGTCTGCTCGCCGGTGCCGTACACCGTCAGGGGTTCTCCTTGAAGAGCTTGCCGGATGAAGTTTGGCACGACTCGCCCATCGTTGATTCTCATGCGGGGACCATACGTGTTAAAAATACGCACAATGCGCGTGTTCAGCCCGTGAGACCGATGGTAGGCCATGGTCAAGGCCTCGGCAAATCGCTTGGCTTCATCATATACGCCGCGCGGACCTATAGGATTCACGTTGCCCCAATAGTCCTCCTTCTGGGGCCTCTCGAGCGGGTCGCCGTAAACTTCCGAAGTTGAAGCCAAAAGAAACCTGGCGTTTTTGGCTTTCGCCAGACCAAGGGCATTGTGAGTTCCGATCGAGCCGACCTTCAACGTTTGAATGGGCATATCCATGTAATCGACAGGACTCGCGGGGGAAGCAAAATGGAGAATGGCATCGATGGGGCCGTCCACTTGCAGATATCCCGTCACGTTGTGATCCACAAAAGTGAAGCGCGGATGAGAGAGAAAATCCGCGACATTCTCCCGGGCACCGGTTGAAAAGTTGTCCATGCACAGCACCTCGTCCCCGCGATCCAAAAAGCTTTCGCAGAGGTGGGAGCCGATAAAACCGGCGCCGCCCGTTATCAGTATCCTAGCCATCTCTCCTGCCGATCGAATAGTAGGTAAACCCCAACTTCCTGAGGTCCACGGGGTCATAGATATTGCGCCCGTCAAAGATGACCGGAGTCTTGAGCATTTTTTTGATCGTCTGAAAGTTGGGCCTGCGGAATTCGTTCCACTCCGTAATCACCAGCAGGGCGTCCGCTCCCTTCAGAGCATCGTAATTCCGCTGGTGGTAGATCACGCGCTCGCCGAAAATTTTTCTGGCTTCATTTTCTGCTTCCGGATCATGGACCTGAACCCGAGCACCGGCGGCGAGAAGGGCCTCAATGACAGGAATGGATGGCGCATCCCTCATATCATCCGTGCGCGGCTTGAAGGAGAGCCCCCAAACCGCAAAGGCGCGGCCGGAAAGATCCCGACCGAAATGGTTTTTAACTTTCTCCACCAGAACCAGTTTCTGCCGCTCGTTGACGGACTCGACGGCCCTGAGCAGTGGCAGCTCGAGACCGGGTATTCCCATCGCGATCATCGCGCGCACGTCTTTCGGAAAGCAGGATCCTCCGTATCCGACACCGGCAAAGATAAAATGAGGACCGATGCGCCGGTCAAGACCAATGGCGCGCCGCACCTCGTTGACATCGGCTCCGAGCTTCTCGCAGAGATTGGACACCTCGTTGATAAACGAGATCTTTGTGGCGAGCATGGCGTTGGCGGCATATTTGCTCATCTCCGCGCTGCGGGTGCCCATGACCAGGATCGGATTTCCGGTTCGCACAAACGGTTCGTAAAGCTCCTTCACCACTTCGATCGCCTCGGCGTCTTCTCCGCCGAGAACGACGCGATCCGGCTTCATGAAATCTTCAACCGCTGCCCCCTCCTTCATAAACTCGGGATTGGACAGAACCCAAAAACGATGAGGGGTCAGGCCGCGGATCAGAGTCCTTAGCCGGTCTGCGGTCCCTACGGGGACCGTGCTTTTGTTGACGATGATCTTGGGGCTGTTCATGGCGCGAGCTATAGCCCGTGCCGTGGCCAACGCCTGGTCCATATCGGCGCTCCCATCCGGCGCCTGCGGGGTTCCGACAGCTATAAATAAGATCTCGGATTTCTGAACTGCGGCTTCGAGATCGGTGGTAAACGAAAGCCTCTGCTCGTCCAAATTTCTGCGTACGAGTTCCTCCAACCCGGGCTCATAAATCGGAACCTTGCCGCTTTTTAAGGCGGCGATTTTTGCCTCGTCAATGTCAACGCAGATCACCTCGTTGCCGGTCTCAGCAAAGCAAGTCCCCGCGACGAGGCCCACATATCCCGTGCCGATCACCCCGATGTTCACGTATTTTTTCCCTCGTTCAGTATATCCTTTATAACATACACCGGCTTCTTTTGTGACTCGTGATAGGTCCGGGCCAGCATCTCCCCGAGAAGACCCATCGTGATGAACTGGAACCCGATAAAGATCAAAAGGATTGCCAGGAGAAGCAGCGGTCGGCCCCCGATCGGCGTCCCAAAGATGATCTTATTGAGGCTGAGATAGATTCCAAGGAGGAAACCGATTCCTCCGCTTATAAACCCCATCAGCCCAAAAACGTGCAGAGGCCGCGTGGCATAGCTGACCAGGAACTTCACGGTTATCAAATCCAGGATCACGCGAAAGGTTCGGGCAATCCCGTATTTCGATCTCCCAAAGCGCCGCGGCCGATGATGAACCTTGAGCTCGGCAATCCGCGCCCCCCGTTCATAGGCAATGGCCGGAATGAAACGGTGCATTTCGCCATAAAGTTTCAGATCCCTCGCGAGATCACAATGGAGGGCCTTGAGCGTACAGCCATAATCATGCAGCTTCACCCGCGTGATCCATGAGATCAAGCTATTAGCCAAGCGGGATGGAACCTGCCGGCTCCAGAAAGGATCCTCCCTTGGAGAACGCCAACCGCTCACCAGATCATAGCCTTCAGCAAGTTTGTCCAGGAGAGCAGGGATATCTCTGGGATCGTTCTGCCCATCCCCGTCCATAGCAACAATCACTTCGCCGCTGGAGTATGCCAGACCGGCTGCAACAGCCGCGGTCTGACCGAAATTGCGTTTTAAACGGATCACCCTGAGTTGCGGTTCACACCGGCACAGCTTAGCGAGAACGTCATAGGTCCCATCGGTGCTACCGTCGTCCACCAGCACAATCTCGTAGGCTTTTCCCAATGAGTTGAGGACCGCAGTCGTTTCTCGAATCAGCGGCTGAACGCTCTCCTCCTCGTTGTAAACAGGAATAACAACCGAAAGATCCATGGAGTCATGTATGGAAATCCGTTAGCTGGAGAAAGCGGCGGTATCTTTCCTCGATTTCGGGGAGGGAAAGCGCCAGTAAGCGCTGCAAACCAAAATCCTCCACCGCGAATGAAGCCACCACGCTCCCATAGACGATGGCGCGCCGGAGTCCCCTCTCACTATGATCCCTCGATCGGGCCAGTTGGCCCAGAAACCCGCCCGCGAACGAATCGCCGGCTCCGGTAGGATCAAAAACTTCTTCCAGGGGGTAAGCGGGTGTGGCGAAAATCGATGAATCGGAAAACTGCAAAACCCCATATTCACCCCGCTTGATCAGCACCCTTTTGGGCCCCATTTTGAGAATGGTTCGCGCCGCCTTCACGATGTTGTGATCGCCGCTCAACAGGCGCGCCTCGGAATCGTTGATGACAAGCATTTCGATCCGGCCAAGCACTCGGCTGAGCTCATGCCTGCTTCCCTGGATCCAATGATCCATCGTGTCGCAAGCAAGCAACCGAACTTCCCGCAGCTGACTCATGACTTCCATCTGCATGGAAGGATCGATGTTGCCGAGAAACACATATTCGGCGTCCTTGTAGGACTCCGGGAGATTGGGGACGAAGCCCGATAAAACGTTCAGATGAAGCTCCATCGTGTCCCGAACATTGAGATCTTCATGGTATCGACCGCGCCAATGGAATGTCGCCCCCTGCTTTTTCGCAAGCCCTTCCAGATCCACTCCCCGGCGAGCGAACAGATCGAGATATTCCTGAGGAAAATCCTGCCCGACGACTCCGACGATTCTGACGGAAGAAAAAAAACTGGCTGCCACCGCAAAATAAGAAGCCGATCCCCCCAGGACTCGCTCCGCAGATCCGGAGGGAGTCTCGATAGAATCGAAGGCCACAGTACCGACGACAAGAATGCTCATACAGTTAGCATTTCGGAGTTTGGATTTCGGATTTCCCCTTCACATGTATTTGCCAATAATCGGTTTCAGCTCTTTGTGGATCCTTTTGGGAATCCGCTCTCGTTGCGTAATGATCGCGTCCTTGAGAGCGCTGGCACAGATGCAGGCGCGTTCTTCAGCGACGAGCGGAAGCGCTCCGCGAATCACCTGCCGGGCCAGTTCAACGTTTTTCCGAAGCACGGCGATCACCTGCTGAATGTCCACGTCAGCGGCCTCTGCGTGCCAGCAGTCATAGTCGGAAGCCAGCGCCATGGTTGCGTAACAAATCTCAGCTTCTCGCGCCAGTTTGGCCTCCTGCAAATTGGTCATACCGATCACCTGAGCTCCCCAACTGCGATAAAGTTGGGACTCAGCCCGCGTGGAGAATTGAGGGCCCTCCACGCAGATGTAGGTGCCGGAGGTGTGAACATTCGCTCCCTGAGCATTGGCTGCCTCGGAAAGCGTTTCCCGCAGGGTCGGGCAGAACGGGTCCGCCAAACTTACATGAGCCGCGATCCCTTTGCCGAAAAACGTGCTCGGTCGCTGGGTTGTGCGATCGATAAACTGGTCCGGAATCACCACATCGCCTGGCGCGATCTCCTCCCGAAGACTCCCGACAGCGCTGATAGAGATGATGCGCTCCACCCCGAGCTTTTTCATGCCGTAAATATTGGCGCGAAAATTCAACTCCGTTGGAAGCCATTGATGGCCTTCCCCATGGCGCGGAAGAAAAACGATCTCCGCGTCATCCAGGGTGCCTCTGACATACGTCCCGGAAGGTTTGCCGAAGGGCGTCGTAAGGCGAATGTGACGCACCTCTTCCAGTCCTTCCATCTGGTAGAGGCCGCTTCCACCAATGACTCCGATGACCTTTCTTTTCACCTGGTTATCCGGCAGCCGCCAGCCGGGAAGGACGTCCCGCCATCACATTCTGCTCGCCGTGCAACTGCCCGCAGGCCGCCTCAATATCGTCTCCCCTGGGCACCCGGATGTTCACTTGATATCCCTTCGCGCACAGGGTTTCTCGAAACCGTTCAACCTCAGCTGGCGCCGGTCTCTGAAAGGCGCTGCCCGGAAACGGGTTAACCGGAATCAAGTTGATTTTGCACCGGAGCCCGCTCAGAAGTCGAGCCAGCCGCCGGGCGTCCTCTGGAGAGTCATTGACGCCGCCGAGCAACGTATACTCGAAAGTAATCCGCCTTCTCTTGGGAATTGGTAGCGAGCGGCAGCACTCGATCAGCTCCGCCAAAGGATATTTCCGGTTGACAGGCAGAAGTTTTGAGCGCAGATCATCCGTTGCCGCATGCAGAGAGATTGCCAGATTGACCTGCGTTTCTTCAACGAGTTTTTTTATCTGCGGCACCAAACCGACGGTCGATAGCGTAATCCGCCGGGGCGAAATCGCGAGTCCCGTATCGGAATCGGTCATTATCCGCAAGGCTCTTAATGTTTGCGGGTAATTGGCGAGCGGCTCTCCCATGCCCATCAACACCACATGCGTAATCCTGCTGTCCGGAGAAAGTGATCGCCTGGATTCCAGAATTTGATCAAGAATCTCGCTGGCTCGAAGATTTCTCTTTAGCCCCATCTGCGCGGTCGCGCAAAACGCGCAGCCGAATCCACACCCCGCCTGAGTGGAAATACAGAGCGCAAGACGCTCCCGCTCGGGAATCAACACGCTTTCGATACTCAGGGAGTCAGAGAGCCCGAAAAGGAATTTGATGGTTCCGTCCCGCGCTTCCCGCCGCGTCAGGATCGCGGGCCTGCTTATCGAGAACTCTTCCTCTAAGGCGTTGCGCAATTCCACCGGGAGGTTGGTCATTTCCGAAAACGAGGTTGCCCCCTTTTGAAAAAGCCACTTCTGGATTTGGCTCGCGCGAAAAGGCGCTTCGCGACGCCCCATGAGCCAGCTCTCCAGCTCTTCGCGATTTAAGTCCTTAATATTGGGCTTTGTCACAGCGCAATACATTCTTCCGAAACAGAATTGAAGATTGCCGATTCTGACTACTGGACCCTGAGACTCCCACCTCAGCGAGAGTGGATCTCGTTCGGCCTGAAGAAAAAGGTGATTTCCCGGGCGGCGGTTTCCGGACCGTCGGATCCGTGAACCGCATTTTTTTCCACATCCTGCCCCCATTGCTGGCGAATCGTGCCCGGGGCCGCCTTGGCCGGGTCCGTGGCGCCCATGATCTCGCGATTCTTAGAGATCGCGTCCCCCCCTTCAAGCACCGACACCAGAATCGGCCCCGAAGACATGTACTCCGTTAAGCTCGAATAGAAGGGACGCTCCCTGTGGACTTCGTAAAAGGCTTGCGCTTGTTCACGGCTCAGAGACGCGAGCTTGGCTGCGACGATCTTGAGGCCCGCGCTCTCGAACTTCCTCAAGATCTCGCCGATGAGGCCTCGGGCGACAGCGTCCGGTTTGATAATGGATAGTGTTCGTTCAGTCATTTAAGTGTGAATAGTAAATAGCAAATAGTTATGGAATTCAAGAATAGCTGTCTATCCCCCTATTCGCCATTGGCTATTAGCCATTCGCTGCTTCCCGCATCGTCTGCCCTATCAAAGCTGGGGAAGGAGCCAGGCGAACCCCGGCTTTCGTCAAAGCCTCGATTTTTTCCCGCGCGGTTCCTTTGCCGCCGGAAATGATCGCGCCGGCATGACCCATTCTTTTTCCGGGAGGCGCCGTCTGGCCGACAATAAATCCAACGACTGGTTTCCGCATGTGGGCCTTGATCCACTCAGCCGCCTCTTCTTCGGAGCTGCCGCCAATTTCTCCTATCATGACCACGGCGCTGGTGCCTGGGTCTTTATTGAACAGATCCAGGACGTCGATAAAGTCCAGCCCGTGCACCGGATCGCCGCCGATCCCGACACACGTGGACTGTCCAAAGCCCAAACGCGTTAACTGATCCACCGCCTCGTAAGTCAATGTCCCGCTGCGGGATACGACGCCGACGGAACCCGGCCGATGAATATGGCCGGGCATAATGCCGATTTTGCACTCGCCGGGAGTAATAATGCCGGGACAGTTTGGTCCGAGAAGTCTCGACTTTCGCCCGTCGAGGTATCTTTTGACGCGGACCATATCATTCACCGGGACACCTTCAGTAATGCAGACAACCATTTCGATTCCGCTGTCGATTGCCTCCATCATCGCGTCCGCGGCGAAGGCCGGCGGCACATAGATGACGGTCGCATTCGCTCCCGTCGCGGCCACGGCTTGTGCGACCGTGTCGAAAATTGGAATACCTTCGAAATCGCTGCCCCCTCTGCCCGGAGTCACACCGGCCACCATCTGAGTGCCGTACTCCTTGCAGGCGCGCGTATGGAATTGCCCTGTCGCCCCCGTAATCCCTTGTGTCAGAACTCGGCTATTTTTATCTACTAAAATTGACATGGTATGTTAGTCAATGGTCAATAGTCATCAGTCAATAGTCGCTCCCTCATCGACCAATGACTATTGACTAGTTTTTGCTGTTCCGGACCGCCCCCACGATCTTTTCGGCGGCCTCAGCCATGGTTTCTGCTGGAATAATGGCAAGACCCGATTCCGATAAGATCTTTCTTCCCAGATCTACGTTCGTGCCTTGCAGCCTCACAACCAGCGGAACAGTGACTTTTGTTTTCCGAGCCGCTTCCACCACACCCTGGGCGATAACGTCACACCGCATAATCCCGCCGAAGATATTAACGAGGACGCCTTTCACCCGATCATCGGAAAGAAGAATCTTGAATGCCTCCGTCACGTTATCGCGGGTCGCTCCGCCGCCCACGTCGAGGAAGTTAGCCGGCTCTCCCCCATAGAGCTTGATTATGTCCATGGTCGCCATGGCCAGGCCCGCGCCGTTCACCATGCAACCGATATTCCCGTCCAGCGCTATGTAGGACAACCCGAGGTTGGAGGCTTGCACCTCCTTCGGCTCTTCTTCGTTCAGATCTCTGAGGCTGGCGATCTCGGGATGGCGAAAAAGGCCGTTGTTGTCAAAATTCATTTTGGCATCCAACGCCATGAGCTTTCCTTCGCGAGTCAGCACGAGAGGATTGATCTCGGCCAGAGAAACATCCAGTTCCATGAAAACCTGAAATAAGCTCTGCACGAAAGAGACAAAACCCCCGACCTGCTGGTGCGGCAGACCAAGAGCGTAAGCGAGCCGCCGCCCTTGAAAGGCCAAAAGCCCGACCGCAGGATCGACGACTTCTTTCAATATTTTCTCGGGAGTTTTCCGCGCCACCTCTTCGATCTCGACGCCGCCTTCCACTGAAGCGATGAATGCCGCCCGTCCCTGGGAGCGATCCAGCACAATCCCGAGGTACAGCTCGCGCTCGATATTCAACCCCTCTTCGACCAGGACGCGCCTGACCTCACGCCCCTGAGGACCGGTCTGGTGCGTTATCAATTTCTTGCCGAGGATCTCGCGAGCCCGCTGCTCCGCCTCCTCAGGATTCCGCGCCAGCTTAACCCCGCCCGCTTTTCCTCTGCCGCCGGCGAGGATCTGGGCTTTGATGACGCAAGTGCCGCCCAGTTCGCGCGCTATCCCCTTAGCCTCCTCGGGAGTGCTTGCCACCCGGCCCTTCGGGATAGTGATTCCGAAGCGTTGAAAGATCTCTTTTGCCTGATATTCGTGAACATTCATACCGCAAGAGCTAAAGGTGAAACGTGAATAGTGAATGGTCAATAGTCAATGGATCAGGGTCCGGGCCTATTTGCCATTGACTATTGACTTATAACTTCTCGTGCGCTGATTACTGGCTGGCGAGTATCTTCCCCATCACCTCAACCAGATCTTTGACGCGCGACAGGGAAACCTCAAAGGCCTGCCTCTCGCGAGGGCTGAGCTCAATTTCGACGACCTTCTCTACACCGCCGGCGCCGATCTGAACAGGAACGCAGAAATAGTACCCGCGCACCCCATACTCCCCTTCGAGATAGGCGGCACAAGGAAGGATCTCTTTTCTATCCAGGAGATAAGATTCGGCCATCCGAACCGAAGCCGAAGCCGGCGAATAAAAAGCAGAGCCGGTCTTCAATAAGGCGACGATCTCCCCGCCGGCGTTTCTAACCCTTTTTTCGATCTCTTCCAGACGCTGAGCGGGTATAAGCTTTTCGACAGGAACACCCGATACCGTACAACTGCTGCGCACCGGCACCATATCGTCGCCATGGCCTCCCAGGACCATCGCTGCAACACTGGCAACCGAGACGTTAAGCTCTTGCGCCACAAAGGCGCGATAGCGCGACGAATCGAGGATGCCCGACTGGCCAACGACCCGGTTTTTGGGAAACCCTGTGACCTGCTTCGTGAGAGTGACCATCGCATCGAGCGGATTGGTCACGACGATAACGAACGCGTTTGGCGCGTACTTCTTTATTCCCTCCGCAACCTGACGCATGATCTTGGCGTTCGTGCCGACCAGATCATCGCGGCTCATGCCGGGCTTGCGAGCGATTCCGGCCGTGACGATACAGACATCCGCGCCGGCAATGTCTTCGTACTTCGTCGTGCCGAGGAT